>NZ_AFPM01000017.1 GCF_000220565.1 Oceanicola sp. S124 | reverse complement strand
GAAACTGCCCGCGCCGGTGATGTTGCCCGCGAAGGTGGTATCCCCCAGCTGGTCCACGGTCAGGTCGGCCGCCGCCAGGGTCAGGTTGATGGTGCCCCCGCCGGTCAGGCCCGAGGTGGCGCCGGTGGTCTCGATCCGCCGGGAGCCCTCGACGTTGGTGGTCCCGTCGATGTTGACGTTCCCGGTCGAGGTCAGGTTCGCCTTCATGTTGAAGACGCCGGTGGACTCGTTGTCGAGCGAGGCGACCGTCAGGTTGTCATTGATGTTCAGGATGCCGCGATTGGTGACATCCCCCACGGTGTCGGAGACATTGAAGGTCAGCGTCGCGCCGTTCAGCACGTCGATCGCGCCGGTATCGGCCAGAGAGCCGCGGCTGCTGCCGTCCGCCCCGATCACCAGCGTGCCATCGGCAACGGTGGTGCCGCCGGTGTAGCTGTTGGCACCATAGAGCGAGAGCTGGCCCTCGCCCTCCTTCACGAAGCTGCCCAGGCCGCTCATCTGGCCGTAGAAGCTGCTGCTCTCCGACAGGTCCACGGTGAACTCGTCCCCGGCCTCCGCCATGACGACGCGGCCGCTGGCACCGCCGTCGAAGCTGCCGGTGGTCAGGGTGCGCTCTCCGTCGACATTCAGGGTGCCGTTGTTGAGGAACTGGTTGGCGACGTCGATCTCGGCGCCCATGTTGATGACGCCGCCGTCGCGGTTCACCGCATCGTCCTTGACCGTCAGCTTCTCGTTGACGTTCAGCGTGCCCTCGTTGTCCACGAGGTCCACGGTGACCAGCGCGTCCAGGTTCGAGGTGCCCGCGTTCCGCAGGCTGGCGAAGGTGTCCGCGCGCTCGGCGGTGAAGGCCGCGCCTTCCGACACCCGCAGGTTCAGGTCGTCGTCCAGGGTGCCGGTGCCGGTGGTGGTCAGGTGACCGCCGCGCACGTAGAGATCATCCGCAATGATCGAGCCCTGGATTTCGGCCGTGGCCAGCACCGACTTGGCGTCGAAGTTGACGCGGCCCGCGGTGATGTCGCCCTGCAGGATGGCGCCGTCGGCCTGGGAATTGGCGTTGTCGATCAGGTAGAAGCTGACCTCGCCATCTGGGTCGCTATGGCGGATGTCGTTGACCAGGGTCACCGTGCCCTCGGCCGAGACCGTGCCCAGGATGAAGCTGCTGCCATCGGGCACGAAGCCGCCCTGGCCCCAGACCAGGGTCGGGCTGCCGAGGCGCGAGGCGCCGAAGTTCAGCACCAAGCCCTCTTCGGTTTCCGCCGCGAAGCCGCCCGATCCGGTCCACATCACGTTGTCCGAGGACATGCCGACCCAGCGGGTGAACTCGCCCGCGGTCTGGAAGACAGCTGCCGAGGCGTCCTCGAAGGAGTCCGAGGTCATGGCGTCGGTATCCACGCCGCCGAATTCGAGCAGCGAGTTGGCGTAGAGGCCGATGCCATCCTCGGCCACCAGGGTGCCCGCATCCAGGTGGGTGGTGCCGGAATAGGTGTTCTTGCCCAGGAACAGGACGCGGCCCATGCCGTTGATGGTCACATCCGCGCCGTCTCCGTCGGCGAATTGCGCGCCTTCGTAGCTGGCCTTGGAATCGTCGGCGATGCCGCCTTCGAAGATGATCTCCTTGCCTTCGTCGGCCGAGATCGTGACCTGGGCGCCCTTCATGATGAACATGTCGGCGCCGGCCGCATCCCCCGAAGAGCCGTCGATATCGCCCGAAGAGCCGCCGCGCGTCGAGTTGCCGGCAAAGGTCATCTCGCCCTGCAGGGTCACGGACCCGCCCGAGCGCACGAAGATTGCGCCACCGAAGCCGGAACCGCCCTCGCCGAACATGGTCTCGCCGCTGCTGTTCACGGTAGAGCCGTCGCCAGCGCCGAAGCCGCCGTGGCCACCGGACCCGGACGCCGATTGCGCCGCATTGGCCGGCTGGCCACCGCCGCCGCCGCCCGCGCCGAAGCCGCCGTTGCCGCCAGAACCGCCCGCGCCGCCATTGCCGCTGCCGAAGGTCGCGTTGCCGGCCGAGGTGCCGCCTGCACCACCGGCGCCGCCGGAACCGCCGCCGAAGAAGTCGCCGCCGTTGCCGCCATCACCACCGTCACCGCCGTCACCGCCGGTGCCCAGCGTGCCCTCGCTCGAGGCGATCTGCCAGTTCACCAGCTGCGTGGTCTGGGCGGCCAGGGTGATGCCAAGCGAGATGGCATTGGCCGTGCTGGACGCCGAGTTGGCCGGGTCGGGATAGGGGTCGGGCATGCTCGATGCCACCGCATCCGCCACCGCCGCAGCGATCGCGGCGCCCGTGGCCGCGATATCCGCGACGAGCATCGGGTTGGTCGCCAGACCGTCCGAGCCAGAGCCGCCAGAGCCGCCGATGCCACCGAAACCGGTGGTCGAATCCGCCGCGTGCAGGCCGTCGCGACCGTCGACGCCTTCACCGTCCAGCGGCAGCGATCCGTCCGGACCGCCGGCGGCGATTGCCACGTTGCCCGAGACCTCACGACCGTTCATGCCGCCGCCCATGGCGCTTTCGCTGACGAAACGCAGAGAGCCGGGGGTGCCGCTGATGGCACTGCTCAGGGTGACGCTGCCGGTGACCGGGTCGACCGCGGTCACCACGGTGCCCGCGGGCACGCCGTCGCCCTCGACGATCTGGCCGATTTTGACCCCGTCCACCCCCGAATTCACCGTCACCGTGGTGCCGGAGACCGTGACGTTGGACGAATAGAGCACATCCATCTCGCCCGAGATGTTCTGGCTGAGGATCACCCGGTCGCCGTCGATGGACACGACCGTGGTTCCCGCGGGGATGCCCGCGCCATAGACCGTGTCACCCACCGACAGGCCGTGGTTGGTGGTCGGCAGGTAGATCTCGTTCGACCCCTCGACGAAGCCGGGCTTCAGCGCGCTGAGGCTCAGCAGCTCGCTCGGGACGTTGCCCGACAGGGTGACGACCCCGGTGCTGCGGTCAATGCTCTGGATGGTGACATTGCCGGAAACGCCCTCGCCCGAGATCCGCATCCCCACTTCGTAGGAGGGCGGCACGTTGCCTGCGCCGAAGGACAGCGTGTTGGCGCTGTCCTGCGCGAAGACCGAACCGATGAGCAGCGGCGGCGAGAAGATGTTGAAGCTGCCGCCCATGGCGTCGGGATCGACCGCCTGGTTCAGGATGATCTCGGTCACATTGCCGTCGCCGTCCTTGACCACGCTCTCGATGTAGGTCCCCGCAGGAACGCCGTTGCCGACGATCTGCAGGCCGGTCTGCAGCGCTCCACGGTCGGCCACGGACATGTTCTCGGTGCCGATGCGGACCTGGCTGCCTTCGTAGAAATACATCGCGCCGGTGGTCCCGGCGATCCAGCTGTCGCTGGTGAAGATCATCGAAGAGCTGATCGAGTCGGAAACGTCGAGCCCGCCGTCGAAGCTGAAGCCCGTCTCGTCCGCCCCGGTCACCTTGGCATTGGAGCTGGTGGCGACGGTGCCGCCGGCCCCGGCGGTGGCCGCCCCGAAGGTCACGCCATCGCGCACCGAGAAGACCGGGTCGTTCTCGTCGTAGGTCACACGGGTCAGCGAGAAGTTCGAGCCGTCCTGGACGATGTCGTAGGTGTAGCCCGAGACCAGGTTGGTCGAGGTGGTCGCTTCCTTGTCGACGATCGCCAGGGACGCGTTGCGCACCTCAACGCTGCCGCCGCCGCCACCGTCGCCGCCGACGGCCCGGTTGTTGGTGAAATTGGCATCTCGGATCACCAGGGTCGCGCCTTCGTTGACGAAGAACACGCCGCCAAGGCCGGCACCGCCGCCCGAACCGTCACCACCCTGGGTGGAGAAGTTGCTGAAGGTCTCGCCGCCCGCATCGACGGTGACGACGCCGTCCATCACTTCGAAGCCGCTTTGTCCGTTGCCGTTCAGCGAGATGGACTGGTCTTCGACAACCACGCCGTTGATCACCCGCGTCACATCGCCCGAAACGCTCTGGGCCAGTGCGGGCTGCACGGCGATGCTAAGGATGCCAGTTGCCAGAAGAGTGGTCGTCAGCAGACGCGCCGAACCGGAAGCCCCAGCGCGCACGCCGGCTTGCGTCAAAAGTACCGCCATTTAAGTCCCCGAAGTACCTGTACAAATTGAACTGAGAGCAAAGCTCTTACGTTTCCCCAGCGTCCATAGACTCAAATTAAACTCTCGTGTCAACTATCCGTGCTGGGTACATCTTTTCACGACCAGGCGGTTTCGTACGGTTTGGAAGCAGTCGATCACAACCGGGCCGCAGCTCTTGGAAGTGGGGAAAATCCAGCTACCGTCAGGGCAAGCGAGGCAGGTTTTTCTCAACAGTTGGTTGCGTTCAGGCATACCTTCTGGCCGCGGCGGACGCGGTATTTTCCTTGTCGCCCGCCCGTCCCGTCGACAGGTCATTCACGCCGGACGGGACGCGACTGAAGACCACCAGATCAGATGCAATGAAGGCCCCGTCGCAGCCCTTTGTCGCAGTCAAGTTGACACCGAACTTGGCAACTTCAGCTGCAGGGAAGCCAGCCCGACCGCCCGGGGGTGTGTAGCCAAAATGGCACAGTCGAACCTCGACGAGGGGGGCTGCCGGCCCCCCGAGCCCGCCGAAAATTGCCGTCCTCGGCGGTCGGTCGGAACGGCGTGCCCTCTGCAAGGCAAGTGCGGCGATCACGGGATCTGCGCCATAGCGCGCCCCTCACCCCGGACGGGGCACCAGGGCCGGCGCCTATCGAGCTCCTCCGGTGGAGGGTCATCCATCGGGCCGTCTTGCCGATTGCGACGTCCCGGGTCAGCGGTCGGCTTCCCATCCGCGACACCTCTGACCCACCTCGCCGCAAGCGACCATCGGTCCACGAGATCCGCGGAACCGCGCGACCGCGAAACACCCTGTCCGGGCCGGGTTGGCCAGGCGCAAGCGCTCGGGTCATCATCCGGGGCTCGTGCTCTTCAAGGGCGAGCCGTGCCCTGCAACCTTCGACCGATCACGGGCGCGGACATGCCGACCGTCGCAGCGGCATTCGTGCCGCGGGGCAGCCCCTCAGAGCGGCGACATCGCCGTTCCCCGGGGCGGATCGATCCCCGAAACCTCTCAGGGCGTGACGCAGATGTAGCGCAGGCCTGATCTTGAGATCTGCTCACTGAACTGCGCGGGGGGCGCGTGATCCGAGACGATCACATCCATGTCGGTCAACGGACCAAGCCGCACCAGTCCGCGCTGGCCGAACTTGTTGCTGTCGACCGCCAGCAGCTTCGAAGTGGCGTTCCGCATGGCTTCCCGCACGATATTCACTTCGGCCGGATCGTCATCACTGAGCGTGCCGCACCAATCCACGCCGCTGACGGAGATCACCGCGACATCAAACTGGAACTGCTCGAGGAAAGCGATGGAACTGTCGCCGAAGACCCCGCCGTCGACCTGCCGGACGAACCCGCCGGGGATGGCGATCACGAACTCGGTCATTTCGCGCAGGTAGGCCGCGATGCGCAGACTGTAGGTGACCACGCGCAGGTCGCGATGGTTCACCAGCGCCCGGGCGATCGCCTCGCAGGTCGTGCCGGTGTCGAGAAAGACCGCAGCGCCATCCCGGATTTCCTTCACCGCAACGGCCGCGATCTGCTCCTTGCGTCCCAGATTGTGCGACCGCCGATGGCGCAGCTCGTCAGGCGGGATCGCATTGATGGTGATTGCCCCGCCATGCATCCGGCGTAGGTGGCCCAGTTCCTCAAGCTCGATCAGGTCGCGTCGGGCGGTCTGGGTGGTCACCCCGTACCGCCGCGCAATGGTTTCCAGCGAGAGGTAGTTCTGCTGTGCGAGCTCGGCCAGAAGCCGGGACTGGCGCTGACCTTTCTTGGTACTATCCGTCATGATCCTGGAATGCCTGCCGTTCGGGTACAAGATAGGAGAAACACGCCGAAACGGAAAGCCGCGGCAGACAGGCTGCCGCGGCGCGTTGCGATGCAGGAGGCGCGTCAGAAGCGCATCGACAGGCCAAGGTTCACGGCAGAGGCATCGCTGCCATCCCCGAACGCCGCGTTGTAGCCACCGACGAGTTGGGCGCCGTTGCCGAGGTCATAGCCGACCCCCAGGCCGATCTTCAGCACATCCCCGGCCATGCCGGCCGCGGAGATGTCGAAGGCGGACCCACCTGAGAAGGCCGTCCCCACGATGGCCGTCTCGCCCGAGAGCAGGGCCCGATAGGAGACTTCGGCGTGCAGAACCGTGTCGCCGGATTTGCCGGCCGCAGTCTGCATCCGGGTGCCGATCTCGGCCCAGGTCGCGTCGTAGCTGTCATCGGAGAACCCGAGCGCCGCATCGCCCCCCGTCTCGCCCAGGCCATTCGCGGTGACGCGGACATGTGCCAGCTGCCCGAAGGGTTCCAGGGTAACCGCCCCCAGGGTCGCACGGCGCGACGCCTCGACGAAGACCTGCGTGCTGCGCATGGTCCCGTCCAGCGACAGGCGCTGCGCGTCGCCGGCGATCGCGACATCACGATTGCCCGACAGCGTGCTGTGGCTGAAGATCACGCCGCCACGGAGGCTGGTGGCGCCCAGTTCCGTACCCGCCGACACGCCGAAGTGGACATCGTCGGTTGCGCTCTGCCCGGAGACGCCCGCGATCGAGACCACTCCCTTGCCGAAACCGGCCATCAGGCCGAAGGACAGCCCGCCGTCGGTCGATGTGTCGAGCCCCAGAAGGGTGCCTGCGGCGTTGCGGTCGGCATCATGCAAGCCGTTCGCCCCCGCCGTCGTGCCATCGAACGCATAACCGCTGAGCCACACGCCGGACCCGGCTTCGGGTGCCGACGCATTCTGACGCCAGACATCACCGATCAGGGCGCTCTGCTCGGCCAGCGCGCCGAAGGTTGCGACACGGCCTTCGCCCGAGAGATCCTCGAAGGCGGCGCTGGCGCTTTCGCCGCCCAGCATGACCACGCGATCAAAGAGGGCATTGCCCATGCCCAGCTCTTCGACCGCATCGGCGGTGGCGCGGGCATTGCCCCCGTCAGCCAGCGTGCGGAAAGAGGTGTCGTTCCGCTCAAGGCTCAGATCCAGCGCCGTGTCCGAATAGCTCAGCGCCGCATCGAGGAAGGCAAGGTCCGAGCGGACGCTGTCGAAGGTGCCGGTGATGCCCCCATCCGCCGTCAGGACCCGATAGTCGGTGTTGTAGGCATAGGGCCCGCTTTCGGAGATCGCGAACACGCTGCCCCCGTTGATCGTGGCGGTTCCGGTGACGACGACCCGGTCGGCGTTGCCCTCTGCGTCGGCCTCGATCTCGAACTCTGCGCCCTGCGCAAAGGTCAGATCGCCATCCACGGTCAGCGTGCCGATGCTGTTGCCCGCGCCGAGCGTACCGCCGGAGGCGACGGTCACGCTGGCCGTCGTTCCCGCCCCACCGAGACGCGCGCCGCTTTCCACCTTCAGCAGACCCGATCCCGCAATGGACCCGTTCACGGAAAGCGTCCCCGCCTTGACCGTGGTCGTGCCGGTGTAGGTGTTGATGCCCGAGAGCACGAGACGCCCGTCACCGCGCTTTTCAAGCCCGCCGCTGCCCGAGATCACCCCCGTAGCATCGACGTTGCCGTCGCCGTCGCGAACATCCAGCCAGCCGCCGGTGCCCTCCAGGACGACGTCCCGGGCGAGTTTCTCCATGCCCGTGCCCAGCACGGCCAGGCCGCCGTCGTTCAGGCGCAGATCGGCCTCGGCAGTACCAAGCGCGGCATCCTCGTAGACGAGGACGGTGCCGCCGTCGGCAACCAGCGTCTCATCGATGAAGCTATGGTCGTCGATGCAATAGTCGACCACCGCCTGCAGGAAGCGCGGGTCCGTGGTGGTGCAATCCAGCAGCGTCTTCTTTTCCTCCAGCGTCAGGTCGGTGAGGATCGGGTTGCCGTTCTCGTCCGAGACCTGGCCGAGGTAGACATCGGTCCGCATGTTGTTGCGGGTCAGCAGGAATTCCCCGTCGCTTTCGGCCCAGGGCGTGGCACCGGAATCCCAGGCCAGGCGTGTCCGGTCGGTGTCGTAGGTTTCAAGCCGCGGGCCAACCCAGCGGAATTCATGGGCCACCGGCTCGTGGTCCGACAGCGGGCGGGAGACGTTGTTGCGATCCAGCACTTCGACATCGGTGATCTCGCCAAGATAGGGATCGTTCTCGTCATCGACGATTTCGAACCACTTGCCGAAGGGCCGGGCGGCGATGAAATGGTCGATCTGCGCGCGATCCCAGCTGGTCCAGGTATTGGTGCCATCCTCAAGCTTGGACGGCCAGGTCGCACCGCCCAGCTCATGCGGGGCAAAGCCTTCGCGGTCTGCCTCGGTCTGCAACAGCATGAACTGCTTCTTCAGGATGTTCAGCGTAACCGGGGTGTTGTCCTCGACCGCATAGGTCTCATCGACGAAGGTCAGGCCCTTGTCGGCCATGTCCCTGGCGATGATGTATTCCCACTGGCGCCAGCTCATCTGGCCGGTGCTGGTGATCCCCGGGAATTCCGACCGGTGCGCGTCGAAGTAGTCCTGGATGACGTTCCGATAGCGCTCGCGCCCATCTTCCTGTGCCTTCATCGAGGCGACATAGGCCGCGAACTCGGCCTCGCGGCCTTCGGGGTGTATTGCTGCGCCAGGTCGCGCCAAAGCTGCGAGCTGCCGCCGTCCATCATCACGCGGGCAAAGAGGTAGGCTTGCTGTTCGGCGTGGTGCAGGCCGCGCTCGGCAACATCACCGGCGTTGAAATCGCCCGCGATGATAAGCGGACCCGTCTGGCTGAGCGCCCAGTCGTTCAGGGCCTTGGCCTCGGCGATCCGTTTGGCCGACCCGTCACCATAGTCAAAGTGAACAGAGCCGATGACGGTCTCGGGGCGACCTGCGGCCGCATCCACACGTGCCCAGGCCACGTTGCCCCCCTGCGAGGAGATGCCGGGCGAACGGTGGGTGCCGGTCGTCCCCGGCAGGCGCGACAGGGTGGTCGCGCTACCTGCGGTGGTCGATTGATAGGTGCCCGCGCCGGCACTCTCCAGCAGACCGGGCAGACGGCTGCCGTACTGGGTGTTCGTGCCGGCTTCCTGCAGCATGATCACGTCGTAGTCCCCCGGCGCGATGAATTGCGCGGGGCCTTCGGGGTACTGGTCGAAGCGGCTCCAGACGTTGAGCGACAGAAGGCGCAGCGTCGCGCCGTCATCGGGGGCATTTTGCGCATGGGACAGCGAGGGCGTCATGGCGAGAGCTACGACAGCGGCAGTGCTCAGCAGTCGATGACGCGAGGGGCGATGCGCAGGACGCGCGCCTCTGACTTGGGTCGGCATGGTGAATGATCCGGAATGGTTTTCGTGAAAAGTGGCGATACCGCCGCCCTCATCCCAGATCTTTATGTATCCCGTATGACAAATGTCGTTATAGATACATTTCTGATCATCCCCTTTGGATGCCCCCACACAGCGGGCATTGTCCCGAGCCGGCACAGGCCCGCCCCCGCAGAGACCGATATTGATTGCGTCAGATGCAGCCTTGGGCTCGCGCCCTCTCCTTTCCGCCGCAGCAGGATGGGACGCGGCCGGAATGCCGTGCTTCCGGCAAAGCACCTGTCTCTCCCCCCCAGGCGCAGGCCGTTGCAGCGATGGTGCTTCAGGTCGTCGGGATGGGACTGTGGCGGTGCCACTGCAAGGTATTCCGGCGAGGCCAGCGCAGCACAGGACAGATCGGCAGGGCGATCATGTCCTCAGGTACGGTGCCGCCGCAACGGATGCCCGCGTCGAACGCTTCCTGCACGATGTCGATGACATGGTCGTTGATATCGACCTCGCTCCTCACATCGGGGACCCGGCGCACGTAGCCCGCCAGGGTCGGGGCGAGCACGAGCCGTGCGGCATCCTTCGGCACGTTGCCGGCAGGGTGATCGCGGTATCGGTTCAGCGCCCGAGTGTCATCCGGGCTCCTTCGCACCTGATACAGCACGCCCAACGGAGAGCGTCATTTGCCACTGCGTGCGGCTGCGCTTGCCTCATCCTGCCCCTGCCGCACCGCCATCTGCTGACCCAAGGCAAGGCAGGGGGCCGCATGCAGATCGCCATCGCTCATGTCCTCCTCGCGCTTGATGGGCTGCTCCCCGGCATGGGGCCCGCACTGGCCGGGCCTCCGATCTTCGCCATCGCGCTGAAACTTCAACGAAAAGACTGATCCATGACTCGCATGCCGGACATCATCGCCCTCGGGAAGACCGCCGTCATGGCGCGGCCGCTGAACGGCGATTTCTGCATCCGCTGGATCGCCGACGACATGATCCGAAACCGTCCGGCGCTGTCGCGCTGACGCTCCGACGACAAGGAGGATTTCACCCAATGGATGAAATCGTCACCCCCCGCGCGGATCACCGGCGGCTCCACCGGGATCGGCCTGACGTTCGCGAAGCTGCTAGCCGAGGACGGTCATGACCTGATCATCACCGGCGCCAGCGCCCGCGTGCTGGACGCGGCAGAGACCCTGCGGACCCATGGTGCGGAGGTCACGCCCGTGCAGTCCGGCCTGTCGACGCGAGAGAGCGTGCGCGATGTCGGGGACGCCGCCCGCAAGGCCGGGCATCTGGACGTCATGGTGCTGAACGTCGGCATCGTCGCCGGCGGGAACGCCGCCACGCAGAGATCGCGCGCCCGAACCCGAAAGGAAACGACGATGCATAACGTAGCTGCAAATGGCGCGGGCATCCCCGCACTTGGCTTCGGCACGTTCCGCATGGATGACGCCGAGGTGGCCGCCGTGCGGCCCGAGGCGCTTACGCTGGGGCTGTCGCCATGCCGATACCGCTCAGGTCCAAGGCAACGAAGCCACCGTAGGGGCCGCGAAAAAAGCCACCGGCGTGGACCGCGACGGTAACTGCCTGACAACCAAGGTCTGGGTGACCGCGTGCGCAGAGGCCGACTTCCTGCCCTCCGTCGGGGAGAGCCTGAAGGAGCTGGGCATCGACCACGTCGACCTTCTGTTGCTGCACTGGCCGCATGGCAGCGCCACCCCCGCAAGGTGCAGATCGCCGAGCTGAACAAGTCCGTGACGAAGGGCCTGGCCCGCCACATCGGTGTCATCCACAGCAAGACGGCTGCTCAGGTCGCGCTGCGCTGGCTTGTCCCGCAGCCCCGCGTGGTAACCCTGTCGAAGACCGCCAAGCGCGCCCGCCTGCCCGCGAACGTCGGCAGCTTCGACTTCGAGTTGAGCGACGCCGAGATGGAGGCCATCCATGGCCATTCGCGCGCCGACCGGCGGATCATCTCGCCACGGGACATGTCCCCCGATTGGGACTGACCCCGGACTGATCTGTCCCATGCCCTCGCCGCCCCCTCCGGCAGGGGCATTCTCTTCCGAAGACCCGCCTCCTTCCTTTGCACGAGGGGCATGGGATGAGACTGCCTTCATGACTCTGGCTCGACGCTATAGGCCAGTCTGCGACGGGATAGCCCGCCCTTGCCTTGAAAGGTGCGGCATCGGACCAATGGCAAGATCGGGCTTTGACCGGTCATCTGCTGCACCCGGCGCGAACGGCCGAAAAGGGCCGGAAGCGACGGGTGCAGCATCGATCAACCGCCTTCAAGGCAGGTGCGATCCCGGCGCGATGCGGTCGCCATGCCGTCGGTCCACCATCAGCTTCAGGGAAAGACGCCCCTACGATTTTGCGCCAGGGAACGTGATATGTTGCGCGGAGAGCGCCGCGGACATATCCGCCAGACGCAAGACCTCATCGAGATGCCGCACGCCGTGTTCCTGCATGGCCTCGATCCGCAGCGCGACGTCCGCAGCGACCTGCGCGGTCATCTCTGCTTCCGCGCGGCCCTCCAGGACGAGGCGACATGCAGGCACCTGCTTGTCATCGGCAAAGGCCTCGACGACCAGCGCCGCCCGGTCGCTGCCAATCCTGAGGAAGGGCATGCTGCCGGCAAGGGCCCGTCGAAGGGCGGGCCGCGCCGCGATCCATGCCAGCGCCCGCAAGGTCAGAGGAGTGATGAGCGGTGAAGCCAGGGTCAGCCGGGTCTCGACCTTCGGGATCCCCCGGCGCATCAGGCTGTGTTGATCGGAAAAGTCGAACGGGATCGATGGCAGAGCCCGTCGGTCATCTCCGAAGCGCAGGGGCTGGATATCACTGGTGGCAAGGGGCGACAGACTGCGCAGGGTCCAGTCGATCGCGGCCGGACCGTGGCTGTCGCCCAGTCCCAGAAGGACACCGATACGAAAACGGGTCGCATCCGGGCATCGCGCGCGCGCCTCCTGCACCAGGAGGTTGGTCAACCCGGGCGCCAGACCAACCGACAATACCGCCAGCGTACCGGCCCTCGCTGCCAGGCCATCCAGTTGCTCGATCCGGCGCAGTACCGCGTCTGTGGCCGAGATGTCGATCAGGCGTGCACCACGCGCAAGAACGGCCCGTGCCAGCTCTGCGGACTGCGTGTCGAGACAACAGATCACGACCGAGGCCGTCGACAGGGGCCCGGCCCAGCTTTCGGGACGCCCGAGATCCAGCTTCGTCCCCTCGCACCCCAGGCGCGCCGCAACCGTTCGTGCCCTTGCACCGTCGCGCCCGGCGAGCGTCACCGTCCTGCCGGCCGCCACGAGCCGTCGCGCAATTTTCTGCCCCACATGGCCGTAGCCGCCGATAATGAGTATTCGTCCCATGTCATGTTCCTCATGCGTTCGGACCTGCTATAGTGCCCGCGACCGCCTAGAACACGCCGACTCTGGACTAACCAAATGGGAAGCACGATGCCCGAACCGAAAGCGCCCTCGGCCGCTGTCTGCCGTCCCGACGAATGCGTTGCCGAGGACTGGCTGGGCTTTCTGGGGCACCGATGGAACGCCCTGCTGTTGTGGCATCTTTCAGGTGGACCAAAGCGATATTCCGAACTTCAGGCGCTCTTGCCGCGGATCTCGCCCAAGGTCCTGACCGACAGGATTACCGGGCTGACGCGCCGCGATCTGGTACAGCGAACCGAGACGAACACCTATCCGCGCGAAGTCACCTACGGCCTGACCGCACGAGGAGAGGCCCTCCGCACCATCTTGTCCGAGCTTTATGACTGGGCAGCGGATGTCGCCCATGAAGATGCGTTTGGCCTCAAGCCTGCGGAGTAGAAGGCGGAAGCCGGCGCCTGATCCATTGCCCCGCAGGGCATTGCGCAACAATCTCCCTAGAGGGGTCGCACCAAGGGTGGGATGGACACCAGGCCCCACGCGGTGACCGAGACGAAGGGACGCACGATCAGGTTCTTCATGTCTGCCGGTCAGGTCAGGGATCACACTGGCGCGGCAGCCCTTCTGGGCGGTCTGCCAGCTGCGCAGAGGCTACTTGCTGACCGAGGCCATGATGCCAATTGGTTCCACGAAACCTCGCAGGACAAGCGGATCAGGACCAGTGCCCCAGCAGGCTGCAAGGCGCGCATCCCCCATCTCGCTCCGGCGCATCCATCGGTTGCAGGGGGGGGCATCGGCGGACCATCATCCCCGGGCGCATCGGATCAACGCAGGCCATTGCGATTGGGTGAAGCATCGAAGGTGCTGGTCGCGCGCCTCCTCCGTCAAGGCGCTCCGGTCATTCGGGCACTTCAACGCCACAGGTCTGCAAGCGGTCCCGGCTCAGCTCCGCCCAGGCCGCAGCGATTTCCGCCGCGGTCCAGCCGCCGGTCCGGACCAAGGCGCCCAGCTCGCCGGGGTGAGACCAGATCGACAGGCGGTCGCCTCCGATCCCCAGGCACTGTCCGGTGATGTCCCGCGCGACAGGTGAGGCAAGGAAGGTGACCAGCGGAGCGATATCCTCGGGCGTGCCGATGCCCTGCTCGGAGCGCAGGTGCTCCGGCAGCGGCTCACCCCGCTTCAGCGCCTCCACGTAGCCCGCAAGCGAGGGCATGGTCTCGGTCATCCGGGTCAGGGCGGTCGGGATGATGGCATTCACGGCGACGCCGGCTCGCTGCAGCTCGACCGCCCAGGTGCGGGTCATGCCGACGATCCCGGCCTTGGCCGCCGAATAGGCCGACTGGCCGAAGTTGCCGAGTTGCCCGGCAGGCGAACCGACGGTGATGATCGCGCCCCCCTGCCCGGTGGCGCGGAAATGCCGGGCGGCGGCGCGGCCGCACTGGAAGGTGCCGCGCAGATGGGTGCGCAGGACCAGGTCGAAGGCCTCGTCCTCGGTCTTCCACAACACGTTGTCGCGCAGCACCCCGGCATTTGTGCAGAGGATGTCGAACCGCCCGAAGGCCGCCAGCGCGGCCTCGATGCAGGTCTCGGCGCTGCCGCCGGTGCCGATCTCGGCCGCAACGGCAATGGCCTGCCCGCCCCCGGCCCGGATCTCCTCGGCCACGGCCTCGGCCGGGGCCCGGTCGAGGTCATTGACCACCACCGCCGCCCCGGCGCGCGCGAGGTCGAGCGCCACGGCCCGGCCGATGCCGCGCCCCGCGCCGGTGACCAGGGCCACCTGCCCCGCAAGGTCCAGCGTCTGTCCGGTCATCTCAACGCCCCCTGTAGCGCGGGGCGCGCTTTTCCATGAAGGCACGCGGCCCCTCGCGCGCGTCCTCGGTCTCCATCACGATGGCCTTGGCACGGTCTTCCAGTGCAAAGCCTTCCTCGAGAGGCCGCCCCATGGCCCCGGTCACCGTGGCCTTGATCTGCTGTACCGAGACCGGCGCGCTGGCGGCGATCCGGTCAGCCATCTCGCGGGCCGCCGCCATCAGCTCTGAGGGCGGGACAATGCGGTTGATCAGCCCGTGGCGCAGGGCGGTCTCGGCAGGCATCGGCACATTGGCCACCATCATCTCCATCGCAACAGCGTAGGGGATCTGCCGTGGCAGCCGCGCCAGGGCCCCGGCGAAGGGGATCACCCCCCGCGCCGCTTCCGGCAGGGCGAAGCTGGCGCCGGGCACCGCAAGGCGGATGTCGGTGGCCAGCAGGATCTCCATCCCGCCCGCCATGCAGGGCCCGTTGACCGCCGCCACGATGGGCTTGGGCATGTCGAAGCCGCGCAGCGCCGTGCGGGCATGCACCGTCTCGTCCTCGAGAAAGCGGCGGTCCCACTCGGTTTCCGGCGCCCGCGCCCCCGAGAGCAGCGGCAGCGAAAGGGCCAGGTCGCCCCCGGCGCAGAAGGCCTTGTCGCCGGCACCGGTCAGGATGACGACGCGAATCGCGTCATCCTCGGCGATCTCGCCCATGGCATCGGCCAGCCGGCAGGCGACCTCGGGGCTGATGGCATTGCGCTGCGCGGGACGGTTGAAGGTCAGCGTGGCAACATGGCCGTCGCGCTCGTAGAGGAAGGGCACGCTCATCGGGGCACCGGCACCAGCGCCCCCGAGGCGACGAGCCGCGCGGCCTCGTCGCGCAGGGCGAACTTCTGCACCTTGCCATTGGCGGTCAGCGGCAGGGCATCCATCGGCTGGATGTACTTCGGCATCTTGTGCCGCGCCATGCGGGAGCGGCAATGGGCCTGCAGGGCCTGCGGGTCCAGCTGCACCCCGGGCGCAGGCATGACGAAGGCACAGATTTCCTCGCCGAGGTCGGGATCGGGCACGCCGACCACCTGGGCCTGGCTCACGGTTTCATGGTCCAACAGACACTCCTCTATTTCGACCGGGTAGACGTTCTCGCCGCCGCGGATGATCATGTCCTTCAGGCGGCCGACGATCCTGAGGTGTCCGGTCGGCGCCAGGACGGCAAGATCGCCCGAATGCAGCCAGCCCTCTGAATCTATGGTCTCGGCGGTCTTTTCTGGCATGTCGAAGTAGCCCGCCATCGTGGTGTAGCCGCGAATGCACAGCTCGCCGCTCTCGCCCCAGGCGCAGGGGGCGCCGGTCAGGGGATCGACGATGCGGATCTCGGTGCGCGGCAGCGGCGTTCCGGCGGTGGCCAGTTGCTCTTCGAAGCTGTCGTCGGGGCTGGTCAGGGTGATGACCGGGCTGCATTCGGTCATCCCCATGAGGATCAGGGGATCGCCGCCGGTCTGTTCCTTCATCCGCCGCATCAGGCTGGGGGGAATGTTGGTACCCCCGGTGAAGGCCTTGCGCAGGGTGCGGGTGCGATATCTGGCGAAATCGGGGTGTTCCAGCATCCGGGTCATCATCGTGGGCACGGCGTTCAGCACCGTCGGCGCATGGGCATCCCAGAGCTGCAGCATCCGTCCCGCCTCGAAGCTGTCCATGGTGACGAGGTGCCCGCCCGACACCAGCATGGTCATCACGTTGCAGACACAGCCGGCGGTATGGAACAGCGGCATCGCCGAGAGCAGCACGTCCGAGGGGCCGAAGCCCCCCCGGTCCGCCGTCAGCCGGGCGTTGTTCACCGTCGACCTGTGGGTCAGCATCGCGCCCTTGGGCTTGCCCGTGGTGCCCGAGGTATACTGGATCTGGCAGACGTCGCCGCTTTGCACCTCTGCCTGACGGGCCGCGAGCTCGCCCGGCGTCACTGCCACGGCGCCCGCGCACATCCGCTCGAAGGGCATGGCGAAACCGGGCGCCCCGGCAAGGCCGATCAGCAGCTCCAGCCCCGGCAGCTCCGTACCGTCCCGACGGCGGCCATCGCCAAGCCCGGCGAGGTCGGGCATCAGCTCCTGCAGCGCCGCGGCAATGTCGTTCGACCGGTAGCCAGGCGCGAAGATCAGCGCCCGGGCGCGGCTCTGGCCCAGAACATAGGCCAGCTCGTCGCGCAGCAGGGCCGGATTGACCGTGACCAGCACCGCACCGGTCTTGGCCAGCGCATATTCCAGCAGAACCCACTCGGCGCAGTTCTGCGCCATGACCGCCACGTGATCCCCCCTGCGGAGTCCCAGGGCCATCAGCCCGCGCGCCACCTCGTCCACCGCGTCGCGCAGCTCGCCGTAGCTCCAGGCTGACCCGCCCGCCCCGGCGCCCTCGTCGACGGTCACGGCGGGGCGCGACGGGTGCAGCGCCGCCTGGCGGTCCAGCATCTCGCCCAGCGTCACCTCGAGAATCTCGGGCCCGCTGTCGTCGGGTTTCCACCAGGCACGGGTGTCCAGTTCGGTCGTCATTTCAAGCACTCCTCCACAGCGGCCCGCCTCCCCCAGCAGTCAGGTCGCTGGACAGGTCACGAAAGGGATGCTATCGAATAGTTCGACATCAATCAATCTGACATCGAACGATTGGGCACACCATGAGCGACGCTTCCGAGATCCCGACCGCCGAGTGCGACGCCGAGAACCCCGACGCCCTGCTGCCCCTCGGCGAGGAGCTGCAGCATTCGCTCAACTTCCAGATCCGCATGGCGCAGATCCTGTCCTACCGGCAGTTCGAGAAGAAGCAGCCGGGCTATGGCGGCGCGGCGCGCTTCCTGGGCCTGCTGTCGATCGTCAAGAACAACCCCGGCGCGCCGCAGCATCGCCTGGCCGAGGCGGTTGGGCTGCAACGCTCCAGCCTGGTCCCGATTCTCGACCGCATGGAAAGCGAAGGCATCGTGGAGCGCCGCGACGTCGAAGGCGACCGCCGCGCAAAGGCGGTCTTCCTGACCGGCAAGGGCGACCAGGTGGTCGCCGAGCTCAGCGCCTCGGCGCTGCAGATGGAGCGCAACATGACCGCCGGTCTCAGCCCGGAGCAGATCCGGGTCATGGTCGAGGGCCTGGCCCGGATCGTGGAGAACCTGCGCAAGCTCTGACAGCAAAGGACCGGTCCGCGTGGAGGAGATGCGGTCCGGATTTCAGTTGCCGCCCAGGGGCGGCACGTTTTCAAGGGAGGACTACATGAAGAAGACACTGCTCGCCGCGGTTGCCACCACGGCCCTCACCGCCCCCGTCGGCGCCATCGCCCAGGAGGTCTCGCTGGCCTTCTCGCACTGGCTGCCGCCGGTGCATTCGCTGCAATCCACCGGCTTCGAGCCCTGGATCCAGTCGATCTCGGAAGCCTCCGAAGGGCGCATCGCCATCGATCTCTATCCCGCACAGCAACTGGGTGCGGCCCCCGACCACTACGACATGGCGCGCGACGGCATCGCCGACATCACCTTCATCAACCCCGGCTACCAGGCCGGGCGCTTCCCGATCATCGCGGCGGCCGAGCTACCCTTCCTGGTGTCGAACGCGACCACGGCCAGCAAGGCGCTGCATGAATGGTACATGGACTACGCCGAGCAGGAGATGCCCGACGTGAAGGTCTGCATGGTCCACCTGCACGAGCCCGGCCTGCTGCACGGCACCTCCGGCCCGGTCGCCGCGCCCTCGGACCTGCAGGGCAAGAACGTGCGCCCGCCGCAGGGCACCATCGCCAAGATGATCGCCACCGCCGGCGGCAGCACCGTGCAGGTGCCGGTCCCCGAAATGCGCGAGATCCTGTCCTCGGGCGCCGTCGACATGACCACCTCACCCTGGAACTCGCTGATCCTGTTCGGGGTGGACGACGTGGTGACCCACCACCTCGACCTGCCGCTCTACTCGGTGGCCTTCGTCTACGCGATTAACAAGGGCGTATACGAGGGCCTCTCGGAGCAGAACCGCGCGGTGATCGACGCGCATTGCACCCCCGAGTGGTCGCAGAAGATCGCCACCGGCTGGGCCGAGGTCGAAGCCGGCAGCCGGTCCGACTTCGAAGCGCGCGAGGATCACACCTTCTACGTCCCGGACGAGGCGCAGATGGCCGAGTGGACGGCCCTGTCGGATACCATCCGCACCGGCTGGGCTAGCGATGCCGCCGCGGCGGGCCTCGAGGATCCGCAGGGCACCCTGCAGGACCTGGTCGATGGCCTGACCGAGGCCGGCGGCGCCTTCGGGCAGTGATGCCCTGCCCCGGCCCCCTTCGGGCGGGCCGGGGCCCTTCCCCTTCCTCTCGACGAACCGGAGGTCGCATTGCGCGCCATCAATCTGTTCATTCGCGGGATCGAGGTCGTCTCGGCGCTGTTGCTGGGGGCGGTCATGCTTCTGGTCGTGGCCTCGACCCTGGGGCGCTATGCCTTCGCCGCGCCCATCCCCGACAGCTTCGACATCGCCCGCCTGCTGGTCGGCGCCTGCCTCTTCTGGGGGTTCGCGGTGATCGGCTTCCGCGGCGGACATATCCAGGTTGACCTGCTGGTCGATGCCACCGGCCCGCGCCTGCGCCGGGTGATCAACAGTTTCGCCTGGGGCGTGCTGCTGCTCTTTGCCGGGCTGCTGGTCTGGAAGGTGCATGGCGCGACGCTCTCGGCAATGCGCTCGAACCAGCTGACCTATGACCTGCGCCTGCCGATCTGGCCCTTCTACGGGCTGATCTGGCTGGGCATGCTGGCCAGCCTCTTCACCATCGCGATCAAGCTCTGGCGCATTGCCAGCGGCCGCGACCAGCTGAGCTCTGCCGAAGCGCAGGAAATCGAGGACGTGGCCCATGACACTCGCTGACCTCACCGCCATCGGAGGTTTCGTCGCGCTCTTCGCCATGCTGCTGGTGCGGGTGCCGATCGGCGTGGCCCTCGGGCTTGTCGGGCTTGGCGGCTTCGCGATGATCCGCGGCGTCGGCCCGGCGTTGAACCTACTGGCCACGGCGCCGGTGCGCACCGTCACCGATTTCAACCTGACGCTGGTGCCCTTCTTCATCCTGATGGGGATCCTCGCCACCAACTCGGGCATGAGCCGCGAGATGTTCCGCGCCGCCAACGCCTGGTTCGGCCAGTTCCGCGGCGGCCTGGCGCTGTCGACCGTGGCAGCCTGCGGCGGGTTCTCGGCGATCTGCGGCAGCTCGGTCGCCACGGCTGCCACGATGACAAAGGTCGCCCTGCCCGAGATGCGCCGCCATGGCTACCGCGAGGACGTGGCCACGGGTGTCATCGCCGCCGGCGGCACCCTCGGCTCAATGATCCCGCCCTCGGTGATCCTGGTGATCTACGCCTACATCACCGAAAACGACGTCGGCCAGCTGTTCATCGCAGGTGTCATCCCCGGCCTGCTGGCGGTGCTGCTCTACATGGGCACGATCCTGACCATGCACCGGCGCGGCCTGCCCGCCGGCAGCCCCTTCGACTGGCGCGAGGCCCTTGCCGCCCTGGCGCCGATCTGGGCCGTCACCCTGCTGTTCATCGCCGTCATCGGGGTGATCTACATGGGCATCGCCACCCCGACCGAGGCCGCCGCCGTCGGCGCCTTCGTCACCCTGGTGATCGGCGTGGCGCGCGGCCGGCTCAGCTTCCGCACCATCCTCGACAGCCTCGTCGAGGCGCTGCGCACCTCGGTCTCGGTCTACACGGTGCTGATCGGAGCCGTGCTCTTCGGCTACTTCCTGGCCATCACCCGGGCCCCGCAGAAGCTGACGGACTGGCTGGTCGGCCTCGATTTCTCGGCCTATGGCACCCTCGGGCTGATCCTGCTGGCCTTCATCCTGGCGGGCTGCATCCTGGACACCATGGCGATGATCCTGCTGCTGGTGCCCATCGTCTACCCGGTGGTGATCTCACTGGGCTTCGATCCGATCTGGTTCGGGATCATCGTGGTCATGGTGGCGGAACTGGGGATGATCTCTCCGCCCGTGGGCATCAATGTCTTCGTGATCAACACGATTGCCCGGGACGTGAAGCTGACGACGATCTTCCGGGGCGTGATCCCCTTCATCTTCACCGACCTGCTGCGCCTGGTGCTGCTGATCGCCTTTCCCGTCCTCGTGCTCTGGTTGCCCGGCACGATGTAACCCCTTCCGACCGCGCCACCCCGTGGCGCGGTCGCCACGACCTTCGGCCGTTGGCCGCTGCCCAAGGCCAGCGAACGGATCGGGGTCAAGGCATCTCCCATCAGGGCGGGCTCCCTCTCCTGTCAGCCGAGCGCGGAACCGACGGCAAGCCCACCGCCCAGAAGCATCTTTCCCTGACTTTCAGATCCCCCTCCGGACGGACGGACGGAAGTGCGCGCAAGGGCGGACCTTCATCGCAAGCTGAAAGGACGACCCCAAGGCGGACATGAGGGGCTCTCGCCGGGCGTTGCATGAAAAACCGCATCGGTCAGAATGCCACGACGCGCTGGCCTGCCATTTAGATCCTCGACCTCGTCTGGCGTAGATTGGTAAATGAATGCGATGCCTGACCCGTCGTCTCACCATGCCATATTGCTTCCAGCCTGCCTGGCAGGCGTCGAGGGCGTGTCTCTTGCCTCGGCGCGAACCTTTCCGCGCCATTCCCACGATCAGTTTGGCCTGGGCGTGGTGCGTGCCGGCGGACATGCGTCGTGGTCCGGTTGCGGGCCGGTGGAGGCGGGGCCGGGCGACCTGATCGCCGTCACTCCCGATGAGATGCACGATGGTGCGCCGATCGGCGAGGCCCGCACCTGGGAGATGATCTACATTGACCCCGCCATGGTCGCCCGCCTTGCAGGCGCTGAGGCCGCGCGCCGCGAGATCGGCTTCGGGGCCTGTCATGATCCGGGTCTCGCCCTGCTTGCGGATGCCGCTCTGCGCGCGCTGGCGTGCGGGGAGGCGAATGAGGTTGAGGAGACGCTGACCGATCTGCTGACGACCGTACTCGCGCCTCGTCGTGCGGGTGACCTGATCGCCTGGCGCAGCGCGCCCTCTCTGGCCACCCGGCGCGTCAAGGAGCGCATCGCCGACCTGCCCGACGCGCCCCCCTCTCTCGACGAGGTGGCGGCGCTGATGGGGATGGGCCGGACGGGGGCATTGCGAAGGTTCCGGCGCGAGACCGGGGCCACGCCCCATGCCTATGCGATGCAGTTGCGTCTGCGCCTGGCGCGACAGGCTCTCGCGGCGGGAGAGAGCGCAGCAGGTGTTGCCGCGGCATTCGGCTTTGCCGACCAGGCCCATCTGACCCGCGCCTTCGCGCGCCAGTTCGGCCTGCCGCCGGGGCGCTGGCGGGCGGGGGCGATCGGACACAACGCCAAGATCGTTCAAGACGGAGAGTCCTCGACCGGTGCATGACCGGGCGATGACAATCTTCTTCGACACCCCGCATGACCGCTGCCGGACCAGTCGCCAAAGAGCGATTGAGGCCGACTGCCTGACCTTGCGTCGCGCCCAGACCGCCCTCGAAGCACTGCGCGAGGCGGCGGTACGAGACGCGCTTGTCCGAATCGTGCCGGACCACGGGACAACGGTTCGCATCGCCCTGTCGCGCGATGGCGCCGGGGCCTTTGGCGTGGGGGCCGCCACATGACCTGGTCTTTCTTCGCTACCGCACTGATCGTTGTTCTGATGCCCGGCACCGGCGTCATCTATACTCTGGCCGTCTCTCTGGCGCAGGGTTTGCGGGCGGGTCTCGTCGCGGCGGCGGGCTGCACGCTTGGCATCGTACCCCATATGGCCGCCTCGATCCTGGGCCTTGCCGCGCTGCTCCACGCGAGCGCCCTTGCCTTCCAGGCCCTGAAGCTCGCCGGGGTGGCTTTTCTGCTCTGGATGGCATGGCAGGTCTGGCGGGGGACCGGGGCCCTTTCGGTTGAGCGGCAGGCCCCTCACCAGCCTGCGTCGCGACTGATCCGTGACGGCGTGGCGCTGAACCTGTTGAATCCGAAACTCTCGGTCTTCTTCCTGGCATTCCTGCCCCAGTTCGTGCCGGCAGAGGCACCGGACGCCGCCTGGCGCATGGCCGGGCTGGCCCTCGTCTTCATGGTTTTGACCTTCGCCGCCTTCGCCCTTTATGGTGCCTTCGCAGCCACCCTGCGGGACCGCGTGCTGTCGCGCCCCGGCGCGATGGCCTGGCTGCGCGGCGGCTTTGCCGCCTCGTTTGCCGCGCTCGGGCTGCGGCTCGCCTTGATGGAGTGACTGAGATGACCCGTTCCCCCGCAGACTGCGAGACCATGGCCGAGCTGCGCCAGGAAATAGACAGGATCGATGATGCGCTCATTGAGCTCCTTGTGCGCCGGGCGGGCTATGTCGACCGCGCTGCCACGCTGAAGCGCGGTGAAGGCTTGCCGCCGCGGACCTCGGATCGCGTCGCGGAAGTGATCGCGCGTGTCCGGCAGCGGGCCGCGGCGCAGGCGCTCGATCCCGATCTGGCCGAAACGCTCTGGACCGCGCTGATCGAATGGGGAATCGCGCGGGAAGCCAGCCTGATGGCAGATCCGGATCACGCCGCCCCCCAAGAGCCGTGAGGCTGTCATCCTCTCATGTGACTGCCCGTCACTTGCTTCTGCTGACCGTGCGCCGGCCCGGCCCGGCCCCTAGGGGCACAGCGCGGCGGCCTTTCGGCTCTTGCCATTCCCCCTCTGCAGACCGCCTCGGCGGGTGAAGCCAAGATCATGCAACAAAGGCCTCCGCCCCCCGAGGTTGCTGTTCATCGTCTGCGCAGCGTCCAGGCGACCGGGCTCAAAGAGGCCAATTGCGTCGCATGAGCGGCTGCTTCCGGGAAACGGCGACAGCGGAACAAGGCCCGCGCGCGCCCCTAGCCCGAGCCGCCAGGAGTGCCGGCACATTGTTGCATATTAAACCAGTTGCTATATAAACCTCCCTGAGGAGGATCGACATGACACGAATCGTATTTCGCACATCCGAGGGCAAGGACCACCCGGTGGAGGTGGAGCCCGGTACAAGCTTGATGCTGGCTGCGATCAGCAACGGGCTGGAGGGAATCGTCGGCGAATGCGGTGGCTCCGCCATGTGCGCAACCTGCCACGTCTATATTGCCGAAGAAGATGACAGCCGCGTTCCGCCGCGTGCCGCGATCGAGGATGACATGCTGGAAAGTGCCGCCGACGAGGTGACCGAGCGCAGCCGCCTGGGCTGCCAGATCCTCGTTACCTCCGCGATGGAGGGCATGATCGTCCAGATGCCAGCCTGCCAGTACTAGCGGGATGCGACGTCAGCTCTTGCCGGTCAGGTCGCGATCCACGGCCTCGACCTTCGACAGGTTCTCGGTCATCCGGCGCAGCAGACCGAAGAGTACCTCGCGCTCCTCGCCCTCGATACCGTCCAGAAGCGCCGCCTCGCGACGCAGGGCGATCTCGATGATCCTATCGTGCATCTCGGCCCCCTTCGGGGTCAGGAAAAGACGCCGCTTGCCAAGTTCCAGCCGCGCCACGGCGAGACCCAGCACCTCGAGCCTGCGCGTCGAACGGCTGACCACGGACTTGTTCATCGCGACCATCTCGGACACCCGCAGGGCCTGCACGCCGGGCTCGTTGCGCAACGCCGACAGGATGCGCCATTCGTTCAGACCGAGGTCGAAAAGGGTCAGGTAGAGCTGGGATGCCCCCCAGGACAGCCGGTTGCTAATCAACGACAGGAAATAGGGAGCATAGCTGTGCGCACGAACGGAGAGGTCCCCGTCGGTGACAATCTGGTCATCGGCCATCAGTGCTCTCCTCTTGTTGTCGCGAGATGCTACCGAAACAAGTTTAATTGCAAACTGCAATGGGAGGAACCAATGAAAAAGTTGATCAACGAGGTGGCCTCAGTCGTTCCGGACGCCCTGTCGGGCTATGTACGCAGCCAGCCGGGCCTGCGCCTGATCGAGGGGCGTACCATCGTCCTGCGGGCTGACCTGGAAGCGGTGACAGGCGCAGGCAAGGTCGCCCTGCTGTCCGGTGGCGGCTCCGGTCACGAGCCGGCCCATGCGGGCTTCGTGGGCAAGGGCATGCTGACCGCTGCGGTGGCGGGGGATGTCTTCGCCTCGCCCTCCACCGACCAGGTCCTGGACGGCATTCGCGCCGTGGCCGGGCCGGGCGGCGTCCTGCTGATCGTGAAGAACTACACCGGCGACCGGCTGAACTTTGGCCTGGCAGCGCAGATCGCGCGCGGCGAGGGGATCGAGACAGAGCTGGTGGTGGTCGATGACGACTGCGCCCTGGGCAGCGCCGAGGACACTGCCGGCCGCCGCGGCATCGCGGGCACCGTGCTGGTGCACAAGATCGCCGGTGCCGCCGCCGAGGCCGGGCTGCCCCTGGCCGAGGTGAAGGCCCGTGCCGAGGCGGCCATCGCCGCCGTGGGGTCAATGGGTGTGGCCCTGTCGCCCTGCACCGTTCCCGCGGCCGGGCGTCCGAATTTCGAACTGGGCCCTGACGAGATGGAGCTGGGCCTGGGCATTCATGGCGAAGCCGGGCTTGAGCGGGTCCCCCTGTCCTCCTCCCGGAACGTGACGGACCTGATGATCGGGAAGATCGTGGCCGACCGCGACCTGGCCGCCGATACCCCGGTCTGCCTGCTGGTCAACAACCTGGGGGCCACCCCGCCCATGGAACTGGCCATCGTCACCGGCGACGCGCTGACCGCATGCGCCCGCCGTGGCCTGAGGGTCGAACGGGTGATCACCGGGACGCTGCTGACCGCCATCGACATGGCCGGCGTTTCGCTGTCGCTGATGCGCCTGACCGAGGCCGACCGCGCGGCTCTGGACGCGGAGACCGCGGCCCCCGCCTGGGCAAGGGCCACCTGCCCCGCCGAGACCCCGGTAGTGCCGGCCCCCGCACAACCGGCGCAAGACGCAGCCAGCGGCGAGGGCGACGCCACCCTGCTGCGCGTCACCCTGGCCTGCTGCGAGGCGATCATCGCCGCCGAACCCCAGCTGACCCGCATGGATCAGATCGTGGGGGACGGCGACATTGGCCGCTCTCTCGCCTCGGGGGCTGAGGCCATCCTGGCCGCAGGGCCGCGCCTGGCCACCCTCTCTGGCGCCCCCTTCTGGCGAGAAGTCGGAGCTATCGTGCGCCGCAGCACCGGCGGTACCTCCGGCCCGCTTTACGCGATCCTAGCGACTGCCGCCGGCAATGCGCTGGAACAGGCCGAGGGCGCGGCAGCGGCACAACTGGCACATGCCTTCGACGCCGGGGTCACGGCCCTTCAGGCACTTGGCGGAGCACAGGCCGGGGACCGGACCATGGTCGATGCGCTGCTGCCGGCGGCCCGCGCGATGGAGGGCGCAGACACCATGGCGCAGGCGCTGCAGCGCGCAGCCCAGGCCGCCCGCGAGGGGGCCGAAGCGACCAGGGACATGCGCCCGCGCCGCGGCCGGTCAAGCTATGTCGGCGATCGCGTTCTGGGTCATGTCGACCCCGGCGCAGAAGCGGTTGCCCTCTGGCTCGACGCCGCCGCCCGCGCGCTCTGAACCAATCCCGATGCGGAGAATTCCTCCGCAGCACGACAATTGAGTTGCAAAGTAAATTTGTTGCTCATTAAACTATCTGGAGGAGGAGACCCCAGATCATGACAGTGACCGACACGCGCCCCGTGCTCGACATCGATCCGTTCTGCGCTGAGGCCCGCAATGACCCCGACGCGCTGGATCGCGCCATCCGCGAGGCCGGGCCGGTGGTCTGGATCCCGAAGTACGGGTTCTGGGCCACCGGGCGGGATGCCGAGATCCGCGAGATCTTCGGCGACTGGAAACGCTTCTCGTCGGCCTTCGGCACCGGGATGACCAACGTCGTGCGGGACGAGCCCTGGCGCAAACCCTCGATCATCCTCGAAGCCGATCCGCCGGTGCATACGCCCAACCGGCAGGTGCTGGCCAAGGTGCTGTCACCGCGCGCCCTGCGGCGGCTGGCCGAGGGCTTTGCCGCCGAGGCCGACCGCATGGTCGACGCGCTGGTCGAGCGTCGCCGCTTCGACATCGCCGCCGATCTGGCCTTCGCCTTCCCCTTCAAGGTCCTGCCCGACGCTGCCGGGCTGAAGCCTGAGGGGCGGTCGCATCTGATGCCCTATTCCACGTTGAATTTCAACGCCATGGGCCCCAAGAACGAGCTCTACCAGGAGGCCCGGCGGATCGTCGAGGAGAACGGCACCTTCGCCTATGTGGCCGAGCAGATGCGCGAAGAGAACATCCTGCCAGACAGCTTCGGCGCCGAGATCTACGCGGCGGCCCATGCCGGAGAGATCAGCCACGAGGATGCGGGCATGCTGGTGCGCGCCTTCATCTCGGCAGGGATCGACACCACCGTCTTCGGCATCGGCCTGACCCTGATGTCGCTGATCGAACGGCCCGGGCAATGGGACATGCTGCGCGCCGACCCGACGCTGGCCCGCCCCGCCTTCGAGGAGGGCCTGCGCTTCCGCGCGCCCAGCCCGGTGATCGGGCGCACCACCCGCGCGGCGACCGACTTCGCCGGCGTCCGCATGGGGCCCGAGGAGAAGGTTCTGATGTGGCTTTCGGCCGCGAATCGCGATCCCGCCAAGTGGGAGGATCCCGACAGCTATGACATCACCCGGCGCCCGGTCGGCCATCTGGCCTTCGGCACCGGGATCCACGGCTGCGTCGGCCAGATGGTGGCCCGGCTGGAAGCTGAAAGCGTTCTGCAGGCCCTGGCCCGCAAGGTGCGCCGCATCCACCTGGCCGGCACGCCCGAGCCGGTCCACATCAACTGGCTGCGCGGCTACCACTCGATCCCGGTCGAGGTGGAGCCCGCCTGAAAAATTACCGATGACGCCGCGCCGGAGGAGGGCGCGGCGGTCCTAGCAAGGGACCAATTCAAGGGAGGACCCAAGATGAAGATGACCATGACACTCGCCGCCACGGCGGCCCTGTTTGCGGGCACGGCCCTGGCCGAGACGCCGATCTACGGCTCCTGGCCGCCGGCGTCGGATTATCTCAACACCGACACCCTGCCCGAGGCCTTCGCCCAGATCGAGGCCGAGACCGACGGCGAGATCCAGTGGGAGCTGATCGCCGGCGGCCAGCTCTCCGATGGGCGCGGCTCGCTTGCGGCGGTGGACGACAACCTGATGCAGGCGGGCCTCGCGATCCCGGTCTACACGCCCGAGGCCATGCCCTCCCTGACGCTGCTCTATTCCACCGTGGTTCCAGGCGATGACCCGGTGGCCGTGGCCGGCGCGGCAGCCCAGACGATCTTCCTCGACTGCCCCGAGTGCCTGGACGAGGCGAGGGACAACAACGTGCTGCCGCTCGGCGGGTTCGCCTCGGCCTCGTACCGGCTGATGTGCACCAAACCCGTCGCGACCATGGCCGACCTGAAGGGCATGCGCGTGCGCGCCACCGGCGGCTATAGCGAAATGGCGGCCCTGGGCGGCGCCACCCCGATGTCCGTCACCCTGACCGAAGCGGTCAGCCTGCTGCAACGCGGCGGGCTCGACTGCCTGATGGCGGCGCGCGAATGGCTGCAGACCTACGGCTACGGCGAATATGCCAAGCATGTCACCGACCTGCCGCTCGGCGTTGCCGCCCCGGCCGTCGGCTTCGCGATGAACCGCGATACCTTCCTGGACATGAGCCCCGAGGCCCAGGCCGCCCACCTTCGCGCCTCTGCCCTGGTCACCGCCAAGCATACCATCGGCAACTACGTCCTGCGTGACCAGCAGAGCTTTGAAGCCCAGCAGGCCGAAATGGGCGTCGAGCTGGTTCCGGCCGGAGAGGACATCGCCGCCATGGTCGCCGGCTTCGTCGATGCCGACCGCGCGCGCCTGATCGAGAACGGCAAGCAGCTCGGCCTGGCCGATCCGGGTGCCCTGCTCGACACCTACCTGGCCAACGTCGAGACCTGGCGCGGCTACTCGGCCGAGATCGGCACGGATGTCGATGCCTTCTCCGCCAAGCTCTGGGAAGAGGTCTTCTCCAAGGTCGACCCCGGATCGCTCTGATCCCCTGAGCCTGGCCGGCCGGGGCGCTGCGGCGTCCCGGCCTCCCTGCCCTCTCCCGTTTCTGCACCCCGATCCCCATTCCCCTGCAACCGGAGGCGTCATGACCCGCCTGAACCGAATGCTGTCGCGCGTGGCCGATGCCCTCTTCTACGTCGCGATGCTGGCCGGTGCGCTGATGATGATCCATGTCACCGTCGACGTCGTCTCGCGCACCGTCTTTCACCACCCCCTGCCCGGCACCGGCGAGATCACGGCGACCTACTACATGATCGCCGTGGCCTTCCTTCCCCTGGCCTGGGTCACCCTGCGTGACCAGCATGTCAGCGCCGACCTCTTCGTCGCCTTCATGCCTGACGGGATGCGCAAGGGCTCCGAGATCTTCGTGGAACTGCTGAGCATCGCCTATGTCGGCGCTTTCGTCTGGCAGACCTGGGTCTCGGCCATGGCCAAGACCCGCCGCGCCGAGGTCTGGGAGATTTTCGGCGGCTACCTTCCGATCTGGCCCACCCGCTGGCTGCTGCCCGTGGCGGGCACCGCCATGGTGCTGGTGCTGCTGCTGCGCCTGGCCGAGCGCCTCACCTCCCCCACGACCCCGATGACGGAGACCGAGTGACATGGACAGCCTGATCTTCGGCCTTGTGACCCTGGCCATCCTGTTGACCCTGATCGGCCTGCGCACCCCCATCGGGGTGGCGCTCGGCGTGGTGTCGGTCTGCGGCCTGGCCTATGTGCGCAACTGGCCCATCGCCCTGTCGATCCTGCGCGAGACGCCCTTCTCCTTCGCGGCCAGCTGGGATCTGACCGCGATCCCGATGTTCCTGCTGATGGGGGCCATCGCCAACCAGTCCGGGATCTCCAGCGCCCTCTTCCGCGCCGCACGGCTCTGGTTCTCGGCCCTGCCCGGTGGGCTGGCCGTGGCGGCCAACATGGCCAGCGCCGGCTTTGCGGCGGCCTGCGGCTCGTCCCTCGCCTCGGCGGCGGCCATGGGCCGCCTTGCCATCCCAGAAATGCTGCGCACCGGCTACGACAAGGGCCTGGCGACCGGTGTCATCGCGTCGGCCGGTACGCTTTCGGCCCTGATCCCGCCTTCGATCCTGCTGGTCCTCTACGGCGTGTTCGCCGAGGTCTCCATCTCGCGGCTGCTGATCGCCGGGGTGATCCCGGGCCTCCTGACGGGTGCCGCCTACGTGGTGATGATCCTGATCCGCTGCCGCCTGAACCCCGCCCTGGCGCCCAGGCTGGCCGAGGCGGACCTTGCCACCCTGAAGCGCGACCGCATGTCCTCGCTGAAGGAAACCTGGCCCCTGGGCGTGCTGATCCTCGGCATCATCGGCGGGCTCTACGGCGGCATCGTCACGCCCACCGAGGCCGGGGCCGTGGGCGCCGCCCTGGCCCTGGCCATCTCCCTGGTCCAACGCCGCATGACAAGCCGGCGCTTCCTCGAAGCCCTGAAGGAAACGATGTCGGTCACCGCCCAGATCTTCTTCGTCGGCATGGGCGCCGTGATGTATACCCGCCTGCTGTCGCTCACCGGTGTCAGCTCGATGCTGGTCGACATGGTGGGGGGCTGGGCCGGCGACCCCCTGCTGGTGGTCATCGCCCTGTCGATCGTCTTCCTGATCCTGGGCATGTTCCTGGATCCGCTGGGCATCATGCTGATCACCATGCCGGTCTTCCTGCCGATGATGAAGGCGCTGGACCTCGACCTGATCTGGTTCGGCATCATCGTGGTGAAGTACATCGAGATCGGCATGATCACCCCACCCATGGGCATGAACGTCTTCGTGGTGAAATCAGTGGTCGGAGACGAGGTGCCCATGTGGACCATCTTCCGCGGCGTGGGCTGGTTCCTGCTCTGCGAGGTGGTGGTGATGACCCTGCTCATCGCCTTCCCCTCGATCACGCTCTTCCTGCCGGACCTGATGCAATGAGCCGGGTCGTCATCATCGGCAGCGGCCAGGCCGGCGTGGACTGCGCCTTCGGCCTGCGCCAGCAGGGCCACACCGGCCCGGTCACACTGGTCGGCGACGACCCGGAGCTGCCCTACCAGCGCCCGCCCCTGTCGAAGGACGTGCTGAAATCACGCGGCGAGACCGGCTGGATGCCGCTGCGCGGCGAAGCCCTCTATGCCCGGCAGGACATCACCCTGCGGCTTGGTCAGCCGGTGCGCGAGATCCGGCGCACCGACCGTCAGGTGATCCTCGCGGACGGCAGTGCCCTGCCCTACGACCACCTGGTCCTGGCGACGGGGGCGCGCAACCGCCTGCCCCCGCTGCCCGGCCTGGCCGAGGCTGCGCCGCTGGCCCTGCGCAATGCCGCCGACACCCGCCGCCTGATCGCGGCGCTGCCCGGCGTGGCCCGTCTGGCCATCATCGGCGGTGGCTTCATCGGCCTGGAAACCGCAGCCGCGCTGCAGGGCAGCGGCATCGAGGTCACGCTGTTCGAGGCCGCGCCCCGTCTCATGTCGCGCTCCGTCTCGCCGGAGCTGTCGGACTGGTTCCGCCGCTTCCACGAGGCCCGGGGCACGACCATCCGGCTGGAGGCCCGGATCGAGGAGGTCCGCCCCGGACAACTGCTTCTGGCCGGCGGAGAGGTCCAGGCATTCGACGCCCTCCTGCTGGCCGCAGGGGTCATGCCCAACGTGGAACTGGCCGAGGCTGCCGGCCTGACGACCGGCAACGGGATCTGCACCGATGACACCCACGCCACAAGCGATCCCGCCATCTTCGCCATCGGCGACTGTGCCGAGGCCCCCACCCCCTTTGCCGTGGGCCCCGTCCGCCTGGAATCCGTGGCCTGTGCCTCGGAACAGGCGCGCCGGGTCGCCGCGATCCTGACGGGAAAGCCCCCGCCGCCCCCGGCCCCGCCCTGGTTCTGGTCCCATCAGGGCAGCGCGCGCCTGCAGATCGCGGGACTGGCAGACCCCTGCGACACCATCGAGGTCGAAGGGCCCCTCGCAGACATCTCCGACGCCGCCACACTGATCATCCGCCGCTACCGCGACGGCTGCCTCACGGCGGTAGAAACGGTCAATCAGGCGCGCGAGCACATGCAGGCCCGGAAGACCCTCAGTTCCCTCAGAGACAGCAAGGTTGCCGATCGAAGCCGCCTCTGACCTCCTGGGCGACCGGTGTGCTTCTTTCTCCGGCTCGCCGCGCACCTGAACGGCAGGCCCCGTGCAGGCCCGGAGAGGTCTTCCCTTACGTTTCGGATCCCCCGTGTGAGGAAAGGCGCCTGTGGGCCCCTCGTTCAACGCTTCCGAAGCGCCAGGAGGCGCGCGCCACCGACATCAGGACGTCGGATCAGGGCCTTAGAAACAGCCGCGGTTGCGCCCTCACCGAAGGCGGAGCCTTGGCGCATCGGATCATGAGCTTGTGAGATTGGCAGACCCTGACGCAAGCCGGGCAATACTGCCTGCCGGCCGGCCACTGACGGACCGTCATGAGACAGGGACGAAATTCGCGCGTGGTCAGAAGTCTGCGCCACGGTGGAAACAAGTTCCCAAGCGCTCGTCTCAGCTGGACATTTGAGGGGAAGTGGCGCACCGGGGAGGATTCGAACCCCCGACCCCTTGATTCGTAGTCAAAGGCTCAGGCTGAAAATCTCATAACTCCAGACAGATACGGGACCGAGTTGTGTCGAGAGATCGAAACAACCACAGCCCTGGGCGCCGTTCTGCGCGCCCGGGGCCGAGAAATCCCAACCTGATGGAGGCTGTTATGAACGGAATTGAGAGCATCGCCGCAGAGCGCGCGCGCCAGATCTCGGTCGAAGGCTGGACGCCCGAGCATGACGACACGCACGATAGCGGAGAGATGGCGGTTGCGGCTGCAATCTATGCCGCGCCGGGCGCAAGGGACGGACTGCCCGTCGGAGAGCGACCGCGATCCAAGATCCTGCCGTTCTGGCCATGGTCAAGCGACTGGTACAAGCCGAAGTCTCGCCGCGAGGACCTGGTGCGGGCCGGCGCCCTGATCGCTGCCGAGATCGACCGCCTCGACCGTGCCGAGGCCGCCCGCATCAACTCTGGAGGCTCGGATGCTTGACCGAGACGAGAAGATCGAACTGCACAACCAGGTCCGCGAGATCGAGCGGCTGGTTGAGGCGATGAACGGCCCCTTCATGGAGACCGGCCAGATCCTGAAGCAGCTCAGCGCCCTGCGGGAAGCGTGGCTGGACGACGAGATCGAGCGCTGCGAGTTCTGCGGGTCGGAACACCTGCTGAGCGAGGACGCCCTGATCCTGACCGAAGACGGCCGCGCCTGTGAAGGCTGCACCGAGCCAGCTCAGTAACCTGGGTGCGAACATGGATAACGATCCCCACACCGGCGTCTTCTCACCCACCCACGACGCGCTGAACCGAATGAAGCGCGCACACGAGCGCGGGACCGGCTGCCACCTGACGGCCGAGATGATCAACTCACTCTATGTCACCGTTATCGGCTCCATGTGGGTCGAGGATGACCCGCGCAAAGCCACCCCTGGAGGCTCCGATGACCAGCCCTGAAGACCACCTGCAGAAGCTCTATCGGAACGGCGATACCTACTACCGCGTGATCGGCTACATCGACCGGCCCGCGCTTCACCTGGAAGACCCGATCACGGGGAAGCGGGCGGTAGTAGTGATCGACAGCCCCCAGCACCGGGACATGAAGGAGATCGAGGCGGGCGAGGCATTGCTGATCTCGGAGCGCCAATTGCCTGACCGCATCACCGCGCTGCGGGCGCTGCTGGTGAAGACAGAGGACGCAGGCCGAGACGCCTACATCGCCGACACCGTGTCCGAGGTCGCCCACGCCGCGAGCCGACTGGCAGATGTGCAGCAGGAAATCCTGCGCATCCTGATCAGCGAAGGAGAAGGAGGATGATCTGGGCGTGGAAATGGGGGCTGACAATCCGCCTCGGCCGTCACCTGCTGAAGCTCAGGACGCCCACCGACAAACCCTTGTTCTCTGAGCGGTATGGCCCGGTCAGGACCATCGCCAGCTTCAGGGGGTTCCGGCTGCTCTATGATCGGCTGTAGCGCCGGGGCACAGGCCGCCCCTGACCGCCCGTCACCTTGGGCTCGGCGCGGCGCTGACCCCGGTGTCCCAATAGACGATCATGTCGACCGCGGCGCCCCGTCGACGGCACCGCTTGCAGACCAGCCGGGGGAACAGAAACTCCCGGCTGGTTTTCTCGTACTCGGAGATCTCGAAGTCGGCCTCGTGCCCGCAGGCACACTTGACCCATAGTCTGCGCGGCATGGCTCCCCCGCCCTGTTTGCGAGTCCGCACGGTACAGAATGAAACAGGAACGAAAAAGCCCCGACCATCAGGCCGGGGTTCTCTCGTTATCGGGTTTCCGATATCGGATCAGGGGACGTGCGTGCCGGTCGAGAACGCCGCCACCCGGGCCGAATAGGTGGCCCCCGCGATCTCGCTGCCCGTCGCGTTGTAGACCTTGAAGCTCACCGCGTTGGCGCCAGAGATCCAGGCGCCCTGCAGCACCAGCCCATCCGGCAGGGCCTCGATGAAGTCGGCGATCAGCAGCATCGAGACCGCCGCCCCGGTGAAGGTCACGGCCACCGTCTGACTGGCGCCCGAGGCCGTCGCCGCGAACTCCACCGACACGTCGCCCGTCAGCATGTTGGTGATCTTCTTGTTCGAGGCGAAGACCAGGTTGGCGAGGATCGCGGTGTTGGAGGTCAGGTTGGTGATCGTGCTGGTGCCGAAGTCATGGTCGCCACCGTCCACCGCGATGCTGTTGCCCGCGATGAACTCGGACACCGGCACGCGGCCGCCGGCATCGGCCGAGGCGCTGAAGATGACCAGCAGGTCTTCGCTGCCCATGTCAACTCTGTCGAACTCAGGGGTGATTTCGTCGATCTCAGGCATGTTGGGGTCTCCTTACTGCACCTTCGGGCGAGCCATCTTATTCAAGCCCACCTGGTCTGGCGCCCATCGCCGCCGACAGGATGGTCGACGCTGCCGAGCGGCCCATCTCGTCGTATCCCTCGTCGGTGAAATGGAACGTGTCGAACTGGAGCCCACGCTCTTGGAAGTAGCGTGAGCCAGCGTGACCCATGAAGACCAGGGCGTTGTCCCGAACAAGCTCCGCCTGTCCGGCGCGGATGTCTTGATATCCGGTCGTGTCACCGTCGCTGCGCTGTCCGGTCTGGAGAATGACCGCCGGGATCCGATCAGAGCCAGCGTGGGTGCGCGCCCGGCCGATCAAATCGAGGAACGCAGTTTTCCACGCCGCCTTGTCAACACCCGGGTCGGAGTCGTCGATCTGCTCAGCGTTGTATTCACCCTGCGAGAACAGGATGCACGACCCGACGACATTCAGCTTGTCAGATAGCGCCGACGCAATGGCCGCATTCCACTTGTTTTTCGATGGCGTCCACCTGTCTGCCCCGCTGGGGCTGTCCGACCACTCCTGTCCGGGCAGGATGCCGGTGCCGGTGTATCCGGTATTTACGAAGATCAACCCCACGCGGCCAGCTGACTGCTCGTAAACCTCCCGACACAGGGATGGCCCAAGAGAACCCTTGTTGACGGATCCTGCATCATATCCAGTCGGATCCACCATATGCACCAGGTCGCCGGTCGCGTGTTCGTACTTCAGCCCCGCCCCCTCGGGAACGATTACAGACGATAGGTTCGGGGCGCGGCCCGCCATGTTCGATTGCCCAATGCCCCACGCGATGATCCAAGATGTCGGGGCTTTAGCCAGCCGAAAAGTCGATCTTGTGTCGATAATGTTTGCCATTTTCACACCTCAAGTAGCCGCTTCGCGCACGAAAACTGCGCTCTCGACCGTCTCGTGAAGCTTGTATTTCACGGTGGTGCCGCTGGCGTAGATCGCGCTGTCCTCGCGCCGGCCACCGAAGGCCCGGAGGATGATCCCATCCTTCTGCACGGGCGCCGCCGCGGTACTGACGCGCAGGGCGCCGACCTGCACTTGCCAGACTTCATCTTGGGTAAGGGTGACGCTCTGCCAGTCATCGCTGGCGTCGGTGACGCGGGCCATCTCAATCTCCTGTCGGGGTCATGAGACGGTTCTACGAGCGCCACAGGGGCCGCCGAATGCAAGGTCAGGGGGTGTCGGCCCATCCGGCGCGCAGATCATCGTACCAGGCGGCACAGTGGCCGGTCTGCGCCTGGTGCCTGACAAGGGCCGCGTCGGTCTTCAGCAGCGCCACGTCGATCCTGTCGCCCGCCCCTACCCCGCTGCGATGCAGGCGCCGGCAGTCGGAGGGGAGAGCCGGCAGCGCGCGGGTTTCCTCGATCGCCGCCCGGTCCCCAGCAGCGTCACGGATCGCCCGGTCAGCGCCCGCGCAGCCGGTCAAGCAGGCCATCATCGACAAGGCCATCAGCCGGAACGTCTGTCTCTTCGGCATATCGCTCGATCTCCTCGTTCATGCGGATCGCCTCGCCCTCGGCCGCCTGCAGCCTCTCCTGCAGCCGGGCACCGGCCTCCTCGGCCACCCGGGCGCGGCGCTCGATCTCCTCGATCCTCGCCCGGGCGGTCTCCAGCTCCAGATCCGCGACATACTCGGCCACGGCCTTCCGCACCGCACTGCCCTTGTCGACCTTGTGCCAGGTGAAGAGGGTCGCGAAGACCAGCACCACCGCGGTGATTGCCGAGGTGGTGCGGTTTCGGAAGAGGAGACGGAGGACGAGCATCAGTCCAGCTCGAAATGGGGGCCGTCGATGAAGGCACGCCGCCCGGCCGACCGGCGCCGGGCCACGTAGGTCTCGACCGCTTCTTCCATGGCGAGAGGCAGGGGGTCGATGCTGGACAGCTTCCGATCCCAGACGCCGCCCCAGCGCAGCTCGACCTGCAGTTCGCGCGCCGCCTCGGCCACTGCCGCCGCAATCTTGTAGATCGGGGGCCATTCCCAGCGCAGCTTGCCGTTGATGTAGGGCACCAGATCCACCGCATCGCCGGTGATGTGCTTGGAGTTCATGGTGGTGGACGCGCCGCTGGCCACATAGCGTTTCTGCTCTTCCACCGTGCGCAGGCCGTCATGCACGGTGAAGTCCTGGGTGGTCAGCTCGATCGCGCGCTTCACCACGGACACCAGCTCGGGCTTCACGCCCTCCAGCTCTGCCAGAGAGCCTTTGCCAAGATGATAGGTCATTGGGTCTTCCTCCTGAGTTGCAGGAGGATCATCAGCCCCGGGCGTCCGAGGTCCGATGCAAGGAAGTCAGCGCGGACCCATCAGGTTGAAGAAGGCATCCCGGCAGACATCCATGAAGGGTTGCCCCACGAGCCACACGACGATGAGGGCAATCAGGAAGACGATCAGCCCGCGCTGCCGGCGCAATGTGTCCTTGGTGTGTCTCATCCCTTCCCACCTCCGAGCCGGGACTTGATGAAATCCTTCAGGAAATCGCGGTCTGCAATGATGCTGGCCGCAACGTCGATGACCAGATAGCCGAGGGCGGTCAGGATCATCGCCGCCAGGGTCTCGCTGCGGTTCAGCCACTCGCTGAGGTCCGGCGCCATCGAGAACCCGATACCCCCGGAGATCGCAGCAATCACCGCGCGGGCGAACACCGGCTTATCCCGGTGGCGCTCGAAGACGATCAGCATCCCGGTGAGCAATGCGATCCAGAATTCGTAGGGTCTGCCTTCCATCACGCCACCTTCCAGAGCCGAAGGAAGCGGTTCCGCGCCGGGCGGGCAAAGTTTGGGTCCACCGCTTCTAGCTCAAGGCTGTAGCTGGCGACATCCACGACGAGCCCGACCGTGGATGTCGCGACGAGGGTAAATCTCGCGCGCCCATGTCCCGAGCCATGCTCGTATGCGCTGCAGGCGCCACGCGCCCCATAGCCAAGATCCACACCAGCGGTCTTGTCCCGCAGAGTGGTCAGGAAGCGTCCGGTGTTGCTGCCGCTGTTGCGGAAGAAGGCCGATTCCCACTCGGCGTAGTAGATGCCGGCCGGCACATAGACCAGATCGCCAGAGAAGAGCTGGATGCCCGGGACGATATCCGCGTCCTGATGGAGCACATCGTTGAACGGAACCTGGTATTCCGATCCCGCCGATAGGGAGGTATTTCCGGTGTCGGAAGTGCTGACGATCAGGTGCGGATCGGTGATATCACGCGCGGCGACGTAGGCAGCAACGTTCCCGCGCGATCCGACATGGGAAGGGTTCACCGCCAGATCGACGTTATCGGTGAACGGCTGCTGAGCCGCACTGCCGAGGCTCAGATAGCTGCGGATCGCGCCCTGGGTGGCGAGCTTGAATACCGCGATGCCCGACACTCCGCCCCCGAGGGTCGCAAGAGCCGTGTCGGTATCCGCGACACCCGCTAGGTTGCCCGCCTTGGTGAGAAAGAGCGAGGGGTCGAAGGTCGCGGCCTCTTCGGCGCTTTCGGCGGCATCTTGTGCAGCTTGAAGCGCGGCTTCTGCGTTCGCCTGTGCGGCCGCGATATTGGCAAGGCTCGGCCCGGCGACGAACTCGGTCCCGCTCCAGTAGATCGCCTTCTCGGCCTCAAGGTCACCGATGGGCGCCTCGTTGAAGCCCCGCAGCGCCCGGTCCAGACCGTGCCGATGCTCGGACAGGACGGCCCAGATCTTCCCCAGCTCCAGGTTCAGCTTGGCGGTCAGCTTCGGCTCCACCGCACCGTAGTCGTTGCCGCGCTGCGGGGTCATCTTCCCGAAGACGACGATCACGTCTGCCGCCTCCAGCGCCTCGTCGAAGAGGATGGTGGCAGCATCGTCGTAGCCATCGTTGAAGTTGGCCGTGACCGTGTAGCCGGAGGATACGAGATCGCCATTCACGTAGATCTCGACCGCCGCCGCCTCGAACAGGCGGAAGCCGACCTCGAAAGGCCCGGCCGAGGCGCTGGCCAGCGTGATGGTGTTGACGCGGGGGGTCGAAGGGACAGTAACCATGCCGGCACCATGGCTGAGGCCCGGGTGCCGGCGAATGCACCTAGCCGCCGATCATGTCCATGAAGTCGGGGGCGCGGGACGGACGCACTTCGCCAGGCGCCCAGAACGACCCGTTTCCATCCCGATTTGACCTGCGTGTCTCGTTGCTCTGCAGCGCCGTGACGCTCTCGGGGTCGAGGAAGAGCTGCAGCTGATCCCAGAACAGGCGATCCACGGCCGGGCCGACGAGCGGGGTCTGGGCCATCGGAGTGTATCGCCTGCCGGCCTTCGCAAGCTCGGAGGCGAAGTTGGTGTCCTCTCCGGTCGCGAACTCATAGGCGTTCTTGATGGTCAGGCCCCATGCGTCGTTCATCAGCTGCGGGACAGGACCGGCGACATACGAACCGAAACCACCTCCCCAGGACGCCTGCCCGGTAGCGACGATATCTCCGATGATCGCAAACCCGCCCCCCTTCATCGCTGCCTTGGCCCAGAACATCGGGTTGTCGGCCGGGTTGGCATTGGCGGGATCGCGGCCTGCCAGGAGATCCCCAATCAGGAGGCTCATGGCGCCGAGGATCGTCGCCCCGCCGGCCATGCTCAGGCCGTAGGAGATCTTGCCGCCAGTCGTCGGCTGCGCCACTATCATCCGCACCTGGTTCACGGTGAAGGCCGCCACGAAGCTCTTGAACATCATTCCCGACTTGCCGATCTCGTACAGGATCGACCCGGGCGTGAGCCCGACGCCACTCGGGTCATAGAACGCCCTTGCGAGAAGGCTCTGCGTCGGAACTGCGATCTCCGTCACCTCCTCGATGGCGCTCTGCACCTTCATGAATATTTGATCCGCCTCACTATCCGCGCCTGGGCGACCGGCACGCCAGTGAAGCGGGTTAAGGAAGGTGGCTCCGTTTCCGGCTTGATAGAGGTTCTCCGGAGCGGCAAAGGTCAGCCACTCCTCATCTGTCAGGTCATGCTTGCGGAGTAGGGTTTGAAGCTCGGCAGGGAGATCGGACAGAGGCTTGCCCGCATGGCTTGCGAATTCTCCCCAGAACCCTGACTGCATCGCGAATTTCAGGGTGTCCGTGTGGTGCGTCAGGCCCTGAAGGCGCATCGAGGCCGAGGACAGGCGCTCGGCAATCTCGGACGGTGCGATCTCCTGCTGGAAGCGCGCGGTGGCGGCGCCGGGGTCGGCAATGGTATCCATCACCCATTGGTGCCGGAGAAGGTCCTGCGTCTGCATCGTGCCCTGCCGCACCATGTCCCCAAGGGTCCGACTGTAGGCGGACACGATGTTCCCGCGGCTCAAGCCGAACGCCTTGGCAGCCAGCCTCATGCTATTGAAGTCGGAGATCGAGGCCACCACTGCCCGGTCTAGGAATGCGGCGGTCATCACGTGGCGCGCGGAGGAGAGGAAGCCCGCCATCAGCTCTGCGGCGGCCCCCTTGGGGGAATTCGGTCCCGAGAAGATCCGCATCATGCGCCGCGCCGTCTCGGCATCGTCGAAGTACCCCATGCGCTCACCAGTCTCCCGCATCCGCTTGGTCACGAGCTGGTTCATGTAGTCGACGCCGAGGTTCGGGTTGGGCGTGAAGCGACGCATCGCCGCGATGTCATAGGCCATGCCGTGAATATGGGTCATGAGGCTCTTGAAGGGATCGCCGGAGCCGAAGCGCTGGTTGTACCCGATCCATGCCTCACCATCCGTGAAGTGCAGCACGCGCTGCTCTGAGCGCGCCTTGTAGAGGGCCTGCCCCTGGGCGCGCCCATAGCTCGCCTCGCGCGACCCCTGCCCGTAGTCGATGTTGTCGTAGACCTCCTTGAGGAAGGCGCGCTTCACGTCGTCAGCGGGCGCTGCAGCACCGGGCGCCTGGAACGGCTGCCCCGTCGCATAGTCTTCGATCCGTTCCCAATCGAGGATATCCTTGATGTAGCCGAACCACTCCTCGAAACCGGCCCGGGTGATAGCCAGGCGATCGTGCGAATGCGGCATCCCCCAGTTGTCGAGCTTGCCGATGTAGCCGCCGGCCTCGTTGAACATGACCCGCATGTCCTCCATGGCTTGCCGGATGCCACCAGCCATGGCGGCAGCAGCCGCATCCCCGGTGCTCTGACCATGCAGCTCCATCACGATGTTCTTCATCATCGCGGGGTTGCGCATGGAGCCAGTGATCTTCCGGTGGTTCTGCCGGAGGAAGGAACTCACCTTGCTGTTGAAGAGGCGGACGAGGCTGCGGGCCTCATAATCCAGCGCCTCGACCGATCGGCTGGAGAATTTCTTCAGGTCCTTTTTCGGGGTCGAGTTGACCTGATCGTTGAGCCTCTTGCTGACCGCCAAGGTGCTGACCTGCGCGTGAGCCCGCATCTTTGCCGCTCGATCGGCCTCGTCGCTTATCCGCTTGGCGGCCATGACCATCGCAACCTGCTCCGGGCGACCGTTGGCGACGTACTGGTCTTTCAGGAACTCCCATCGCTCCTGCGCCTTCTTCCCCCGGATCGGGTCGATCAGGCCAGCGTCGATACCGCGCTGCATACAGTCCGAAAAGCTCATGCCTTGGTCCTCACGCCACAGATCTTCGCCTGCTCGGCAAAGCTCCTGTCCTCTTCCATATCGCGCAGCACGTCCGACGCCATGCGCGTGTTCCCGTCGATGTCGATGACCTCGAAGTCGCCGTTCAGCTCGATCTCTTCCTGGGTGTCCGCGACGATGCCCTGAATGGCCGCATCGGCATCTGCATCCGCCGGGTTTGCCAGCGGAGAGACCGAAGACGGCCTGTCTTGAGGCGCTGCGCCCTCACGCACCACAACAGGCACGTCGACCTCGCCCTGATCGCCGAAGAACTGCGACATCATCGCATCCACTTCAGCCACGTCCGGCGCGCGACCGGGCAATTCCGCCCCGTCAGGCACCGGCGCGGCATCTCCATCCCGGAAAGCCTTACCGACGGCGGGGGCGAGATCACGCATCTGCTCGTCGACCTCTACAATCGCGCGGCGCAACTCTCTGGTGTCACCAGTCTCGGCCCCCCGCTGGACCTTCTGCATATCCTGCAGATCAGCCTGCATTTCACGGATCGTGGCGCGGATCTTGGCCTTGTTGCCCTTCCCCTGGGTCGCCCTCAGCCTTTCCTGCGCAACACCAATCGCCTCTTCCAGCATGGCCTCGGCCTGATCGGCATCGGCAGCTTGGCCGGCCCTGATCTCCTCCATCCAGCGGCGGTAGGTCTCTTTGCGGGCGGAAAGCTCCTCGTACCTCTGCATCGTGATCGGGTCAGCTGCGCGCGCCGCCTGATATCGGGCATTCGAGCTGACAGCCGCGGTCGTGTCGAACCTGACGGGTGCCATACCAGAGGGGAACGAAACATCGGCCGTCCTCGCGAAGTCGGCCAGCTCCGGCATGTCTCGGGGCTGCGGGGTGTCGCGGACGAAGGGAGGCGCCTCACGCGCCCGGCGCTCAAGAACCACGAACGGATCCGGGGCCTCACTGGTCAGGATGTCCTCGGCAAGCTCGACCGACATGTCCTCTTCTGGCCGAGAGGACAGGCTGTGAGCCTGGGACCTCGCCCCCCGGCCGCGCCAATAGGCTATCCCTCGCGCGGCCCCTTCGACGACGCCACCGATGACTGCGCCAGCGGCGGCAGCCATTGCAAGCTGCCGAGGCACGTTCGGGTCAGGGATATTCAGGCGCTCCGCCATGTCGAACTGCGACGGAAGGAACACCCCTTCAGCGCCAGCGTTTAGAAGCGCCTCTCGGGCAGCGATCCGCACGAATGACCCTGACCCACCGCCAAGAAGAAGGAACGGCGCGTTGCGGATGTCGGCTGTGATGCCGATCATACCGCCCAGCATCTCAGCCGCACCACGCCCTCCTCCCATCATCGATAGGATGTCCTGGGCGTCCTGGTAGTCGCTCTGAAGTCGCTTGTTCGCTTCGGCGGTGATCCCCTCTTCCGACAGGTCGAGATCACCCCAGCCATCGGTGTCCTCGCTGGCGCGCTCCCTTGCCATGTCGAGCATTTCCTGACGCGCCCTGCCGTTGTGCCTGAGAAGATCGGGCGTGATGGTCTCCATGGTGTCAGAGACCATACCTCGCTCTTTCAGGCGCTCCAGAAGGGGGCCCTCGCCGATCCGGTCGAAGATATCCTCGAGCTTCTCCACTTCGACCTCTGAGGTGACGTTCTGGGCCCGGAAGTTGGCGTTGTTCTCGATCGAGGCAGAGGTGGTTGCCGCCCCCAGCCCCTCAAACCAAGAGACCTCCCCTTCCGTGGGAGGCCTCCGCCCTGCGATCCGAGGTGCTTGCTGGTCCGGCTCGAAAAGGAAGGTCATCGCGTGGCCTCAATCAGGGACTCGGGGTTGAAATAGAAGATCGTTCCGTCCTCGTTCACAATGTCTGTGACAGGGGCACCGATGATGCTCACCTCCATGCGGTACTGGGGCTTACCATCGCGGCGGCCGGCGGCGACCAGGCGGATCTTTTTGTCCAGATACATGCGAGGGTCGAGCGGGCGCCCGCCCCACATCGGCACCGAACCTCCCTCGCCAAAGTCTGACGCTTGCTTCCACAGGTCTTCGCTGACCGACCGGTTCGGAGCATCCTCGGTCAACATCATCCCCGAGGCGATCCGGTCGAGGAAGCCCTTGGCTTCACCGCCCGAGAAGGTGGCCTTGATCGCACCATCCAGACGGTCCCCAGACATTTCCAAGGGAAGGAAGACAGGGTGGCCAGCGATCTTCTGCACGCCGCCTATCAACTGATTTTTAGCGTTGCGACCTTGGCCCAGTGCCCGATTGATCTGCTCAGAGAGCAGTTCCTGAGCCTTCTTAGAGTTGGGGTCCACGCCCTGATAGCTGTCCTGACCAGCCAGCAACGCGGTGGCGAAATCCAGTATCTCTCGCTTGGCGCTCTCTGGCAGAGGAAGGTCGGACACAGATACTGCGATGTCCTTCGATACAGCCTCGATACTGGTGCTGTTAGAAGGCAGCTGCACCAGGCGCTCGTTGATCCGCTCCTGCCCGGTTATCGCCTCCGCCAGCAGCGTCTCGCTACCACCTGCGGCGATCATCTTGGCGCCGTAGCGGGTGACCGGATCCACGTCGAGCTGATCCAGAGCATACCGTGCGTTCTCGCCGAGGCCCTGCGCAATGGCCGATGCGGCCACAGCGCGCACGGCTGCGGGGCTCTGCTTGCCGAGAATGGACGAGAATGCCGTGACCTCTTCTGCGGAGAAGATCACCGGGGCGTCGGTGTAGCCCTCGGCAGCACGCTCAGAGGCGTACTGAGATCGCTCGACCAGGGCAGACATGAAGCCGGGATCGGTCGGGTCAGCTGGGATCTCTGGCGGCTTGCTATCCTCCGGCATGAAGTCCTGGAAGTACTGAACGGGATCCTTTTCCAGGGCCGCGGTCGCCTTCTTGTCCATGTCGACCATGGCCTTGAAGATGTCGATCTCGCCCGCCGAAGTAACCGGCGTGTCCTCCCAGCTCTGGATTACCTCAGCCCGCTCAGCTGGGGTGGCAGAGTTGAATCCGGGCATGTTCTCTCGGAGGGTGATCTTCGACGCCAGCTCACGAGCTTTTTCAGGCTGCATCTGCCAGACGTTCGGGTCATTCAGCAGGGCCTCGTCGGCCGACCGAAGGCCGTTCTCGACCGCAGAGATCGCGGTGTCCAGATCTGCTCCATACTCCTTGGTCAGCTCCTTGATGCGATCCTTTTCGATTTTCTGGGCGCTGCCGTAGGCGTCCAGGATGACGTTCTCCGATTGAGCACGGGTCCACGCCACACCCGGGAGGGCTTCGCGCGCGCGCAGCAGTCCGTTCAGCCGAGCCTCGGCGGCAGTGACGGCATCAGCGTTGCCAGAGGCGATTGCCTCCGCCAGCTCCTTCTGGCGACGGTCCACCAGGGCCCTGCTGCTGTTGTCTGCGCGCTGTCGAATATCCCTCTGTTTGTCTTCAACAATCCCGAGGTAGTTCTGCTGCATGTCCTCCTCCAGGGTGGCGCGCAGATCGGCCTTGAAGGGGTCTGGCGCCTGCTCGACAACCTGCTCGACGTACCCTCTGGCGGCGTCGATGAAGCCCTCTGGGTCCATGAGGTACTGAGAATGCAGGGCGCTGAAGTCCTGCGCCGCAGACAGGGAGATCTGGGACATGTAGGCGGTGCCGGCAGCCGCGTTGTGGGCCTGCAGGAGAGGCCCCGACAGGGGCGAGTAGAGCCGGGGCTCGATGTTTCCGTCAGCCGTCTTCACAAGCGTCGGAGCCGGCGCCGAGGCGGCAGGAAGGGATGATGCGCTCCGGAACCGCGCACGGTCAGCGTCGATGTTGTTGGCGAACCCTGCTCCGGTGCGCGAACCAGCAACCGCTCCGCGCACATCCGCGACCGGATCACCCGTCATCTGCACCCGGTCTTGAAGATAGGCAGCGGTGACAGCAGCGGCGACTTGAGGATCGCTGGTGATCAGATCGGGATTGCCGACGAGATCCTGGCCGATCATCCCGCCGTATCGCTCATAGTTCGCGCGCCCGGTCAGTTGGATGGGGCCACGCCCACGGAACAGTCCGCCATCTCCGGGCTGGGTGTTCCCGAGGTTCTGACCGCGGCGAGTGCCGGAGCCGTAGGTCGTTTCGAAAAACTCCTGAGGACCGGCCCCGACGAGAGCATTGATCTGCGCATCGTCCATATCGCCGAACACGTCGGGAAAAATCTCGCGCGCTCTTGCCGGGGTGTACCGATGGTCTTCCTGGGCGCTGAACTCGCCAGCGCTTTCACCTCCGATCACGGCCTGTGCGGCCCGGATGTAATCCTGATCGAACCCGGCCTCGGAGAGAGCCTTCGCGTACCCCTCCGACCACACACCTCCGCCAGGGTAGGCAAACGGCACCCGGTTGTTGCTCATCTGCTGCTTGGCGTAGGCGGTCCATTGTTCAGTCGCCTTGTCGGTGAGCTGCTTTTCTGCGGCCGGAGCCATGAAGTCGTAGGCGGCGTTGGCGATATCCGCCAGGGCAGCGAAGCTGGCGCCGCCGACTTCGCCGACCTGCCGGTAGTTGCTCATGGGGTTGCTGCGGACGATCCGACGAATTTCAGCCATATCAGCCCCCGAAATTGTAGTCGTAAAGGCCGAACATCGACGGAGCGCCCTTCGCCATCTGGGTCACGAACCCCAAGCGGCCGAGCTTCATCGCGTTGGCCCCCTTGCGACGATAGTCGTAGACCGACTGCATCTCGTTGCCGAACTCGATCCGGCGCTCTCGGTTGCGGGTCTCCCTCAGCTCCTGCATCACCTCGAAGCTGCCGACGCCCGGCACTTCCCCGTTGGACCCCAGAGCAGCCCGGATGGACCCCAGCTCGGCGCCAAGGTTTTGCCGTGAGGTCGTGTCTGTCTGCATCGCCCGGGTGCGCCCGATGTAGGCGTTGATCTCGGCGTTCTGCTTTTCGGCCTTGGCCTCACCCAAAACGCTGAAGGCGCTTGCGGCGCCTCCGATAGCTTGGGCCCCAAGGGCAAACGTCACTGGATCCATTACACCTTCACCTCTTGCCCGATTGCCAGCACCGTGAACGGGCCGGGGATGTTCTTGATGACGGCCATGTCGGGGTGATCCCTGCGGCCCGCGACCATGACCCGGAAGATCTGGTCGATCTGCGGCGGCGGCACGGAGAGATCATCCCCGAAGCTGTAGCCACCCATCTGGCGCGTGTAGCCGTTCGCCCGCATCTGGCAGGTCAGCGTGCCCTGCAGCGACACCATGAACCGGGTCGCGCGGGTCGGCCGGACCCCGGCATAGGGGCTCTCGACCACCTCGACCGGCCACGGTGCCACCTCGGCCTCGAAGTTCAGCCCGATCTGCCTCTGGCCCTCGATGTCCGGCTCCTCCACGAGCTGCCCGCTGGCATCCACTTCGAACTCTCCGACATGTACGATCCCGCTCATGATGCTGACCGTGGAGCTGGGAAGGTGCGTCGGGGCCGCCTGCGAGATGATGATCTCCTGCCCGCCGATGGTGACCACCTCGCCCCCGATCAGCAGCACCTGCGCCTCCGAGCTTTCCGTCGTGTCGATCGCCGAATCCAGAAAGGCGTCGTTGTCGAAGCGCTCCAGCATCCGCACGGTGCTGCCGGCGACATCGCGGTCCACCACGCACCAGTAACTGCCGAACATCGGGATCACGTCGTGGAAGGCGCCCAGCGTGTCCCAGGGCGCGAAGCTGACCGTTTCCTCGCCGAACCCCGTCGAGAAGCTGACCGCCGCGAGCGTGCCGTCGCCATTCACCACGAACAGGTATTTCTCCACGTTCGGCGAGTTGACGGCAGGGCCGCAGAGCGCGGTCGGGCTGATGACCAGGTGGTTGTGGAACAGGGTCAGGTTCCGCACCGACCACTTCAGGTAGACGTTGCCCGATAGGATGGCAGCGGCGATGCTCTGGCCGTTGCTCTCGACGAAGACCACAGCGTCGTCGACCAGCACCGGGGGGATCTCGTTGGCGCCGCGCTTGTCGAACTTGATCGCGTTGAAGGTCGAGGGGGTCAGCACGCCGCTGTCGCGGGTGTTGATCAGGTAGCAGCCCCGGTCGCTCAGCAGGATCAGGTCGCCCGCATTGATTACGTGCAGGATCCGTGGCGCATCATCGCCGACCTGACGGACGATCGCGTCGTCATCGTTGGCGCCCACATCGAAGTTCTGGATCGACGAGGAGGCTGACACAGCCACCACGCTCGGGGCATCGGGGAAATCGACGAAGATCAGCCGCCCGGAGACTGCGGCGGCCGATCGGGGCCAGCCGTGAACCGGGGACATCAGAGCCTCGTCCCAGATAGTCGAGGCCAAGGGCGAGATCTCCGTCTTCGCCGAGATCTCCGAGGAGGAATCGTCGGAAGCCAGCTTCTCTCCGGTGTCCGGCCCCTCGAAGAACGCGGTGGTGAACACGTCGACCTGGTTGGCGCCGGTATTCACGGCGACGACGAGGCCCTGGAAATTGGTGTCCTGTCCGACCACCGCCTCGCCAATGCGGAACTGCGAGGCATCCGCCACCGTGATCCGATAGCTGGGCGGCAGCTTGCTCACCACCGTCGCGGTGACGCTCTGGGAGGTCACGAAGCTGTCGATCTCGATCTCGCGCTGACCGTAGCGGATCCTGGTGCCGACGTGGGCCGGGGTGAACACCGGCGCGTCCGAGGAGACGGTGATCGAGCCGGTCCGCGCCGAGGGGGTGATAGAGGTGCCCTTGTTGAAGACCCAATAGGGCTGCGCCACCTCGCCCCCCGGCGCGCTCTCGAAGGACCAGTCGTCGATCGACCAGTCGCCGGCGTCGTAGGTCAGCTTGTAGATCCCGCTGGCCGGATCGCCAATCAGGGTCTCCTCCCGCAGGGGAACCACCCAGAGCGCCGAAGCATCGCTCCACGGCACCGATGCGATGGTCTTCACCGTGCCGCCGCTCTCATTCAGGATCAGCGCCTGGGTGTCCAGGAACGCCACGCCGAACTTCAGTCCGTCGGCCGGCTGAACCTCGAAGATCTTGTCGGCAGCCAGGCCCCGCATGAAGAACATCCCGGGCCGCGCCGCCAGCACGTTGGTAGCCAGGCGGCGCATGTTGCGCGCCGAGCGCACAGACCGATCCCGGATCTCGGACCCCTCGGCTTCGAGCAGATCTTCCCGGGTCTCCATGAAGGAGAAATCGCGCTGCCAGATCGCCCGCTTAGCCACGGCCGAACCTCGCGCGCGCGAAGGAGCTTTCACGATAGGGCCCGCTCTCGCGCTGCCGCTGCTTGGAGGACTTCGTGCGGGCCCGCTGGAAATAGGCCTCGGCCTGCGCCTCTGCCTGCTGGGGGTTCTCGTCGTCGAGGCGCAGGATCACCGCTTCCAGCTTGTGCTGCACGCCGCGGGCGAAGTTCGCGCCCCAGACCGCCGGATCGGAGGAGACCAGCACCTCGGCATAGCAGCCGTCGGCAGCGTCGAGGTAGACGTGGCCCTGGTCGCTGGACCAGTCGGGAGAGAGACGATTGCCACCGGCGCCGAGGGTCCAGACATGCCGGACATGCAGCGTCGAAAGCGGCAGCTGGTAGCCATCCGGGAAGCCGAATTGACCCTCCACCCGGGTCAGAAGATGCTCCTCAACCCGGGTGAAATTGTAGTTCCCGTCCTCCAGCTCGGCCTCCACGATCAGGGGCCAGTTTTCCGTGAGCGCAAGGGCTTCCGGGCTGCCGTCGTTGACCGATGTCAGCTTGTCGATGCCCTGGGCGGTGAGGGCGGCATTCATGATGCCGAGCATGGAAAATGTGTGTGCCATGACCGGAATATTCCGGCGGCGGCGGCTATCTCACATGCAACCACGGAAAAGGGGCACCCGAAGGCGCCCCTTTGGACCTGACCTGGATCTCAGGGAGGAGGCGGTCAGGCCGTCTCGTCGTCGATGATCTCGATCTCTTCGAGCTTCGAGCGGATCACCTTGATGATGTCGCCCCGCTTCATCTGCTTGTCGGTCTTCACGCCGGTGCGCAGCATCATCAGCTTCAGCTCGTCATTGCTGAGGTCTTCGAGCTGCGGCACCACCACCTGCGGCGCGGCCTGCTCGTCCGGCTTGAGGCGGTACATGCCTTCCGAGGCTTTGATGTTCTGCAGCGCGGTCTGGTACGGCACCAGCTTGGCGCCCACCTTCTGCACATCCGTGAAGGCCTTCTTCTGCACCGCGCTCGGCGAGAAGTCGGGGTTCGGCTCGATCGTCACCATCTTGGGCATCACACGATCTCCTTCGAGAGGAACGCGCCGAAGCCGATGGACGGCGAGGTGCCGGCCACGTCCAGGTGCAGGTCGATGTAGCGGAAGGAGGTGTCCTGCCGCTCGGTGCGGGCGCGCATCACGAAGCGGTCGCCCGGCACCGTATCCACCGTCGCCACCGGGATGGTCCCGGCATCGCCCAGCTCCAGCGTGTCGAGGATCTGGGCATCCGAGCGATCGGCCGAGTTCGACCCGACCAGGCGCAGGGTGTAGGTCTCGTCGCCGGCCGAGACCTTGCAGCTCTCGATGTCGACGACGCAGACCAGATCGGTGATCGCCGCATCGCCCTGGTCGTGCTGGGACCCGACATAGGCGTCGGCGGTGAGAGCGGCCAGCCCGAGGGCGCGCTTGATAAGCCCCGGTGCCGCGTCGATTGCAAAGGTTTTGCTGCTCATGTCAGCCTCCTGTTATGCCACGATCGCGGCGTTGGTGACGGACGACAGGCGCATGGCGGCGAAGGGGTCCTCGTCACACAGGCCGACATCGTGCTCGATGTTGACGCGCATGTTCACGCCGTCCTCCAGGAGGCCGAAGTCGGTGACCTCCATGGGCGCGGTTTCGAGGCCGCACACACCGTCCTCGCCGAAGCGCACGATGTAGATCGACGAGGTGACGGCCGAGCCGCCGCCGGCGCCGACTTCGTCGAACGGGATGAATTCGCCGAAGGGCGAGATCCCGTAGCCGGTGAAGATGGGCAGCTCGCCATAGCGGGTGATCTGCCGGCCCATCTCGTCCTTGTCGAGGGTGATGAAGCCACCGACGTTGGTGTCCCGCTGCGCAGCCGCGAAACGATCCTTGATCGCCTTCGGCATGATGATCGCATTCGGGTTCTCGACCAGGCCGATGGCGCGGTCCAGCTGCGACAGCGACAGCGCGCCGCCGCCCGAGGACGTGGAGTTGGCCAGGATCCGGCTGCGGTAGTTGGTGCCGTCGACCGAACCGCCGACCGCCTTCAGACGGGCCTTGAGGCCGGTGAACTCGCGCGGGTTCGACTGGTTGTCGCCGTCGATGAAGGTGTCGGCCCAGACCTTCGCCTTCTTCTTGATCGACATCTTCTCGTCGATGGTCCGGCGCTGGTTGCCGTGACGGCGCACCAGAGCGCGGTCCACGTCGACGTTGCCGGCGATCGGGAAGACCTGCTCGACACGGTCGTTCAGCAGGCCGTGGCCTTCGGACGGCAGTTCGTTGATCGCGCGGAAGCCCATGTTGTCGGGCAGCGCGGCTTCTTCCTGGTAACGATAGACGCCGCCGGGAGCCGTCTTGAACGGCAGCAGCATCATGAAGTCCAGCATTTCCGGGAAGAGCTCGATGATCGCGCGGCGCTTGTCCGCCTCGTCGAAGGTCTTCGCGTATTCAAGCAGGGTTTGAACCATAGCTTTTCAGCTTCCTCTCTCAGCCACGAGCGTTGATGGCCGCCAGTCGCGACGAGCCGAATGTCCCCTGCAGGTCCGCCCCGGGCTGGGAGGGCTGTGCGGGTTTGAAGGTGCGGGGATTCAGGAGGGCTTCGAGCGCCTTGAGCGGCGCGGCCCCGTAGGTCAGTTTCTTCAGCGCGGCGGCCTGGTCGGCCGGGAGCTTGGCGTCGAGCGCCCGCTGCACGGTGGCCACGCGGGCCTCGCGGGCGGCATCGTTGGCGCCGAGGGTCTGCCATTCGGCATCCTGCTGCTGAATCAGGCCATGCAGCTTGGTCGCCTCGTACTTCTTCAGCAGCCCCATGACCTGCCCGCCGGCCGACTTCGGAAGGTTGTTCTCTTTCAGGAACGTGCCGAGCTGGCTGAACAGCGGCGCCATGGCTTCGTCATTGGGGTCGATCGCCTGGATCTCGACCCCATCGGGCAGCTCGACGCCCAGGTCGAAGTCCTCGGGCACCGTGTAATCGTAGACGCCGTCCTCGGGCACCTCGGCCAGCTGCTCCTGGCGCCGGGCCTGCTCGGCCAGCAGCTCCTGGTAGTGCTCGCCAAAGCGGGCCACGTCGGGCTGGCCGTCGGTGCGGTAGTCGTCGCCGATGAAGGAGAGGTCGGGGGCTGCCGGGGGATCGGCCGGGGGCGTGGCGGGCGGATCACCCGCGGGCGGGTCTGCCGGCGGGGTCGCGGGGGGATCGGCGGGCGGATTATCCCCGCCCGGTGCCCCTTCGCCCTCCGGCGCGCGCAGCAGCTCGAAGTTGAGAAATTTGTGCCAGAAGCTGGTCCGTTTCATTGCTCGCAATCCTCCTGAGATCGAGAGCGATGAAACGCTGAGCGTTCAAAGCATCCAATGCACGGGGATCGGCTTCGGGCGAAAGGTAAAAATCTTCCGTAGATTTCTGAAGCAATTCCAGAAGGATACGCCCATCGTCGGTGTTGAGTGCGCGCTGAACCGAGCGGATCGCGGTGCGGACCCGGGCCTGCACGGCGTCGTCTTCGGCCTTCAGCAGCTCACGGAGGTAATCGAGGACGGGGCCGCTATCGGCGATGCGGTTCGGCAGGCTCATGAGCTGGTCCTTACTGCGGCGAGGAGGTGTTTTTCGGGTTCTCGACCACGCGCTCTTTTTCGCGCATCACGGTCAGCTCGTCGCCCGAGGCTCGGACGATATTGCGGAACGTGCCCACGGGGTCGATGAAGTTGTCGACGCGATCCTGGAATACCTCGAAGGCCAGGCCGAGATTGGATCTGGAGATCATCACCTGGTCCTGGTTCTGCGCCTTCTGCATCGGCGAGATCGGCTGCAGGGTGATCACCTGCTCGTTGAAGGTGATCGCCTCCTCCAGCTGGCCGGTCTGCACCCCGAGGTATTCGAAGCGCTGCACCATGGGGCAGATCATTTCGGTCCAGAGCGGCGCCGAGGGCTTGCCGAGACGCTTCTGCACCTGCCGGCGCTGGTCGATCCATTGCGAGGCGGTCGGGGGCGTGTCGCCGCGCTGCCGGGGCCCGTCCTGATAGAAGGCCCGGTTCAGCCGCTCGATGAAGCCTTCCTCGGTGTAGAAGCCGTAGTCTAGGTTGGTGCCCTTCTGCAGCTCGTAGATCATGTCCCGGGTGAAGCCCCGGCTTGCCGGGATCGCGCTGCCGGCGATGACCCCTTCGGAGAGGTCGATGAAGCCGTCGTCGGGGTAGATCAGCGTGTTCTTCAGAGCGTCGTCGAGGCCGGTCAGCACCACCTCGTCGATCTTGTCGAGCGTCCGCATGTCGGGAAGCGCCTTCCATCCCGATCCGCGGCCCCAGGGCTTGCCGATCTGCGGGTTGAAGCGGCCCACCAGCAGGGGGCACGCGCCCGCCAGATCGCCGATTACCTCGGCCTCCATCACACCGATCTCGTCGACGGTGATCTCGGCCTTCCACATCGGCCGCGCCGGATCAGTCCAGTCCACCCAGAAGCCCCAGCAGACCTTCGCGGTGGCGCCCGGCTTGTTGATCTTGTTGCGGATGCGCGGGTCCGAGAGGTCGACATCCCAGTCCTTGAACAGCGCGGCCAGCGTGTCAGCGTTGACCCATTGCTCGCGGAACCGATCGAGCAGACCGAGATGGCCCGGGACGATCAGCAGCTCATGCGGCGGCACCACCTCGACATGGATTGGCTGCATCAGGTGGGCCTGCTGCACCCAGAGCGCCGGCGTGCCATGGGTCGCGGTCTCGAAGCCCCATTGGGGGGCGATGTCGTAGTAGTTCGACGAGGCGATCAGGTCGCGGATGTCCTGCTCTCGGGTCTCCACCAGATCGGTGACATCGGACACCTGATCCTCGGGCACCGGGGCGGTGACGAGGAAGTTCGTCCAAGACGCCTCGGCCGGGGTGTAGTAATCCACCAGGTCCCCGGCGAGGTCGATGGCCAGTTCCTCGGGCAGCGAGTGGAAGGTCTCGGCCTCGGTCAGGGTCGTGGAGCCACGCCGCGAGAAATCCCCCTCCCGCCCAGGCGCGCAGAACCTGAAGATCTCCTCGATGTAGGGGCGCGCGGAGTCACGCCACCGCTTCGCGGCCGCATAGCGGGTGCTGAAATCCTTGGACGGCTTCTTCATTTCGACCGGCTGAACATGCTGGGGAGGCCGTAGACGGACGAGATGTCGGTCTGCAGATCCTTCGCGGTGCCCTTAGCCGCGCGCAGGCTTTCGGCATCTGCGATGCGGCGCTGCCGCAGCCGCTCAGCCTTCGCCTCGGGGTCTTCCTTGGGTGTCATGGATGATCTCCGCTCCGTTTTTCAGCAACATGCGGCGGAGGGACCAAGGAGCGAATGCACGCCGCCCGACCAGGTGGGCGCACTGGCTGGCGCAGTTCATGCCGAGGTGAAGGGGCACGCGCAGCTTCCGATCGTCGGGGGTGAAGCGAAGGATCTGACGGCAGGTGGAGAAGCGCGCGACCAGCTGGTCCTCGACCTCGTCATGCAGGTGCGTGACCAGCACCCGCGACCCGGCGCCGCGGGGGTCGAAGAACAGATAGGTGTCATCGCAGGTGTACCCCCAAGCATCAACATGCCCGAAGACAGTTCGCCAGGAGGCCCCGGCGCGCAGATCCCTGAGCCCGGCGGGGGCGTAGAAGCCGAAGTACCATTGCAGGATGTTCATCGCTGTACCCTTAGGTGTCGGGACGGCAATCGCCGCCCCGATCAATTCACAGATCTGCGGTCGCGGCTGCGACTGCCATCATGCTGGTCTTCTGTGCGTCGGTAATGGCAATGGCAGCTTCGCGGGCTCCTTTGCCGCCGCCGTCGCGGATCGCCTCGCATTCCGATATCAGCGCGGCTGCGAGTGCCTTGATGCGGTCGACTGGCTCCAGGCGGCTCGGATTGAAACCCATCCGCACGAGAGACGCTGCGCTATTGCTGATGGTGCTTTCGCCATCGGGAACCGCAGCCGTGTGAATTTTTACGTGCATATTTTGCTCCTGTTTTTGGAAAAGCGGATGCGCTCCGCCAAGCGATCTAGCTGAGTGCCAAATTTCTATGCCCGCCTCCGCAGGCTGATCCGCTCCCGCTTGGCCACCGCCGGCCGCGGGCGGGGCCGCTCCTTGTTCGCCACCAGGGCATAGCCTTCACCGCCACCGAGGAGAGCGTTCTCCATTGCGTCGATGACGTGGGAATAGACATTCTTGACCGGGTTAGGGGAGAACATGCCCGGCTGCCCTTTGATCTTACGGAAGTGGTAGCCGCCGGCCAGGCCACGCTTCAGTACAGGGCAGCGCGTCGGGTTGACCTTGAGCCCCACCCGCTTTTCGAGAACCCCTTCCACGGTCGAGCGGCGTAGCTCTGGATCGTTATCTGTCGTGGCCATCAACACCCGCATCCCATGGGCAAGAAAGACGCTGTAGGCCGTGTCCTCCGTCGCCTGGGTGCCGTCATTGCCGCGCGGATCGCCCCAGAACTCCGTCCTCGCACCAGGATACCAGCGCGCCAGATGTTTTTTCACTTTGGGAGCGAACAGCTGGGCGCTTTCACCATCACCGACCAACTCGGAATGCGCGGTCCAGAGACCATTGGCCTGTTGCATGAAAACGGCAGAAGGCATCCGGCCGAAATCAAGGCCTATGACAATCGGCAGCCCCTCCACGGGTTCAAGGTCATACGGATGCACGTGATCCGCCTCCGAGAAGGTGGGATAGACCGGCTTTCCGGCCTGGTGCAGCCCGACCTTGTTCAGCACCCGCCGGTCGATCCAGTCCTTTTTCTTGCCCTTGATCTTCTCCGTGTAGGGCTCCTTCAGCCACTTCTGGTTCTCCGCCTTCGGGTTTTCACGGTAAGCGGGCCTGCCGTCGACGATCTCTTCGATCAGGCCGGGCGGCTGAATATAGAACGCCCAATCATCCGGCTTTTCGAAGCTCTCCTTTTCATCGTCCGACATCTCCGCCGGCAGAGGAATGTCCCCCCGCATGTAGGGGATCCAGTGGCCCTCGATCGGCGCGTTCATGTCCATGAAGCCGCCCCACCACGTCGCCCCATTCCCCATCGACATCGACGGGTATCGGCCACACCGGGAAAGAAGCTCGTCGATCACCTCCTTTTCCACGAACTGACCTTCGTTGAAGAAGAAACCCGTGATCTCGTAGGAGGCGCAGATCTCTTCGGCCACGTCGGCATCGGGAACCGCCAGGAAGATCACCTCACAGTCGACGAACGTTCCATCCCCTGACGGATGCGGCCTCGGACCACCATTCTTCACGTCGATCAGACGGTGCACCATCGGTTCAGATCGGATGAACGGCCCCCACTTATCCTCCGGGAACCACAGCAGCCAAGTCGTCTTGATGATCGTCTCGCGCAGTTCCTTGTAGGTCCGCCGGCAGACCGCCCATCGCGTTCGACGCACCCCGTCGTCGTCAGGCTCCTGCTCACAGGCCAGGCGCCAGATCTTGTGGCAACCGGCCGTCGATGTGCCCGAGCCAATGGGCCCCTGTATCGCGCCGAACTTCGGCTGATCCCAGAAGAACGCGGTAATCACCTCACCGTCCGGGATGTAGACCCTCCGCCCATCGGGCGTGACCGGCATCTTTGCCATCAGTCATCACCCCAGCTGGTCATGATCTCAGCCTTCTGCATCTCGATCATCCCGACCAGATGAACCGTGCTGTCGCAGGTGTGCCCATGAGACAGAACTCCATCCCGGCCCATGGTAAAAATTGAGACAGCGGCCTGCGGGTTTTCCCGGGCATGTTCCAGCGCCTCTTCCAGCCGGGCGATCACCGCCTCCGCGCACTGGTCTCTCTCCGTCGCAATCGTCTTCAGGTTCGACATCCGCAATTCTCCCAAGATCCAAGGTCAGACCCCGCGAAAATCAGCCCCAGGCGCCACATCTCACATGCAACAGCCTGATCCGCGCCGGAAATGTTCGATATGTGAAATCAATCCCGCCTCATGCCGGTATCCAGCCCGGGGCACAGGTTGCCTTTGTGACACTCCAAGCAAGAAACCATCAGCAGCACCCCAATCAGCACCATCCGCAGCAGTTTTATTTATTTTTTTCAGAACTTTAACGGCCCGCGAGAGAGGAGGACGACTAGCCAAATCGCGCGCGCGGTTTTTGCCCCCACCCCCCTCGATCGCGACCCTCCCCCCCCTCATCGACAGGGGGCAGGGACAGGGCCGAGGGGGTGGCACCGTGCCCTGTTGTGACGGGACAGCATCACAACAGATGGCACAAGCCGCTGTATTCGCTAGATTTCCTCGTCTTGACCCTCTGACTTGGTATCAGGGGGAGGCGTGATCTCAACCACCAGAGATCCTGGACGGGGGTAGGTGTAGTCCCCCCCGGCATTGGTGTTGATCTGCACCGCAACAGCTGGGCCGGGCGGCTCGCGCCTGAGAAACTCCACCATTCTTGCCCTTACCGGCAGGCTCTCCTTTTGGTCGAGGAGTTCGCCCGCGACGTGCAGAGCGTGGGCCTTCAAGACGGGCTCCAGCTCTTCGGCTTCCTTAATGTATTGGGCCTTGAGCTGCTCCCACAGGGCTTGAACGTGTGGCTGGTTGCGGGCCTTGTAGATTGCGGCCTCGGACAGCCCGGCGCGCTGCGCGCACTCGGCCCAGGGAAGGCGATGCTTCAACCTTGTCTGTAGTGCTTTGCGTACCTTGGTCGATACGCGGCGCTTGTAGACGGGTGAGAGGGTCTTATCGGAGGCTTGTATCTGGGTCATGGGTTGGAGGGTACGAGGGAGGAGGGAGGGGAGGGAATGCACCGGGGCGGGTTGGTGGTGGGGCGTGGGTGCGCAATGGCTCACCGGCTCACATGGTGGCCGGGCAAGCGTGACGCATTTTGAGACACGGGAGGGGTTAGAGGGTGTCAGCCAGCCACATGCCCAGGCTAATCAGGAGCAGCACGCCGAGGCCAATTAGAGGCTGAGTGCTTCGGTCGCGGATGGCGACCCCAACGAAGACGCCGACGATAGCTAGGCAGGCAAGCACCGTCAGCACCACCTCAGGCCCTACGCGTGTACCAGCAGGATCATCAGAACACCCAATGCAGGATAGCCCAGTAAACCGGCCACACCTGCGCCACGATCATGTCTAGCGGTATGATGAAGATCCAGTTCCATCCATTGAAGTCAGGAAAGTCTTTGTAGATCAGGTAGATGAATGTCGCCGCGTCCCCAATTAGGTAGATCGGAACAAGGTATCTTTCCATCTCCGCCGCCTCCTGACCTAAATGTAGTTGCCATGATGGCAACGCCTTTCGGAGGGTGTGGGTATCATGCCCACACCTTTCAGGCCCTACCGCCGGAATTGATCTTCACGACGCGAGCAGATAGCACCCTCTGCCTTGGCTTCGACAATGACGTCACCGCTCACGTATACGGTCCTCGTGCAGGTGAGAACGTGTTGCCCGGTCTCGTTCCCAATCGTGCCCACCGACCGCCACTCGTCGATCCAGCTATAGCGCTTCGCACCTGCGGTGTTTGCCTCTGCGTCCGGATAGCCAACCTTGGCAATCAGATCGCCAACGCGCGAACCCTCCCACTCGGAGAAGCTGGCGCGCCCCATATCCATTGAGCAAGCCGCCAATAGCGGCAGGGCCGCCCATACCAGAACCTTCATTCTCTCGTCTCCCCTTGCTTCCTCGGTAGGTACTGCCTGACCTCGTCCCTGAGCGCAGCAAACTCCGCCGCCTTCACCCACGTGTCCTCTTGGCTAGCTCCGGGCTCACTGTAGCTCTCCAGGACAGCCTGCATCCGCTCCAGCAACTCGGCAACCCTCTCGGGGTCGTACTCAACCACAGGGGCCGGGTACTTCTCTTCCAGCGTGGCCACGATCTCCGCGTTCATAGAGCGGTTATTGGCCTCGGCGGCGGATCTGATGCGGTCACGCATTCCATCAGGAAGGCGCACAATAAAGCGCTCCTGCGTCTCGCTCGGGTACGGGGTTCTATCTGCCATTCGCTCATCTAGTCCGCAGATATTCCAACTAGCAACTAGTTCCGACTTGACATCACCATCAGCATCATCCAACTTAATGATGCCGACTAGGAATATCACAGCGAAAGGAACAGACATTGGCAGCCGCTAAGGACCCGTCCGCCGGCCGCTTCATGCTCCGCCTCCCGGAAGGGTGGAGAGAAGCGCTCAAGGTCGAAGCCGCCCGCAATCATCGGAGCTTGAACGGGGAGATCCTTCACCGTCTCGAACCGACGATGCAGGCCATTTTGAAGGAGGAGGGAAGCCAGGAGAACACCTGAAACGCGCGAGGCCGCCGGGATTGCACTCCCAAACGGCCTCTAAATGATCCACCCAATGTCAAAGGAGATCGCTCATGAATGTAGCGACAAGACGCGGCTTTATCAAGGCTCTGCCTGCTGCCGCACTCACCATCCCCGCAATCACCCATGCCGCCGAGGGCGTTAGCCCCGTGCAGGTCATGTTCCACCGCTGGCAGAGCGCCACGCAGGAGCTTGAGGCCACGCCCGACGATTTGAGCGATGCCGAGAGCCTGCCCCTCGTGCAACGTGTCTGCGCCCTGGCTGACAGCATCGTTGATGTGCCCTCGCAGTCGATGGCCGATTTCATCCTGAAGCTGGCCGCCCATACCGACTTCGGCCAGCACGATCTCAGCAGCTGCCCCAGCTCCGAGGCTCTGGCCGAAGAACTGCGCGCGCTGGTGGAGGAGATCACGGCATGAGCGTCCAACTTAACCTGCCAGATGGTCAGCCCGTCACTATGTCCTCGCTTGAAATCGCAGACCTCTGCGGCAAGCGACACGATCACGTGCTTAGGGACATTCGAAAGATGTTGATGGGCCTCTACGGTGACGAAGCGGTCAACGCTGGCCTCCCTGACCGAGACAAATATGAAGCCTTCTTTGACAAGATGGGCTGGGGCATCGATACCCCAGATTTGGGGAATGGTCGCGTGGAGGGCATCAAGGTGCGCCGCGACACCCGGGGTTTCGTCGCTGAAATCAGCTTGGACTACAACCACACCGTGACACTTATTGCGGGCTACAAGGTCAAGCTGCGCAAAGCGATCATCGATAAGTGGCAGCAGCTGGAGGAGAAAGAGGCGGCCCGCCCTGCCCAGCAGATCGACCTGAACGACCCCGCACAGCTTCGCGGGCTGCTGCTGAACTACAGCGAGCGGGCGGAACAGCTTGAAAAGCGCGTGGAGGAGCTTTCCCACGCCGAGGAGGAGCTGGACCGCATTGCGCAAGCCGATGGCAGCCTGAACATCACCGAGGCCGCCAAGGCCCTGCAGGTGCGCCCCAAGGATCTGTTCGCGTGGCTGAGCCAGAACGGGTGGATCTACAAGCGCACCGGCAGCAGCACCTGGCTTGGCTACCAGAGCAAGACCGTAGCCGGCTTCCTTGAGCACAAGGTGACCACCGTGCTCCGCGCCGATGGCAGCGAGAGGGTTTCTGAACAGGTGCGCGTTACCCCGCGCGGCCTGACCCGCCTCGCCCGCGTCGTGCCCTCCGCCGTTCGGGAGCTGATCTGATGACCGCCTCTCACCTCAACACCACTGCGCCCGGGACCGGAACCCCGGGGCAACTCCACAGCGAAGGAAACTTTCCCATGACCATCACCCCCGAAGATCTCGTGCGCCGCGAAGTCTGCCACCTCGCTTCCTCCCTCGTTCACACCCTCGCCGTGGGTGGCAGCATCGGCCACGATGTGCGCGAGCTGGAGCAGCTGACCGAGCAGGCGCAAGCCCTGAGCTTCCCTCTTCCCGACTACGAGAGCGCGGCGCTTGATGAAGGCTGGAAGCGGGCCGCAGGCGCCGACACCGATCCCACCAAGCCGCGCCCGGTGGTCTGGATCCACGAGGACCACGACGAGGAAGCGGACACCGCCGAAGAGGCTTGCGAGCTGTCCGAGATCGAACCCTACGACCGCGAGGTGTTCGAACACTGGATCGTGACGGACTGGCTGGCCGACAAGCTCGAGGCCCGGGGCGAGAAGGTCGACAAGGACTTTGCCGGGCTGACCATCTGGGCCCGCACCACCACCGGTCAGGCCATCGCGATGGACGAGGTGATTTCCTCCATCTGCGAGGAGCTGAACGCGCCCCACACCCCCGCCGCCGCATGACGCACCGGTGACCGCCCCCATGCGGGGCGGCATCCCGTGGGCCGTGCCTACGACGCCCGACCGGAACCGGGCGAGAGTGAACCACAGCAATGGGGACTAAAATGTTTGTAATCGCTTACGAAAACAGCGCGAAACGCCTCGCGTATTACGCGGAACACGGGTTTCCGTGGTGGTCTTTCGACAAGGAGAACCACCCAACGCGCTATGCCACAGAGCATGAAGCAGAAAAGCACGCCGATCAGCTTAGGCAGCAGCGCGCGCGCGCGGGTCGCATCATCGTCCTGCCAGCATGACGGGCCACCGGAACGGCTCGGACACCCACAGCAAGAGGAAGGGAAGACAATGGATTTCAGCGTTTGCTGGCAAATCGACATCACGGCGGACACGCCCGAAGAGGCGGCGCGCCAGGCACGGGCACACCAGACCAGAGCGGGCACCACCGCCACCGTTTTCGAGGTCATCGGCGACGACGGGTCGCATTGGATCGACCTGACCGAACTCAGCGAGAAGGATGAACCCATGGGAAACTTTGCAGAGCATCAGGCGGAACAGGATGCCATCACCGCCCGGTATGAGGCGGAGGCCACCGAGGCAGGGACGCGGGGCGGCGCGCTCACGGCGCAGGAACTTGCGACGATCCTGGCCGCGCTTCGCTTCTACCAGCAGTGCGGCATGGGCAACCCCGAGAACCGCAGCGCCCCCATCCATGACATCGCCACCGACGGCGGCACCGTCATCGACCTGGACGGCGACGAGATCGACCAGCTTTGCGAGAAGCTGAACGCCTGACGCACCGGCAGAGCGGCCCCGGGCTGGGCCGCTCCCCCGTGCGACCGGAACCGCACGACCACAGCGAGAAAGGAACTCTCCCCATGATCAAGCTCTATCTCTTCGCCCGGGGCCGCTGGTCCCCTGTCCACTACGTCGCCGCCATCACCGCGACCCCTGCCCTGTCCGTGCTGCTGTGCCAGGAACCGCGCGACCCGGCGCCCGGCGTGACGATGGACGCCCTGCGCTCGATCCTGCCCGAGGCCTGCGCCTCGCTTCCCGGCGTGACCGGCTATCGCGTCGAGCAGGGCGATTTCGCCCACGAGGAGGAGCTTGCAGGCGCGGCGGCGTGATGTAGGGATGAAGGTGCGCCCCTGCCCTACCCCTTGCGGGGCCGGAACGGGCAGAGGGCGCGTGTCCCACAGCGATGGAACAGTCTGGAAGGTAAGACCCCATGGAAACTTTGGCAATGCAGTCGACGCAGGAAATCCGCGACCTCACGCCCGAAGAGCGCCTGAAGCGTCTGGACGAGCTTGCCGAAGAAGTCTTCGGGGGAACCGGGCTTGTCGGGCGCGTGACCGAAGCCTTGGACATGACCAGGCAGAACTGGAGCCGCTGGCATAGAGAGCCGCGCATGATCCCTGCCTGGTCGATCCTGCTGCTTCAGGAATGGGCGCTGCGGAAGCGCCTCAGCGCGGATCTCGGCCGCCTGCCCGGCGCCGGCGCTCGTTCTCAAACCGACGCCCCCGGCGACCAGTAAGAGCGCGCGTGTCGCAGATCATGCTCTGCGTCTTCCTCGGCAGGTCGGCTGGGCGCAGCACCAGGTCGAAACCGAGGGCGTTGGCCCAATAGATGAACGTGTCGAGGTTCGGCACCCGTCCGTCCCTGTCGCGCTCGATCTTGGCCAAGTGATCCTTGGTCAGCCCGGCGGCCTCTTCCACCTCAACGATGCTCAGCGCCAGGTCCTCGCGGCGATCCCGCAGGATCTGGCGCGCGTCATCGAAACTTCCGACAGGATAGTTGCTCGGCACCCGGTCGTTGATCCGCGGCGGCACGTCGCCCTTGGCGCGGACCCGGGCACGCATCCCGCAGCCGTCGACCGGGCACCGCACGATGCACGAGTCCTCGTGAACGGCCTCGATCACCCAGCCTGCCTCTTGGGCCTTTTGCAGGAACTTCTGGTCCATATGGTTCCTTTCTCAGCTCCGATCATCGAACGGCAGCCCCGCCGGTCGATCCACGCGCAGCTTGGCCTTGGCCATCCATTTCTCTTGGTCGGCCTCGATGTCAGACCAGACCTTCTGGTGCTGGGCGCGGAATCGGCCAGATGGGAAATTGTGCCCGGCCACCCACCAGCCCCGAAAATCGGACCTCTGCAGCCAGCCGCTCGATGTCCACAGCGACATGCTGATACCGAGGGCCTTGAAGTCGGAACGATGGATGAAGGTGTGCTTCTCGATGACCTGGCAGACCTTCATCGCCTGGATCTTCCAGTGTCCGACCGTCTGCGGCGCCGAGGCCCCGGCGGCGACGTCCGGCACATATTCGGGGAGGTTGTGCTTCTGCAGCGGCGCGCAGTCATGCCACGAGGCGCTGTCGAGCCAGATGTCAGCTGCCCTGATGTCTTTCAAATCGGCCTTCGTGAACTTCGGAAGCGCCGGTTGAGACTGCCATGTCTTACTGCACTGGCTATCGTGGTAGCTCACGTAGCGATCACGCCGCCGCATTGTGATAATCGTGAGCCCAACCAGCTTGCAGACAGCCATCATGTCGCCTGACGCCTCTGGCACCAGAACCGCACGAAAGTCTGGGCCTTGTTGCGCGTCGAACCGGCTGTGCACGACGGCCTCGGCGGCTTGGCGGATCACCTTGGCGTTCAGCCTCAGCTTCGCCTCGACCCCGATCTGGTAACCGGTGACCTTGTGGACCAGCAGCATGTCCCAGCCCGCTGTCTCCGGATATACCTGCCAATCCTTCGGCACAGTTTCGATAAAGGCTTCACAAAGCTCGGTCTCCTTGCCAAAAACTCCCATCACCGCGCCCTCACCGTCTCATGCTCGACCAGGCCCTTCAGCTGCGCCTCGCGATACCCCATCCGCAGGGACTTGACCGGCCAACGCTTGCCGGCCGGATGCTTGGCCGTCGCGGTCAGGTTCACCAGCTCGAACCGGGCGCTCGTGTCCTTCGGCATCAGCAGCGAGATCTCGGCCACGCTAACCCCGAAGATCTCGGCGATGTCTTCGGCATCGTGATCCAGGGCCAGCTCGGCCACGCGGCGGCGGTTCGGCTTCGATTTTCCAAATGCCATACGGTTCACAGCGGCATCTCCTCTTGAGCTTGCAGGTCCCAGAAGCGAGCGGTCGGCATGTGGCAGCCCACCTCGGCGGTTGCGAGCTGGCCGTGCCGGTTCTTCCGCACGATCAGCTCCACGCGGTTACGACAGGCAGCCATATCGGCCTCGAAATCAGCCTGAGCCTCCATCGTCACCTGCCCGCTCCTGTCCAGCTGAGGCCCTTTGCGCTCCAGCCAGTATTGTTCCCGGTGGCAGAAGATCACCTGGTCGGCGTCGTTCTCGAACTGACCGGTCTCCTTGATGTCGCTGAGCCCAGGCCGCTTATCGTCGCGGTGACCGAGGTCGCGGGAGAGCTGGACAAGGCCGATCACCGGCACGCCCAGCATAGCGGCCATGTGCTTGGTCTGGATGGACACCTCGGTCATCTGCTCGAACCGCTTCGCCCCGGGCGCTCGACACAGCTGCACGTAGTCGATCACCACCAGCGACAGGGGAACCTGGTCCCCGAACTCCCGATCGACACGCTTGCAGGCTGCATGAATGGCCGGCACGTCGCGGACATGCTTGGGAATGATCCGCAGATTGCCCTTCGCAGTCTCCTGAGCGCCTTCGCACCAGGTACGAAAATCCTTCTCCGACATGGACCCAGCATCGCGCAGCGCCGCATAGGGCACGCGGGCAAAGGAGGATGCCAAGCGGGTTGCCAGCTGCTGGTGCGTCATCTCCAGAGAGACGAAGGCCACACCCTCGCCACCCCTGAAAGCCGAGTTCTTCGCGATCTCCAGCGCCAGAGAGGTCTTCCCGGCACTCGTAGCACCCCCGATCAGGCAGAAGTCGCCCGGCGCCAGACCTTTCAGCACCTGGTCCAACGCGCGGATGCCAGTCTTGAAGAAGCTGCGCGTGCCCTCGTAGATCTCCTTGGCCTCGGTCACAGCTTCGATCACCGCCCTCCCTAGCGACACCGAGCTTTCCTGACCCGCATCTTCCGGGAGGCTCTGCAGGGCGTGCAGGAGGCGCAAGGCTACCTCTTGAGGCTCACCACCCCCAGACAGACCCGACATGGCCCCTTGCGCGGCGTCTCTGAGCGTCCTGCGGGCTGCGTCCTGCACGACCACCCGCGCATAGTCCCGCAGCGCGTAGCTCGCGACCGAGGCACCGGCCATCTTCGCCAGGTAACGCGCGCCGCCCAGCTCCTTCAGCCCTTCATCGCCTTCCATCGCCATCTTCAGCGTCACCGGTGAGGCGATGTGCCCCTTGGCCACCCGCCCCCGGATCACCTCGTAGATCCGGCGGTGCACCGGGTCATGGAAATGCTCAGGCAGGAGGAAATCCCCCACCATCGCCAGCTTGCCGTTGTCCGTCAGAAGCGCGCCGAGCAGCTGCTGCTCAGCCTCTGGCGTGTAGAATTCCTTGTGGTCGAGGTTCATCTGGATTTCGTCCCTTTCGCTGTGGCTTTGGCGATCAAGGCGCGAACCAGCCGCGTCTCGATCTGGATCTTCTCCCCCAGCTCACCACCGACCTGTTCCGAGAGGCCTTCGATGACGCGCAGATACGTGTCGATCTTGGGGAGGAGTTCGTTCATCGGATCACCGTCTGCCAGTTGGGCGGCCGGAACTTGGCGGCCCGGTCCTGCGGAGTGATCTCTTCCGGGAGCCGCACGCCGCGAAGCTCCTCGTCTGCCCATCGCTGGGCGTTCAGCCAGGAGGCCGGGTGCGCGATGTACTGCGCCTCCGTGCCCTTCTGCCGGCAGAGGGCCGCATAGCGCCTGGCCCCGTCGATTATTGCGTGCGGCAGCGCGCTCTTCACGGCCTTGGCCCATGCCTTCTCGGCGTTCCCTCGGGCGATCTTCCGCGGGTAGGCCTCGTAGAAGTCGGAGAACCTGTCAGCGACCTTCGGCACCGCTTCGGCGGGCTGGTCATTGTCCGAGAAAAGATCCTCTCCAGCCCCCTGTGGGGGTTTGGGGGAATCATCTGGTTTAGTATCTGGTTTACTATCTGGTATTGGTTGGCCCTTTTGGGCCAGCCCTTGGCCCTTTTGGGCCAGCCCTTGGCCCTTTTGGGCCAGCGTTGTTTTCCAACCACTTGAACAGGTTGGCGCCCACCAGGAGGTGTTGTCGTATCCCTCCTTGTTGAAGTTCCCGCGAGCGACCAGCCCGGCGTCGACGAGCTTGTCCAGGCAGAGCCGGATCTGCTTCTCGCTGAGGTATTCGAACTGCGCCGCGAAGGCCCTGCGCGAGTTGTAGGTCCACCACATGCCGTCATGGAAATGCTTGCCGTTGGCCATGTTGTGCCGGGTCCAGAAAACGATGTTCTGGTACAGGATCGCGGCGTTGACACCGACCTTCTTGGCAACATCAGGATCGAACTGGTGAAGGCTCATTGCAGCTTCCCCTTCTGGCGCGCCGACATATCGGACCAGTAGTCCGACAGAGCCTTCCTGACCTCACGCTTCGTAAGGCCTGTCTCTGCCGCCATTTTCTTGATGTTGATCCGGTACAGACCGCAGTCCTCATCGTCGTCGTGCAACCTGAAGTGCTCTGACTTGGAGTGCACAAACGAATAGGACAGGACTTTCATCCTCTCCTCTCCGCCGACCAGCTTTGTGACGGCGGAGATGTTCCTTTGCTCCTTGAGAGCACGCCTCTTGATCTGCTCACGCATCGCTCGCCTCCTTCTTGAAAATCTGCTCGATCACGCCCTCGGCGCGCATCTGGGAGACCACCTTGCGGATCTCCTCCACCGGCCACTCCAGAGCGACCGCGATATCCTCGACGCCCTCGCCCCGGGCGATCAGGTCGCGCACCAGGTGCGGGTCCACATCAGCCATTGAACAGCCCCCCGAGCGGCGCGCTCTGGGCGGCGCGCAGGGTCGCGCAGCCATAGTCCCACAGAGCGAGTGAATCGCCTTCGTCGTCATTCCGAGGCTGCCATCCGAGCTGGTTGCACCGGGCGATCACACGCTGCTTGATCTCCAGCCGGGAATCCTTGGCGCTGAGACCGGGGAAGTCCCTGGCCGTCAGGTGCTTGCCCAAGAAGTGCTTGCGGACGGACTGGATCCTAGCCTCCTGCACCAGCACCCCCTCGTCGGCCACGGTGCCGGTCACGCACGCGGCCAGCCCGATCAGGAACGCATTGGCATGGGCCCCGCCGATGGCAGCCTCGAAGAACACGTGGTCGGGCTCATACTTGCGCACCAGGTGGCGCGTCATCTGAATGGCCTTGGCGAACCGGGCGGCTTGCGTGGCGCCCCTTTTGCCAAGGGCAATCGTCGTGGCCCGCGGAGTTTTCCCCGCGAGCCCGAAGGCCACCCCCGTGGAGGTGGCGATATCGAAGGCCATGACCTTCACCGGATCACCGCCGCGCCGCCGGGCAGCTTGTTCTTCATAGCCTCCCGCTTCAGCACCAACCGATAGGCCTTGGCCCGCGCGCGCTCTTCCGCCCGCCGCCGCTGCCGGGTCTCGATCGGGCAATCCGGGATCAGGGTGTTGGCCTTACGCTTGGCCGCCAGACGGGCCTCGGCGCGGCGCACGCCGTCACCGGGAAACCGCCGGGTAGCTTTGGGCTGCGGCGAGGGGATCGGTGCCGTGGTGATCCTCATCAGGGCGAACGTGGCCGCGAGTGATTTGAAGAGCTGCATCACTCGGCCGCCCGCGTCATGGGCGTGACGTTCGAGGGTTCATCCTCGTCGAGGTCAGCCAGGTTCGCCTCGAAGTCGGCGGCATCCTCGGCCAGCTCTTCGTCGCCCATCGGCACCACGTCGTCGCCCTCGTCGAGCGCGGCATCGGCGGTCTCGTCCTCGCTCTCGTAGTCAGCGGGATCGCCCAGGTCCATTTCCCCGCTGCCCTGGCCCTGGACATGGGCCTCGACCATCGGCAGGCCCTTCTTGAGGGACCTGATGATGTCCATCGCCTTGGCCTGGCCGTTCTTCTTCGGCAGCTTCTTCACGATGCTCTTCAGCCAGCCAAACGCCTGGCCATTCATGCCGGTCTCGTCCAGGAACTCGGTCAGCTTGGCCGCGCTCTCGCCGGCATCGCTCTGCCGCTCGTACTCCTCGTCCGACCGGGCCTGGATTTGGCCCAGAAGTTGGTCATGCCCGAATTCGGGCTCGCTGTTCGTCGGGTCTTCCATGGTCAGCTCCTTTCGTTGGGGGGGGTGTGCCGGATCTCGCTCCAGCACTGAGCGCCTGGTGACGGCATTGCGGGTTTCCACGTCCTCACCGAGCCTCGGCCCGATGCCGTCGTCGCAGCCTCACGGGGCAGCTGAGAAAGTACCGAGGTCGGTATTGCTTTTTTCCGGGAACCTGATTTCGTCGCCCCAGGAGGATCCGGGATGATGAAAACTGCTTTGATTGTTGGACTTGTTGGCGCTCTTGCGGCCTGCTCTGCCGAGAGCATGAAGACCGCCGAGGGTTGCAAGATCATGCTGACCGAGCTGGGTCAGGCGCACACGAGGGCCTGCCAGGCGGCCTACCATGAGGAGATGGCCCGTCAGGCTGGCGGAACCGTCACACGCTGCATCGACACCGGCGGCGCCATGAGTTGCACGACGTACTGACTGCCCGCGCGACCCGTGCCCTTGAAACGTGTTCAGTTTGAACACAAATGGCGAGTATCCGAAGTCACTTTTTCCCATGACGGATCTTCGCAAGGTGCTCATAGCTAAGGGTAATACCCATCCTTTTCGCCTCGCGAACGAGGTCCACATCCCGGTCAGCCGGAATCTGGTTTCGGCGCCGGAAGGTCTGCACCGAGTTGTAGGGAATTTCGAAGATCCGACCGAATGCGGTCGGACCACCGAAGGCCTGTACGATTTCCGAAACGCTCTTCATGGTCTGAGCGATAGTATTCAATATGAACACTTGTCAACGGATTTGATTTGATGCCTTCACTTGCCGTCCAGTGGCGCCATGATGCGTGCATGGCTGTTGAACCCAAGATTCCGCGTGAAAATCAGTCCGTTGACCGGGAGGCGTTTGCCCGCCGCGTGACGTTCGTTCGTGAGAAGCTCGGCCTGACGAAGAAGGACTTCGCGGATTCGATTGGAATCACGAAGTCCAACTACTCGCAGGTGGAACAGGGCAACCGAATGCTTACGGTCGACCAGCTCTATCGTTGCTTCCTGGTCCACGGTGTTCCCATGGAATACCTCCTGGTCGGCCAGGAAGCGCGCCTCCCCCAGATCTTCAAGCACTGAAATCTTCGGGCGATTTTCTTTCGCTCGATCAGTAGCCTATAGACCCTCTCCAAGGGCAGCCCCCTCTCGGCCGCCCGCACGAGAAGCGCGATCTTTTCGCTTTCCGTCATCCCTCTCTCCCTAGGTTTCGCCCCCGATCTACGCACTCACTCTAAGGGTGGGTGTTCAATTTGAATATTTTTATCTTGACGGTATTCAATATGAACACTAAGCCTGATGTCGAGAAATGCGAGGTTTGGGAAGCAAAATGCAGAATACCGGCACCAATAAGGCGCCTTTTGCCGACGAGCTTTTCAGCGTCGATCCGTGGACCTGCATGGTCGAGGAGGTCGGCACCAAGGAGAAGCCCAAGCGGATCTTCTACGCGGTCCACCAGGAGCGCGAGGAGATGCACGAGCTGGACCTCAACACCTACCGCGACCCGTCCCCTGAAACCTTCCGCCAGCTGATCGCCCTCGGCTTCCCCAAGCGCGTCACTGGCTCCCCGCTGACCGCCGACCAGATCGAACTGATGTGGTGGCGCCGGTTCGGCATCAAGCCCGAGGAGAAAGCCGCATGAGGGATCACGTCACCGCCTACAAGCCCCCGCTGGAGCGTGCACGCCATGTCCTCGGCAACCCGGGCGCGCACCCGTCGCACAGGATCCGCAACGCGGCGCTGTACCTGGCGAACAACTCGGCCGACGACGTCGAGACCCTGATGGCCCGGGCCCTCGTGGCGGTTGCGGATCGCAGCCCCGGGCCGCGCATCGGTTTCTCGAAGCGGGCCTGCGCGACGATCACCCTGCTTGCTCTGGCGCTCGGGACCTTCGCCGGGGTGCTGATGACCCCCTGATTTCGAATAGCGCGCGTTGTCCCCTGCTCCCCCGCAGTCGCGCGCTGTCACCCCGGCCGGCGTCCCCACTCCTTCCCAGCCGGCCGGGGCAAGAGGTTCCCCGCACCTGACACACACAGCCTCGTAGCGGGGGCACCGCCGAGGGCGCCTTTTTCCAACCCGATGTCATGGCGTCCTCGGCACCACCACTCACGCGATCGGCCGACCGGAACCGGCCTCACCAGGGCGCCCGCTCCCACAGCAGAACCGCGGGCGCCCACCCACAGCTCAGATGGAGGTCATCATGATCCGCTACCACCGCATCCGCTTCCTCTTCCAGCGGGCGCCTGCCCGCGTCTGCGACTGGCTGCTTGACCGCATCCTGAAGCTTCATCCCGACGCCAACGGCAACATCACCGCCTATGCCGAGGAAGAGCTGCGCCGGGCCGGCTGGTTCAAGGAAGACGCCTTGTACGGCGACATGATGGGTAACGCAGTCATGCGCCAGGTCCGTCTGTTCAGCATCGAAGGACATTCCGGCATGTCGGCCGGGATCGCCAGCAACCTGGCCCAGACAGTCTGCATGTTCCGCCCCCTCACGCCCCTGACTGGCGAGGATGACGAATGGGGCGAGCCCTACGGCGAGGATGGAACTCAGCAGAACAAGCGGTTCTCCGCCATCTTCCGCGACGAGGACGGCTGTACCTACAACATCGAGGGCCGCGTTTTCCGTGAACCGAACGGTGCCACCTACACCTCCCGAGACAGCCGACTGCCCGTGACCTTCCCCTGGACCTACACGCCGCCGGTGGTGGTCGACGTGAGGGCCAGCGAATGACCCTGCTCTTGCACATCCTCGCGGCGCTGCTCTGGGCCGTGGCGATCCTCCTCTTCGTCGGCGCAGGGTATCGGGCTGGCGAAAGCCGCGGACGCAAGCTGGCCGGTCTCTTCAGCATCATCCTCGCCATGCTGATCGGCTCCATCGCTTTCACCCTTCAGGTCATGGCCTGAAGCCGTCGAGCACCCTTTCCCCCAGCGCCACCAGAAGCGCCCTCGAAGGCGCGGCGCCAACCATGGAGGCCGCCATGTAGCGACAGCGATGCCCTGGCCGGAGGCGAAAGACCCGGCGCGCCAGAAAGAGGCGTCACCTTTGGTCAGCCGGCGGTCGAGGCTTAGGGCCGCCGGCATTCCCAAGATGAAGCCCACCAGGAGAACCCCCATGTACAAGCCGACCCACCACGAAATTCAGTCCGGAAGTAGCCGTGTGAAACACGCTGAAGGGCTCATTCTTCAACTGCCAGAAGATCACGACGGCAGAAACACTTGGCTGCTGAACTACGGCGTTGGCGATGAGGCAAAAGCCCTTCGCAAGAAGCACAACATCGGCTGGGTGCGAGAAACCGAAGCAGCCCAAACCTTCAGCCGCTGAGGAGAACCCCATGTCCGACACCACTGAACTGTCCCTGCTGCCCGACGCCAAGGATCTGCCGGCCGTCTTCACCGAAGCTGGCAAACTGGACGAGCTGATCACCAGCATCGAGAAGCGCGTGAAGTCCGAGGTCATCGACGTGACCACGCCCAAGGGCCGGAAGGCGGCCACCAGCCTGGCCGCCAAGGTCTCGAGCTCGAAGGTTCTGATCGAGAAGACGGCCAAGGATCTGACCGAGGACGCGCGCAAGAAGATCGCCGACGTGAACGCCAAGCGTAACAGCGCCGTCGAGCGGCTGGAAAAGCTGCGCGACGACACCAAGGCGCCGGTCAAGGAATGGGAGGAGAAGGAGGAGGCACGGGTGCGGGCGATCCTGCAGCTGATGCTGACCTTCGACACCGACCAGCTGAACGCGGCCGCCTCTTCGGAGGAACTGCAGGCCCTGATCGACAAGATCACCGCCGTCGAGGTCACCGAGGAGACCTTCCAGGAGAAGACCGAGGAGGCCGAGGCGCTGAAGGCAGAGGCCCTGAAGGTCTACGGCGCCCACCTGCAGACGGCCCAGCAGCGCGAGGAGAACGAGCGCGAGCTGGCCGCCCTGCGCGCCGAGAAGGAAGAGCGCGAGCGCCAGGATCGGGAACGGGCCGAGAAGGAGGCCGCCGCCAAGGCCGAGGAGGAGCGGAAGGCTCGCGAGGCCGAGGAGAAAGCCCGGCGCGAGCAGGAGGCCAAGGAGGCGCAGGAGCGCGCCGCCAGGGAGGCCGAGGCCCGGGCGGAACAGCAGCGCCAGGAAGCCGAAGCCCGCCACGCCCGTGAGCTGGAAGAGGCCAAGCGCCGCGAGGACGAGGCCGCCCAGCGGGAGCGCGACCGGATCGCCCAGGAACAGCGCGAGAAGGAAGAGGCCGAGGCCGCCGCGCTGGCGGACGCGGAGAACCGGCAACGGGTCAAGGCGACCATCGTCACCGCCCTCGGCAAGGTCGAGCCCCGCAGCGTGGCCGGCATGGTCGAGGCGATGATGGCCGGCGAGATCCCCCATGTGAAGGTCTACCTCGATGGCTGAGAACAGTGGCATCGAGTGGACCACCCACACCTTCAACCCGTGGACTGGCTGCACCGCAGTCAGCCCGGCCTGCGATCACTGCTATGCTGAGGGCTGGGCGAAGCGCAGCGGGCATGTCCAATGGGGGCCGCACGGCGCCCGCCGCCGCACGAAGACGTGGGGCAATCCGGTGCGCTGGAACAAGGCGGCCGAGGGTGCCGCCGAGCGCCCGCGCGTCTTCTGTGCCAGCTTGGCCGATGTCTTCGACAACCACCGCAGTATCGAGGACGCTTGGCGCTTGGATCTGTGGCATCTGATCGACCAGACGCCAAACATCGACTGGCTGCTGCTGACGAAGCGGCCGCAGAACATCGTGAAGTTTGCGCCCGAGCGTTGGTTCATCGGCGGCATCCCTCGCAACGTCTGGCTCGGCACCACCGTCGAGAACCAAGAGGAAGCCGACCGGCGCATCCCGCACCTGATCCAATGCCCGGCGCGGGTCCGGTTCCTCTCCTGCGAACCCCTGCTGGGACCGGTGAGCATCCGGCGCTACACCAGCAAGCTGGAATGGGTCATCACCGGCGGCGAGAGCGGCCCGAACTTCCGTCACGCAGATCCTGACTGGTTCCGGTCCCTGCGCGACCAATGCGCTGACGCCGGGGTGCCGTTCCTGTTCAAGCAATGGGAGGGGAAGACCCAGAAGCAGATCGAGGCCATGGGCCGCGAGCTGGATGGCGTCGTGCATGACGGATACCCGGAGGTGCGGCATGTCTGACCGTCCCATCCCCTTCTTCGGCCCCATGGTCCGCGCGCTGCTGGAAGGCCGGAAGACCCAGACCCGGCGGGTGCTGAACCCTTGGTGCGAGGAGCCGCCAGCCTTCATCTTCCGGGAAGGTATCTACGCCTACGACGAGAACGACGCGGCCTATAAATTGCCGAAGACCCACGGCGTCGGCGACCTCCTTTGGGTGCGAGAAGCGTGGCGGACATGGGCGCAATATGACCCCTTCCCGCCTCGCGCACTCGAAGCAGGGACGCATGTCGCCTACGAGGCGACACCTGACATCCCGAACCTCGGGAGCAATGCAGGCAAATACCGCCCTGGCATGTTCATGCCCCGCTGGGCCTCGCGCCTGACGCTGATCGTTACCGATGTGCGGGTGCAGCGTCTGCAGGAGATCAGCGAGGCCGACGCGGCGGCCGAGGGCAGTGCCGGATACGTGTCTAGCAACGGCGAGGACGGGGAGAGCCCGAGCGAGGAGTTCCGCTCCCTCTGGGACAGCCTCAACGCCAAGCGAGGCTTCGGCTGGGACGCGAACCCGTGGGTGGCCGCCTACTCATTTCGTGTCGAGAAAATTAACATCGACCGGATGGGGGCAGCATGACCATCGAGATCATCGACCTCCCCAAGGGCGAACTCATTTCGGAACCCGGCTTCTATCGCCTCAGCCTCGATCGGCACCACAACCAGCCCTGCAACGGCCCCAGCGTCACCAGCGGCGTCCTCCGCAAGATGGACGGGCACGCCCCCTCGAAGACCTGGGCGACCAGCGCGCTGAACGAGAACCGCTGGCCCGACAAGGACAGCGATGCGCTGCGCCTCGGCCGGGCCATGGCCGCGCTGGTGGAGGGTGGCACAGAGGAGCTGGAGAAGCACTTCCAGGTGCTGCCCGAGAACCGCCCGTCTCGCCCGACCAAGCCTCAGCTGCGCGCCTTTGCAGAGGGCCGGGAGAGCGCGTCGGCGAAGAAGTCGATCACCTTCTGGAGCGCGGTGGAGAAGGATGGCCGCGACGTGCTGACCGACACCGACTACGAGCTGCTGGTGAACATGGGCGGCGTGCTGGCCAACGACCCGGCGGCGGCCTACGCCCTCGGCGGCGAGCCTGAAATCACGATGGCATGGCGGGACGAGCGCACCGGCATCTGGTGCCTCTCGCGGCCGGACAACCTGCGCACTGACGGGCTGCTCTCCGACTACAAGAAGGTCAACACGCAGGGCCGCGCCTTCACGGGCGCCTTCGTCGACACGCTGATCGAGAAGCACGGCTACTTCATGCAGATGGCCTTCGCCGCCGAGGGCTGGGAGCAGCTGACCGGGCACCCGCCGACCGAGGTCGGGCTGGTCTTCCAGGAGGACGAGCCGCCCCACGACGTGATCATCCGCGAGATCCAGGAAGAAGCCTTGGCCATGGGCCGCTTCAGGAACCACCGCGCCCTCTACCGCTTCCACGAGTGCCTGGAGGCCGGTCACTGGCCGGGCGCCGGCGAGGTGCTGGGCGCCTACCACATGAGCGAGGGCCTGCGGGAGCAGATCCTCGAAGAGATGAACCTGGCAGGAGAAGCGCCATGAGCAACACCAAGCAGAACAGCAGCACCTCGATCGAGGACCGCATTCGCGAAAAGACCGATCTGACCATCGCGCACGGCACCGAGGTATCCGCCAGCGTCGGCGGCCTCGCCTTCAAGGACATGGGCCAGGTCATGGAGTTTTCCAAACTCATGTCCGTGGCCGGTCAGGCGGTGCCGAAACACCTGCGCGGGCAGCCGGGCGCCTGTATGGCCGTCAGCCTGCAGGCCTTGAACTGGCGGATGGATCCCTTTGCCGTGGCCAACAAGAGCTACATGGTCAACGACCGGGTGGCCTATGAGGCCCAGCTGATCCACGCCGTCATCGAACAGCGGGCGCCGATCAAGGGGCGGCTGAAGGGTGGTTTCGAGGGCGAGGGCGCGAAGCGGGTCTGCGTGCTGCGCGCGGTGAGCTCGGAGGATGGTGAGGAGATCGTCTATAGCTCTCCCGAGATCGGCAGCATCAGCACCAAGAACTCGCCGCTCTGGAAATCCGACCCTGACCAGCAGCTCTGGTACTACTCCGCCCGGGCCATGTGCCGGCGCCATTTCCCTGACGTCCTCCTTGGCGTGTACGAGCGCGAGGAGATCGAGCAGGCGCCGCGGATGCGCGACGTGACCCCCGACGAGCCGAAAGCCGGGGGCCTCGCCGCCCGGGCCGCCGCCGCCCGCGAGGCCGCCCGCCAGCAGGAGGAGCCGGAAGCCGAGGACCAGCAGCAGGTCGAGGACGCCGACACCATCGAGGGCAGCGCCGAGGATGGGGCCGGGCCCGACGAGAACAGCTTCGAGTTCGCCGAGGGGCGCACCGCAGCAGAGCAAGGCGTCGCTCTGGAGGACTGCCCCTACGAGGACGGCGATGAGCGCTTCAACTGGACCGGCGGCTGGTACTCGGCCGAGGAGAAGGCCCGCAGCGAGGAGGACGAGGCATGATGGAAGGTTTTCAAGAAGGCGTCGAGTTCAGCGACGGGCCCACGGGCATGATGGTCGAAAGGATCCACACGGCAGCCGTCGGCGCCTGTGTCTCGACCACCAGGCAGCACCCGGTCAGCGCCGCGGTGAACCTGATCAAGACGGGCCTGTGCTTCCTTGACACCGTGGACTCGGAGGCAACTGCCGATCTGGTTGCTTCCCTGCAGGACCCTCTCCCCGAAATCGGAAGCGAGGATTTCCACCGCTATGTCGCGAGGCAGTCGGAGATCCTGAAGAAGATCGTCTCGTCGTTCGAGCGCCAGACGACGGAGGGGTCCGCATGAGCCTCCCCATGACCAGCCTTCACCCCGACGAGGCCGGCAAGCAGTGGAAGTGCCCCCTCGCCCGCACCTTCGGCTCTACCAAGGCATCGAACTACTGCCAGGGCGCCGACTGCGCGGTCTGGCGCTGGATGCCGATGGCGGCCAACGATCCCCGCTTCATGTCGGCCGTGCAGCGCGAGATTGCCGCCCTGCAGGCCGAGGAGCCCACGAAGAGCAAGGACGGCCTCCACAAGAAAGCCGTGGCCCGTGTCGCGGCAGATCCCGCCGCGTTCACCTATCCCAACGAGACCGACCGGGGCTACTGCGGCCTCGGTGGCAAGCCGGAGGGCACGAAATGATCACCGACTTCCGCCCCCACATGCTCCCGAAGGTCCGGTCGACACGGATCATGGCGGCGCCGAACCTCATCCGCCAGAAGACCGGGGTCATGATGCCCTGCACCCTGCGGATCTGCTCGATCCTCGGGGAGCGCTGCAGCGACGAAGCGACCAACGTCATGGCGCACCTGCCCGGCCCCGGGAAGGGCACCGGCACCAAGGTGACGGACTTGGCCACCGTCTGCGCCTGCCACCGCTGCCACCAGCTGCTCGACCAGCCCAGCCCGCGCGAACAGGCGCAGCTGGAACTCTATCCGCACGCGGTGGCGGATCGCTTCTTCAAGTCGCTGATCGAGACCCAGGCGATGCTCTTCGCCCACGGGATCATCGAGGTGCCGGACGGGGAGCTGGTCTGATGATCCGCACCATCCGCACCGGCACCGTCCTCTCTCAGGGCGCCGTGGTCTCGATCGAGCAGACCCTGCGCCGCCGGAAAGAAACCAGCTGGGAGCTGGAGCATGTCGAGATCGCCACCATCTCCGCCGGCGGGACCCTCCTGCGCGGCGAGCTGGTCGAGAGCAGCAGGGAGCTGAGCGATGACTGACGCACCGGAGCTGAAGCCGTGCCCGTTTTGTGGGGAAGCGCCAAGTGGCGTGACCTGTTCGTCGGGCGATAGATATAACTATTCAATCGTTTCGTGCGCGACGCGAGGTTGTCGTGGGAATGATGACTTGTGGGCTGACGACCACGACATCAGGCAAGCCATCAGCGCCTGGAACATCCGCGCCGACCTCGCCCGCCCCGCCCCGCAGCCTGTGGGGGTGAAGGTCAAGCCGCTGGAATGGTACGACTACAAAGCCTCCTACCCGGGCTCGGTTGCCGACATGTGTGGGTTTCACCGTCGTCTGGAGGGTCTGCCGGACGGGAAAGTCCTCTGTCGCAATACGGGACTGGTTTACGGCGACATGGCCGAGGCGAAGGGGGCCTGTCAGGAAGCCTTCCAGCGGCACATCGCCCCTGCCCTCGACCCCCAGCCCGCCATGCTCTCGCGGGAAGAGGCCGACGCGATGGTGGCGGCTGAAAGAGCGCGGTGCAAGTCGGCCCTTGAACAGTCGGCGCACAACATGAGGTACGAAGCAAAGAAGCCGAATGGTGATCCCCTGCTGAGGTTCGACCTCTTCAAGGTTCGCGCAGCACTAAGGGACGCCTGGAAGTATTACGCCGCAGCACTGGACCACTACGGCGCAGATGATGACGCCGCCGCCGCCCTCCAGCGCCAGATCGACGCGGCAAAGGCAGAGGGTCACAGGGAAGGGCTGGAGGAGGCGAGAAGTTCCGGCGCTATTGATCGACACGCGATAGCAAGAATTATTACTCTAGACCACCTGCAGTTGCTTAGTGATTTCGGCGTAGACACAGACCTCTATCGTCAGGACCCAGAATGTGCCGAATCAGCATACGCGACTGCCGACGCTATCCTCGCCCTGATCGAGAAGGAGGGCTGAGGGATGGATGATCAGCTCAAAGCAATTCGCGCGTTCGCCGACGAGATCCAGGCGGGCCAAGATCGCTTCCTGACCGCCGTGATCGCACTAGCGCAAGCAGGAAAGGTCCAGATCATCCCCACGGCCGAGAACCTGCTGGGCGCCGGTCAGCGCCCGGTCCTGTGCCTGCCGCGTAGTCAGTATGACCGTCTTCTCAATCTTCTGGCCGAAACCCGCTTCGGGCAAGACATGCAGGAGGGCCCTGCCGATGGCTGACCACACCCTCACCAAGGAAGCAGCCTGTGGCAGCGCGTCCTGGGCGGCACAGCACCTCGGCATGTCCCCGCGCGCGTTCCGCGACAAGCGATCCGCCCTGGAGGCCGAGGGCTTCCCTGAGCCTGATCCCCTCCTCGGCCGCTACCTGAAGGCCGATGTCAGGGCTTGGCTCGAAAAACGCCGCCGGGTCTCCGACTCGGATAAGGTGACCGTTGGCGGCGAGAGGCCGAGCATCAATCTCGACGCCCTCTGAAACCCGTGATGCTCCACAGTGAAAGTGAAACACATGGCCTACAAGGAAGCCCTGTGGGACGGTTCGGACCCGTCCTACGCCCCGGGCGCCGTGAGATCCCGAAACTGGTGGTACTGGAAGCCCACCGCCAAGTTCCGCAAGATGGGCTACCCCAAGACCTCCGTCCGCCTGACCGGCGAAGAAGGTGACGGGCAGGATCTCGTCCGGGCCCGCGAGGCCCGCGAGCTGACCCGCGAGATGCTGGCCTTCTTCGGCGCCGACATGAGCGCCCACGAGGTCGGCACCTGGGGCTGGCTGATCCACCGCTACAAGACCGACCGGCACAGCCCGATCCATGGCGTCAAGGCGAACACCCGGCAGGGCTACGTGATCTTCATGGACAAGCTAGACGGCGCCATCGGCAAGGTCTCGATCGCGGCCACCAACTACACCGTCCTCTGCGATCTGCGGGACGGCATGAGGGACAAGGGCCGGTCCGCCAGCTACATCAAGCGGATCTTCACGCACCTTCGGATCCTCGCCAACTACGGCGCCCTGATCGAGCATGAGCCAGCGGTGAAGGTGGCAAGCATCCTCTCCGGTATGCGGATCCAGTCCCCGCCGAAGAAGTCATCTGCCCCGACCCGCGAGCAAATCCGTGCGATCGTGGACCAGGCGGACGAGCAGGGCCTCTTCGCCTTCGCCACCGGCCTGCTGCTGCAATGGGTCTTCTGCCTGCGCGCGGTCGACGTGCGTGGTCACTGGCTGGAGTGCGACCCGAAGGCAGGGGGCGTGGTGCGCGAGCTGGCCCGGAACCGCCGGCAGCTCCACCTGCCCCGGAAGTTCGAGCGGTGGCAGGACGGCCTGACCTGGGACATGTTCGATGAAGGGCTGACCGGCTTCAGCAAGACGATCTCGAAGACCTCGAAGTCGATGCCGGAACCGCTCTGGTTCGACCTGACCCACGCGCCCGAGCTGCGCAGCCGGCTCTTCATGCTCTCGACGCGCGGCCGGATCGGCCCGGTCATCGTCGGGGAGCGCAAGGAGATGCCCTACACGCGCAACGGCTGGACCGAGGCGTTCATCCGGTGCCGCCGGGCGGCCGGCATTCCTGAGACGGTGAAGATGATGGATACCCGCTCCGGCGGCCTGACCGAAGCCGGCAAGCTGGGGCTCGACCCGTTCATCTTGCGTGACGCCGCGGGCCACAGCCAGGTCAGCACAACTGATCGGTACATCCGAGGGAGAAGCGATTCCATCGCCAAGGTGGTCGAACTTCGGAACGCAGGCAGAACCGCCTGACACAACCTCAACACAACACTCGGTTATGACCCAAGTGATCCAGCTGGTAAGTTATTGAGATTTATGGCGCACCGGGGAGGATTCGAACCCCCGACCCCTTGATTCGTAGTCAAGTACTCTATCCAGCTGAGCTACCGGTGCGTCGTGGGGGGCGATGTAGCCCGGGGGTCAGGGGGATGCAAGCGCAAAATCGAAAATTTCGTGACGGTCTTTCGCTCTCTTGAAGAGGCCTCCCGGCGGAGCGTTGAAAACAACGGTGATGCGGCCTGGCCCGGGTGAGGGGTCGTCGGTACAGCGCGGCGGGTACGGCAACGGACAGACCACCTGGACAGGGCGGCGCCGCCTCAGGAGAGGGAAGCACGGGCGCGGTTCGGCGAAACGCGTCGCTGCCGGGGTGGACGAATGGACTCGGGAGGTCTCGGCCCGTCGGAACGAAGAGACAGGCGCCCGCAGCCGAAGCGAGTTTGCGTAGCGGACACCAGCGCGACCAACGGGCCAAGGATAAACCGGAACCCGACGGGGAGGCACCGGACTGGGCCCACCCGACCGGAAACAACGGGCAGAGGGCGCTGAACAGGACCCAAAGGACCGAGACCAATGGGCAGGGGCTCAATATAGTGGCCAAGTGCGGCGGGGGCAGCCTCTCCCCACCGGGTCCAGGACGCTGTCGAGGGCAGCCCCCGCCCCGGTTGATCAGGTCTCTGACGCGGGTGAGTCGGGGGTGGCCGGGCCACAGGGAGTACGAGGCCGACGCATGCGGCAGCGCGCCTCGCGCCACCGGGGGAGCGTCCGGGCCACCGGCAGGGCTGACGGTCCGGGGTTTTCCCGGTGGTGCGCGACGGCAAGCCCGGCAGGGATCACCGGGCTACCAGTGACGGCGGGCCACCAGTGACGGCGGACCAACGAAGGCAGGCCAGCGAAGGCAGCGACGCCAGGGGCTACTGTGCCGCCAAAGGCTGCAACCCGATCTCCTTCGGCAAGCGAATCACGAAGACCGTGCCGCTGGCGCCGGTGCGCTCCAGCTCGATGGTGCCGCCATGGCCGCGCACCAGTTCGGCGGCAATCGCCAGGCCCAGGCCGCTGCCGCCCTTGCGGGCGCCGCCGGTGAAGGCGGTGAAGAGATTCTCCTGCGCCTTGGGTGGCAGGCCGGGGCCGGTGTCGGAGACCCGGATGAGCCAGTGGCTGTCGCTTTCCTCGGCAGCCACCGCGATCTCGCCCTCGGTGCCGGTCACCTCGATCGCCTGGCGGGCGTTGCGCACGAGGTTGCCCAGCACGCGGTAAAGCTGCTCGGGATCGGCGCGCAGGCGCAGGGTGGCGGGGATATCCTCGGCGAAGGAGATGCTCTCGCTGCCCAGCGCCAGCCGTTCGCCGTCGATCACGTCGCCGACCACATCCGCCAGGGCCACCAGGCAGAGGCGCGGCGCCGGTTCCTCGGCCCGACCGAAGGCCAGGGTGGATTCGCACAGGTTCACCGCCCGCGCGACCGAATTCACCACCTTCGGCGCCAGCCGCTTCACCGTTGGATCCTGCGAGCCCTCCAGCCGGTCGGCAAAGAGCTGGGTCGAGGTCAGGATATTGCGCAGGTCGTGGCTGATCTTGGCCACGGCAGAGCCGAGCTGGGCCAGCCGCTCCTTCTGGCGCAGGGCGCCGGTCAGCTGGGTCTCGAGTTCGCGCAGGGCCTCCTCGGCCTCGCGCAGATCCGAGACCGAGGCGCTCGGGGTGATGATCCGGCGGCTGTCCTCGGGATCCTCGGCATAGGCGCGCATCAGCCCGATCACCCGCTTCATCGGGCGCAGGATCAGGTAGCGCACCGCGAGGAACAGCAGCAGCGCCGTCGATACGGAGAACAGGGTCGAGATCAGCACCATGTAACGCAGGTAATCCACCATCGCGACCCGCAGCGGCGCGGCGGGCATTGTGACCTCGATCAGCAGCCCGGCCTCGCGCACCGGGTTGCCGATCACCCGGATCACGTGATCCTCGCGGGTGAACAGGGCCTGCACGGCCTCGTGGATCAGTCGCGCCATCGAGGGCTCGCGCATGTCGTAGGTGTCGACGACCTCGGAGGGCACGGGCGAGGACAGCACGAGCTGGCGGGCCTCATCGCGCAGCAGCACCACGTTGTAGACCCCGGCGTTGCGCAACAGCTCCTGCTCGAGGTCCTCGGTGATCATGTCGCCGGCCAGCTGCGCCAGCGAGGCGATCTGCGCACGTTCGAGACGCGAGGTCAGGTAGTCCTCGCGGAAACGCGCCACCGAGGGCACGAGGATCAACAGCTCGGCCAGGATCACGAAGATCCCGGTGAGGATCAGCAGACGCCCTGACAGGGAACGCAGCATGGGGGCGGCCACCTCCTTACCATCCCGCGCCGGCCCGCGCGGGGGTTGAGTTCACACAGATGTAAGTTTACGCGCCCGAAAGACAATTGCACAGTCATCCGGTCGCGTCGGCCGGCCGCATCGGCGGGTTCCCCGCGGCATGCCGCTGCGTCGGGCGCCCGCGGGGGTGCGCGCTCCGCAAAGCGAAGCCTCGAAGCGTGAAAAGGCTCAGGGCAAGGTCCAGGTTCCGGGGCATTCGGCGGCAGAGATGGAGACCTTCGCCAAGAACCTCCGCCGGAAGGCCAACTTGCGTTTGACAAGCCGCCCCCTCCTTCTTATAGACCGGGCTTCGAACATCCACGGGCCGGAGCCGATTCCCGGATCCATCCCGTGCAGCCCTGCCAGTCCGGCTTCTCCGGTGGTGTGGCGAGTGAACAGAAACCCCGGTCGCCACCGCGGGATAGAAACGGAGACGGAGCGATGAAACGCACCTACCAACCTTCGAACCTGGTCCGCAAGCGGCGCCACGGTTTCCGCGCACGCATGGCCACCAAGGCCGGCCGCAAGATCCTCAACGCCCGCCGCGCCCGCGGCCGGAAGTCGCTGAGCGCATAATTCGCGCCCGGAGCGGCGGCCATCGTGCCTGCCGCCCGGATCGGGGCTAGACCCCGGACCAGCGACCAGAGGTCTGAAGATATGACGCCGCCGACTGTCCCACCCGCAACCGCCGAAAAGGCATCGCGGGCGGAAACGTCGGCGGCTTCTTCGTCTTCGCAGGGGCCTTCCGCTGTGCAGGAGGCTTCCCCCCCTCAGGACGGGACCTTGCCGCTGGTCGTCCTGGCCAAGCGGTCGGATTTCCTGGCCGCCGCCCGGGCACGCCGCCAGGCAGCCGGCTCCTTCATGCTGCAGGGCCGCCGACGGGCCGAGGACGAGGGCCCTGCCCCGGCCCAGATCCGCATGGGCTTCACCTGCTCGAAGAAGGTCGGCAATGCCGTGGCCCGCAACCGCGCCAAGCGCCGCCTGCGCGAGGCCGCCCGCGCGATGCTGCCGCACCTCGGCCGGCCCGGCTGGGACTACGTGCTGATCGGCCGCGCCGACCAGACCGCCGCCCGTCCCTTCGAGCTGCTCAAGGCCGACCTGGAGCAGGCCCTGACGCGCATGCACGCGCCGCGAGCGCCCAGGCCCGATTCATCACGGCCCGAACCGTCAAAGACGGCACCGTCCAAGACCTCTCCGCAAGACAGATGAGCCCCGCTGCCCGGCTCCTTGCCCTGCCGATCCGCGCCTACCGGCTGATCTTCTCGCCCTGGGTCGGGCACAATTGTCGCTACGACCCCACCTGCTCGGCCTATATCCTCGAGGCGCTGGACAAGCATGGCGCCTGGCGGGGGTTCTGGCTGTCGCTGCGCCGGGTGTCGCGCTGCCATCCCTGGGGCGGCATGGGGGTCGATGACGTGCCCCCGCCCCGCCACCGCGATCGCTGAGCCGCTGTTGCCGATAGGCCGCAATTTCGCCCGACAGCGCGGTACGGCACATTTGACCTTGGCGCCTCGGCCGCGACCGGCTAGCGATGCGACATCGCGCCACAGCCAGGAAAGGGAGGGCAAGATGACTGCATTCGCATACGCCCAGCCCGCCGTGGCACGACGAGACCGACTGGCCCGTATCACCGGCTAAGCCGCTCTCTTCGGGGACACGACCGCGCGATAGCCGGTCCGATCTCCGTTCATCCTGGTCTTCAACCCGACATCCATGCTTCCGAACGTCCCTTCGGCTGGCCTGCGCGCAGCGTATCGCCTGCCCGGTGACCGGCCTCCGGACAGGTTCTGCCTGCCTGATGCCGCGTCGACGTTCGGACCCTGGCTGTCAAACCCCCTCAACAGCAAAGGACCGGACCGCACCGCGGCCGGACAGACCCATGCAGACCACCCGCCCCCTGGCCCTTCCCCTGGATACCCCGGGTCGAAGCGTCCAGCTCAATGACCTGACCACCGCGATGGAGGCCATCATCGGCCGCCATGGCAGCCGGCGCGTCCTGCTCGCCGCCCTCGGCGTGCTGCTGACCGGGCGCAAGCGCAAGCTGCGCCAGATCCCCGCCGCCGAGCTCAGCGCGCATCTGCGCCGGGACATCGGCCTCGGGCCCGCCCAAACCGCTCCTCCCCTGGTGGAGCTGATGCGGTGAACCGCTCCGGCCGGCTGCGGGGTCGCGCCCCGGCCGGCCGGAGCCCCTTCGGGGGCCCGGGCCCTGCCCCGCAAGGCTCTTGCCGCATCTCCGCGCCTCCTCTATGTGCGGGACATGCTTGATGACAGTGACGATATCCACCCGCTTTTCCACGGTGCTCCGCAATCGACGGAGTTCAAGAAGCTGCGCAAGCGGATCGTCCGCCAGACCCGCGAGGCGGTCGAGCAATACGGCATGATCGAGCCCGGCGCGCGCTGGCTGGTCTGCCTCTCGGGCGGCAAGGACAGCTACACGCTGCTGGCCGTCCTGCACGAGCTGAAATGGCGCGGGCTGCTGCCGGTCGATCTGCTGGCCTGCAACCTCGACCAGGGTCAGCCCGGCTTCCCGGCGACCGTCCTGCCCGAATTCCTTGAAAAGATGGGCGTCCCGCACCGGATCGAGTACCAGGACACCTATTCCGTCGTCATGGACAAGGTGCCCCAGGGCCGCACCTACTGCGCCCTATGCTCGCGGCTGCGGCGCGGCAACCTCTACCGCATCGCCCGCGAAGAGGGCTGTTCCGCCCTGGTGCTGGGCCACCACCGCGACGACATCCTCGAGACCTTTTTCATGAACCTCTTCCACGGCGGGCGGCTGGCCACCATGCCGCCGAAGCTGGTCAATGAAGAGGGCGACCTGTTCCTCTATCGCCCGCTGGCCCATGTGGCCGAGGTCGACTGCGAGAAATTCGCCAAGGCGATGAACTACCCGATCATTCCCTGCGATCTCTGCGGCAGCCAGGACGGGCTGCAGCGCCAGCAGGTGAAACAGATCCTCGACGGCTGGGAGCGTAACTCTCCCGGACGCCGGCAGGTGATGTTCCGGGCGCTGATGAATGCGCGCCCCTCGCACCTTCTGGACCCGAAGCTGTTCGATTTCGCCGGTCTCGCCCTGGGGGAGAAACCGCGCGAAGAGGATTCGATTCCCTCCCTGCGTTAAGCGGCTATTGAACTTATGGGCCTAGCGTCGTCCCGGTTACGATTGGGATGACCGCCATGCCGGGCTTCAAAGGGTACGATTACGCGAGGGTCCGGGGTCGCATGCGCCGGGCCCTCGCCGGTCCGCAGATCGCGGCGATCCTGCCCGCGATCTGCCTGACCGGCTTCTGGATCGCCGGCGAGGCCGCGCTGGTTCTCGGCGCGCTGCTGCTGCCGGTGCTCTACATCCTCGCGGGGGCCGAGGTCTCGCAGCGTGCCGCGCCCTCGACCGCACGCGACGCGGTGACCGGGCTGCCGCTGCGGGATTCGCTCGAACTGGTGCTGGACCACGCGCTACGGGGGCAAGAGCCCGTCAGTGGCAAGACTGCCTGCTTCATGCTGCGTCTCGATGAATTCCCGGCATTCCGCGATCGTCACGGCCCCTCCGCTGCCGACGATGCCCAGCACCGGATCGCCGACCGGCTGCGCGGGGCGCTGCGCGACGGCGACCTGGTCTGCAAGATGGGCGAGGCCAGCTACGGCATCGCTATCGGCCCGGTAACACTGCTGGACCTCGAGGCGGCGATCCAGCTTGCCTCGCGCCTGCAATCCGCCGTCGAGGATCCCCTCTCGCTGGATGCGACGACCGTCTATCTCTCCTGCTCCATTGGCTTCTGCCTTGGCACCCGCAGCCCGTTGCCGACAGGGGCCTCGCTGATTTCTGCCGCCCAGGCCGCCCTGGCCGAGGCGGCGCGCTTCGCCCCCTCGGCCATCCGCTCCTTCTCGACCGAGATGCAGCGCCACCGCCAGGGCGGCGCCCTGTCCACGGACGAACTGACCCGCGCGTTGGACAACAACCAGATCCTGCCCTTCTTCCAGCCCCAGGTCTCGACCGACACGGGTCTGGTGACGGGGTTCGAGGCATTGGCGCGCTGGTGCCACCCCGAACGCGGCATGATCCCGCCCGGGGATTTCCTGCCCCTGGTGCAACAGGCTGGCCTGATGGAACGGCTTGGCGACAAGATGCTGGTACAATCGCTCATCGCGTTGCGACGGTGGGACGAGGCCGGTGTGACCGTGCCTCAGATCGGGGTGAACTTCGCCACGGATGAACTGCTGAACCCGCAGCTGGTGGAAAAGGTCCGCTGGCAGCTCGACAGGTACGGGCTGGACCCATCGCGTCTGACCGTCGAGGTCTTGGAAACCGTTGTCGCAAGCTCTCCTGATGACGTGATCACGCGAAATATCAACGGGTTGGCCCGGATGGGTTGCCGTATCGACCTGGACGACTTCGGCACCGGCCATGCCTCGATCTCCTCCATCCGCCGCTTCTCGGTCGAACGGCTGAAGATCGACCGCAGCTTCGTGATGAAGGTCGACCGCGACATCGAACAGCAGCGCATGGTGGCCGCGATCCTGACCATGGCGGAACGGCTGGGCCTGACGACCCTCGCCGAAGGGGTCGAGACCCCCGGCGAACATGCGATGCTGGCGCAGCTTGGCTGTGACCACGTGCAGGGCTTCGAGATCGCCCGCCCGATGCCCTTCGAACAGACTCTCGAATGGGTCCGCGCCTACCACGACGGGCTGATTGAAGCGCCGAAGTTCGGTCGCCGGTCCGGCTGACCTCGCCTCAGGACAGGGCATCGCCCGAAGGCGGGCTTTCGGCACCGGAATCCTCTGACCGCGCCGGGCCTTGGGTCGCGACGGGTGACCGGATGTGACAGGGCACCGGGGCGGAACAGGCGCATGGATGAGCCAAGCGCGCAGCGGACCCTCATGCCTAGCACCCGGTCCCGGGATCGCCCTGCGGACGCGCGGCAGGACGCGCCATTCCGCTGCAACCGGGATCCGCCGCCCCGGCCCCTGCGCCGGACCGCCGGGTTTCCCGAGGGTCCGACCTCGGCCGGCCACCCTGAAGCCCCGGGGCGCGACACCGCCCCCTGCGGCCGGGGCAAGGCCTCTGGGCCTGGGTCTGCCCCGGCCCACGCCCCGGATCACGACCTGGCGATCCTCCCTGCAAACCGAGGCGAAGACCCTATAGCCCCTTGACCTTTGGCCCCGCGACGGGTTGAACGCCCCAAGACCGAATTCCAAGTATTGCAAAGACCAAAGGTGGCGCAGCGCAATGGACGATCAGAACAAGAACCTCATCCTGGCCACGGTGCTCAGCTTCATCGTGGTCCTTGTATGGTTCCTTCTCTTCCCGCCCCAGGAACAGGCCCCGACGACGGATGACCCCGTCGCGCAGAGCCAGTCCGAGGGCACCGGGGGCGCAATGTCCCCCGCCGGCGCTGCCGAGACCGCAACGGCCCAGCCGCTGATCGACGCCGGCCCTGCCGCCGATGCTCCGCGCGTGCAGATCGCCACGCCCAGCCTCTCCGGCTCGATCTCGCTGGCCGGTGGTCGCATCGACGACCTGCAGCTCACCGACTACAAGGTCACCCAGGAAGAGGGCTCGCCCGACGTGACCCTGTTCCGTCCGCAGGGTCAGCCCGGCGGCTACTACGCCCTCTACGGCTGGGTCGCCGGCACCAACATCGAGGCCGTGCCCGACGCCGAAACCCTCTGGTCGCTGGACAGCGGCGAGGTGCTCACCCCCGAGACCCCGGTGACCCTGTCCTGGGACAACGGCGCCGGCCAGATCTTCCGCCAGACCTACGCCGTCGACGACAAGTTCATGTTCACGGTCACCCAGTCGGTCGAGAACACCGCTGACAGCACCATTGCCCTGCGCCCCTACGGCCTGCTGCGCCGCCATGGCGAACCCTCTGACCTGCAGAACTTCTTCGTCGTTCACGAGGGCCTGGTGCGCATGTCCGACGGCGAGCTGGAAGAACAGGGCTACGACGACATGGTCGACTTCGACGTCGACCCCCGCGAAGGCGCCCCGGCCGAACGCATCGACGTCAGCGAAAGCGGCTGGGTCGGCTTCACCGAGCACTACTGGATGGCGACGCTGATCCCCGGCGACCGCGCCTTCCGCTCGACCGCGAAATACTACCCCGATCCCGATGTCTACCAGACCGAAGCCGTGCTGGCCGGCGTCGAAGCCGCCCCCGGCGCGACCGTCGAAGTGGCGACCCAGCTCTTCGCCGGCGCCAAGGAAGGCGAGACCATCAAGGATTACGAGGATGCCGGCGTCACCCGCTTCTTCGACTCGATCGACTGGGGCTGGTTCTTCTTCCTGACCAAGCCGATCTTCTGGCTGATCCACTGGCTGCACAGCTTCATCGGCAACATGGGCTGGTCGATCATCGCGATGACGATCTTCCTCAAGGCGATCCTCTTCCCGCTGGCCTACAAGTCCTACGCCTCGATGGCGAAGATGAAGGAACTGCAGCCCCGCATGGAAGAGCTGAAGGCCAAGGCCGGCGACGATCGCCAGAAGCTGCAGAAAGAGATGATGGAGCTGTACAAGAAGGAAAAGGTGAACCCCGCCGCGGGCTGCCTGCCGATCCTGCTGCAGATCCCGATCTTCTTCTCGCTCTACAAGGTGATCTTCGTCACGCTGGAGCTGCGTCACCAGCCCTGGATCGGATGGATCCACGACCTTTCCGCGCCGGATCCGACCTCGATCGTCAACCTGTTCGGCGCCCTGCCCTGGGATGCCTTCCCGCCGGAAAGCTTCCTGGCGATCCTGAACCTGGGCGTCCTGCCGATCCTGCTGGGTATCTCGATGTGGCTGCAGCAGAAACTCAATCCGGCGCCCGCCGATCCCGCGCAGCAGATGATCTTCGCCTGGATGCCCTGGGTGTTCATGTTCATGCTCGGCAACTTCGCCTCGGGCCTGGTGCTCTACTGGATCACCAACAACACGATCACCTTCTGCCAGCAGTACCTGATCATGCGCAGCCACGGCTACACGCCTGACGTCTTCGGCAATATCCGCGGGTCCTTCTCGCGCAAGAAGGCCGAGGCGAAGAAGTAAGTGAGCCGCGTCGCGCATATCTGGCGGCATCCGATCAAGGGGATCGGAGCCGAGCCTCTCGACCAGGTGGACCTGTCCGCCGGTCGCCCGCTGCCGGGTGACCGGGCCTGGGCCCTGCTGACCGGAGAGGCGCGCGACACGGGCGCCTGGCAGAGCTGCCGCAACTTTGCCCGGGGCTGTTACGGCCCCGAGCTGATGGCGATCACGGCGCAGACGCTGCCGGATGGCCGCATCGCGCTGTCGCACCCCCGCGCCGGCGAGATCCAGGTGGATCCCGCAACCGAGGGCGCGCGCCTTGCCGACTGGGTGCGCCCGCTCTGGCCCGAGGAGCGTCCGCCCCTCGGCCAGCTCATCGCGGCCCCCGACGAGGGGATGTCGGATGCGCCCTACGCCTGCCTGTCGATCCTCGGCCGCGCCTCGCTTGGTGCGCTCTCCGAGGCCTGCGGGTCAGACCTGGATCCGCGCCGTTTCCGGGGCAACCTCTGGGTCAAGGGCCTGGAACCCTGGGAGGAGCTGGACTGGCCCGGCCGCCGCCTGCGTATCGGTGAGGTCGAGCTTGAGGTGGTCGAGCGTATCGACCGCTGCCGCGCCACCCAGATCAACCCCGAGACCGGCGCAGAGGACGTGCAGACCCTGCAGGTGCTGCGCCGGACCTGGGGTCACATCGACTTTGGCGTGAAGGCCAGGGTCCTCAAGGGCGGCACGATTACCGTCCACGCCCCGCTGGAGGTGATCTGATGGAACGTCTGCCCTTCCCCCTCGCCGAGGAACCCGATCCGCATATGGCAGAGGTCGGCCGCAAGCTCTTTGCCGGTCCGGTGGACTTCCTGAAGGGCGTTGTCGCCATGGATGGCCTGCCTCCTGCCGACCGCATCGAAGTCTGCTTCGCCGGGCGCTCCAACGTCGGCAAGTCCAGCCTGATCAATGCGCTGACCGGGCGCAAGGGCATCGCCCGCGCCTCGAACACCCCGGGTCGCACGCAGGAAATCAACTTCTTCACCCTTGGCGAAGAGCGTTACCTGGTCGACCTTCCCGGCTATGGCTATGCCAATGCGCCGCTTTCGGTGGTCGAGAAGTGGCAGCGCCTGTTGAAGCAATACCTGCAGGGCCGTCAGACCCTGCGCCGCGCCTTCGTCCTGATCGACGCGCGTCATGGTGTGAAGGCTGTCGACGAAGAAATCATGAAGCTGCTGGACAGCGCCGCGGTGACGTTCCAATGCGTCCTGACCAAGGCCGACAAGGTGAAGCTGGCAGACAGGGAGCGTGTCCTGAACCAGGTGCGTGGCGCCCTGTCCAAGCACCCGGCCGCCTTCCCGGAGCTGGTGCTGACGTCGTCCGAGAAGGGCGATGGCATCGCCAGCCTGCGCAGCATTATCGCCAGCCTGACCTGATCTTTATCTGTCACCCCATCCGGGTGCGCCCCCAGGGGTGCCGGCGCGGCCAGAGACCGCATCAGAACATGTAGTTCACCCGCCCCGTCAGGGTGTTCACCTCGATATCCCGCGCCGCGCCACCGACATCGCGGAACCCGTGATGCAGCAGCTCGGCGCCGATGGTGACATTGTCGCGCACATGGGTCTCGACCCCGAGGCCGAGGATGTAGCCGACCGAGCTGCCGAAATCACCGCTGGCCTCGGCCACGCCGCCGACCGCGTAGTACTGCGTACCGCCATCGACCAGGCCCACGCGGCTCTTGAGCCGGGTGATGCGGTCGATCCGGCCGGCAGAGGTGTCGATCCCCGTGCGCGCAATCTCGCCCTCTGCTCCGAGGACGATCGAACCGCGACGGCTGTTGATCCCCGCATTGAGGCTTTGCAGCGCGTCATTGTCCGCCGAGGTCGCCACCCCGAGGGATGCGCCGACATAGACGCCGGCGAAGAGATCGCGGGCATCGACGGGACGTCCCGCAAAAGCCAGGCAAATGGCCAGCAGCACCGGGAAAAGAAGATGGGCGTGTTTGCGTTCCATGGAAACAGAACACATGAGTCGCCCTAAAAGTTCATTTAGCGGGCCGGAAACCGCAAAATTCGCGGTAAAATCAGGGCTCCAATGACGCGAGGACAGGGCCGGACGCCCGATCAGCTCAGGGGTCGGCCAGCTGGGGACCCGGACCACCACTGTCCCGACGGAAAAGGCCCGGGCGCATGCCCGGGCCTCTCTGATCGTCGGTTCGATACGCGGTGACGCGGATCAGAAGCGGTAGTTCACACGTGCCGCCAGGGTGCCGGCGTCGATGTCGGTGCCCGAACCGTTGAAGTCTTCGAACTCGTGGTACAGGTATTCTGCACCGACCGAGACCGTGTCGTTGACCATGTAGTCGGCGCCAACGCCGTAGACCATGCCGTTGTCGTCGCCTGCCGAAGTGTTGGCGTAGGCTGCACCGATCACGCCGTAGATCAGCGCCGGGCCGGCATCGTAGCCGGCTTTCAGCTTGATGCGGGTCATCGAATCCAGGTCAGCGCCGGCCAGGATGCCGTCTTCTGCGCCGACGTAGTCGACTTCACCACCCAGCACGAAGGTGCCGAAGTCGTAGTCGTAACCACCCTGGACACCGTAGACGGCGCCATCTTCTTCACCGACGCCGTTCACGTCGACATTGCCGTAGCCCAGCTGGGCACCGACGTAGCCGCCGGTCCAGTCGGTGCCGGCGGTGTAGACCGGCGCGGGGGTCGCGACGACGGGGTCGGCGGGCGCTTCGGTGTAGGCGCCTGCAAAGGCGGGGACTGCGACGGCGCTTGCGGCCACTGCTGCGATCATCGTGTTGCGAAACATTGTTGTCTCCTTCGTTTCCTTTTCCGGGCGGGGGTCCCGGCACTGCCGCCTCGTGTAAAGCGGTGAACACGGCGGAGCCCGCCGCGTTCTCGCTGCACTAACTGGTGAGAATCGCGGAAAGTTCCATGGGTCTTGGCAATGCCCCGGGGGCATCGGCCAGCAGGCGCCTGCGACGCCCCCTGACGACGGCAATTCCCCGCCGCAGTCTGCAACAGCGTTAACGATTTGCGTGAGGCCCCCTTGAAACCGGCGAAAGCCACTCCATCCGCAGCGGGCTTGGCAGAGCCGCGGTCACATCGTATCAAGCCTTGAAACGAGGACGCAGAGATGAAGAAGCAGACAGCCATGAACCGAGACTGGATCGCCACCGCCCGGACCCTTTCGGAGGCCCTGCCCTACCTGCAGCGCTACGAGGGGGCCATTGTCGTGGTCAAGTTCGGCGGCCACGCCATGACCGACGCCGAGGGGCTGCGAACCTTCGCCCGCGACATCGTGCTGATGCGGCAGGTCGGGGTGAACCCGGTGATCGTCCATGGCGGCGGCCCGATGATCAACGAGATGCTGGACAAGCTTCAGGTCAAATCCGATTTCGTGAAGGGCAAGCGGGTCACCGATGCCGCCACGATGGATGTCGTGGAAATGGTGCTCTCGGGGCAGGTGAACAAGCGCATTGTCGCCGCGATCAACGAGCAGGGCGGCAAGGGCGTGGGCCTGTCCGGCAAGGACGCCAACCTGATGATCTGTCGCCAGGATGACCCCGAGCTGGGCCTGGTCGGCACCCCGGACGAGATGGACACCACCATCCTGCATTCGATGTTCCGCAGCGACATCATCCCCGTCATCGCTCCGATCGGCATGGGCCGGGCCGGCGAGACCTTCAACGTCAACGGCGACACCGCTGCGGGGGCCATTGCCGGGGCCCTGCGGGCGGATCGCCTGCTGCTGCTGACCGATGTCGCCGGCGTCAAGGATGGCAGCGGAGAGGTCGTGACCGCCCTGACCGCCCAGCAGATTCGCGACATGACCGCCGAGGGCATCATCGCCGGCGGCATGATTCCCAAGACAGAGACCGCGCTGGATGCCATCGAGCGCGGTGTGCGGGCCGTGGTCATCCTGGATGGGCGGGCGCCCAATGCCGTCCTGCTCGAGCTGTTCACCGAACATGGTGCCGGCTCGATGATCCGTGCCGAGTGAGGCGCGGGATCTGCACGACCTCGAAGCGGCGGCAAAAAGCCGCCTGCTGACGATTTCCTGCGGGCTGGATGCCGCGCAATGCGCGCTCTGGCCCGTGCTGCCTCAGGGCACGCGCAGCCTGCTGCTGCTGTCCCCGGCCCAACCCGCCTTCTGGCCCGGCTTCACCGCCAGCTCCGAGTGGCGGGACGGCGCGGCGGATCCGATGGATCGCTGGTCGCGCCGGGTCATCTCGGACTGGGCGGCCGAGATCGGCGCCGAGGCGCTCTTTCCCTTCGGCGGGCCACCCTGGCTGCCCTTCCTCGGCTGGGCCCAGGCCAGCGGCGCGGTCCATGCCTCGCCCGTGGGCATGCTGGTGCATCGCGGCATGGGGCTGTTCACCTCGTTCCGTGGCGCCCTTGCCCTGTCATGGGAGGTCACGCCACCCGCCGCCACCCCGCGCCCCTGCGACGCCTGTGCCGCCCCCTGCACCACCGCCTGCCCGGTCGATGCGCTCGGCGGCGCCGAGGGCTATGACGTGGCCGCCTGCAAGGCCCACCTGCGGCGCCCCGAGGGGCAGGGCTGCCTGAGGGGCGGTTGCCTGGCCCGCCGCAGTTGCCCTGCCGCGACGCCCGGCGCGCGCCTGCCTGCCCATTCCGCCTATCACATGCGACAGTTCCTGGGGGTGACATGACCCGACGCCTGATCCTGATGCGCCATGCCAAGTCCTCGTGGGGCGATCCGCAGCTGCCGGATCACGAGCGGCCTCTGAACAGCCGGGGCAGGCGTGCGGCGCATCTGCTGGGCGACTGGCTGCGCGCCCATGCCCCCCTGCCGGACCAGGCGCTTGTCAGCACCTCCCTGCGCACGCGGGAAAGCTGGGACGGGCTTGGCCTGGGCCTGCTGCCCGAGCTCCACGAGGATCTCTACCATGCCGAGCCGCCGCAGCTGCTGGACAGCCTGCAGAGGGCGAGCGGCGGCGTGGTGCTGGTGCTGGCGCACAATCCCGGCATCGGGCTCTTTGCGGCGCGCCTTCTGCGCGAGCCCCCCGCGCATCCGCGTTTTGCCGATTACCCCACCGGCGCGACGCTGGTGGCCGAGTTCGACATCGCCGACTGGTCGGCCCTGCGCCCCGGAACCGGTCGGGTCGTCGACTTCGTCGTTCCGCGAGAGCTGGAAACCTAAGTGCCCGGCCTGCTGGGGAGCAGACCGGGCGAGACGCGGGGATCCGTTCGGGGAGCCGGCTTGCCCGCGAATTCGGATGTCACTTCACCGCGACGTGCCAGACACCGCCGATGCCGTCGCCATTGGTGTCGCCCGGCTCGGCGTCGCCGATCCAGTAGTAGAGCGGTGCGCCCTTGTAGGCCCATTGAGAGGTGCCATCGGTACGGGCCACGGTGCTGAAATCTCCGCTCGCGGAGGCATCGGCCCCGGCGAGGTAGGGCGGCCAGTCGACGGCGCAGCCATCATAGCATTTCGAGGCCCCGCCCTGGTCGATATCGAAGGTGTAGAGGGTCATGCCCTTGTCATCGACCAGGATCGCCGGGCCCGAGACCTTCAGCGGCTCGAGCGCCTGCGGCGTATAGGTCAGCGCATGGGTGCCGTAGCCGGCATGGGCATTGGGTTGGCCATAGCCTGCGGACCAGACGGCCCCCGAGGTGCCCGCGACGAGGGCGGCGGCGGCGAGGAGTGCAAATTTCATCAGGTATCCTTTCGTCAACACGGCCCAACGGGGCCTTCAATGGGATGCCTGCGGCCCGCCCCTCCGGTATTCGAAGGACGCCTCGGCCACCGTCATCACTGCAGCGCTTGTGACGAAGGACCATTGTCACCACCGTTGTAACGGAGGGCTCCGAACCGTTGAATTTGCCCGCCCTGTCAGAGTTTGTCGCCCAAATGGCTCACATCCGCGTGACCGGGTGGCGGAGGGCTGCCGGACCGCGACGTGACGGCGGCTGAAATGCAAAGGGCCCCGCCGAAGCGGAGCCCTGGTCTTTGCGCCGGTCGCCGGTGCCTGTCGCTGGATCAGTGACCCAGGATCTGGCTGAGGAACAGCTTGGTGCGTTCCGAGCGCGGGTTGTTGAAGAACTCTTCGGGCTCGTTCTGTTCGACGATCTGGCCCTGGTCCATGAAGATCACCCGGTTGGCGACCTGGCGCGCGAAGCCCATCTCGTGGGTCACGCAGAGCATGGTCATGCCTTCCTCGGCAAGCTGGATCATAGTGTCCAGCACCTCCTTGATCATCTCGGGGTCGAGCGCCGAGGTGGGCTCGTCGAACAGCATGATGCGCGGACGCATGCAGAGCGAGCGGGCGATGGCCACACGCTGCTGCTGGCCGCCCGAAAGCTGGCCGGGGTACTTGTTGGCCTGATCGGGGATCTTCACCTTCTCGAGGAAGTACATCGCGGTTTCGATGGCTTCCTTCTTCGGCGTCTTGCGCACCCAGATCGGCGCCAGGGTGCAGTTTTCCAGGATCGTCAGATGCGGGAAGAGGTTGAAGTGCTGGAAGCACATGCCGACCTCGGAGCGCACCTTGTCGATGTTCTTCAGGTCCGAGGTCAGCTCGGTCCCGTCGACGATGATCTTGCCCGACTGGTGCTCTTCCAGGCGGTTGATGCAGCGGATCATCGTGGACTTGCCCGACCCCGAGGGGCCGGCGATGACGATGCGTTCGCCCTTGTTCACGGTCAGGTTGATGTCCCGCAGAACGTGGAACGACCCGTACCACTTGTTCATGTTGGAGATCTCGATCGCGACCTCGTCCGAGACCTTCATGGCCGAGGTGTTCACGGGCGTTTCGACAGCAGTATTGGTCATTTTGACTTACTCCTCAGTGGTGCCCGGTCTGAAGCTTGCGCTCCAGATACATCGAGTAACGGGACATGGAGAAACAGAAGATGAAGAAGACGGCACCGATGAAGATGAACAGCTCCCAGTAGACACCGTTCCAGGCGGTGTCGGCGCGGATCGCATTAGCCAGGCCCAGCGGGTCGATGAGGCCGATGATCGACACCAGCGTCGTGTCCTTGAACACGCCGATGAAGGTCGAGACGATACCGGGGATCGAGATCTTCAGGGCCTGGGGCATGATGATCAGGCGCTGTGCCTTCCAGTAGTCGAGGCCAAGCGCATCGGCCGCTTCGTACTGGCCATTGGGCAGGGCAGCGAGGCCCCCGCGGATCACCTCGGCCATGTAGGCGGAGGCAAACAGCGTCACCATGATCATCACCCGCAGGATGATGTCGAAGTTGGTACCCGGCGGCAGGAAGATGTTCAGCAGCACCGAGGCCACGAAGAGCAGCGTGATCAGCGGCACGCCGCGGATGAACTCGATGAAGCAGACACAGAGCAGCTTGACCAGCGGCAGGTCACTGCGACGGCCAAGCGCCAGCACGATCCCGATGGGAAGCGAGCAGCCGATGGCCGTGACGCCGATGGTGACAGACAGCATGAAGCCACCGAAGTTCCGCGAGGGCACGGGCTCCAGCGTCACCAGCGGCACCACGGAGGCGATGCCATTGGTGACCAGGGCCGCCAGGAAGATCCACCACACGATCGCCGCCACTGCGGCAACGAAAAGCGAGATCCCGGCATTCACGACCTTCATCAGCGCCACGAAGACAAAGTACCCGATGGCGAAACCTGCGGCGACCATGATCGGCATCCAGATGCTGCCGCCCCACAGGAGCCAGGGCATCAGGAAGGGGAAGGCGGCCGAGAAGTACAGCAGCTTGGGCGGGAAGTAATCGGTGTAGAGCACCGGGCCCAGGGCCACCAGCAGCAGGATCAGCGTCAGGATGGGACGCCAGTAGAGCTCGGAGGGATAGAAGCCGAAGAGCAGCTGCAGCCAGCGCTCGCGGATCACCCCCCAGCATGCGCCCTCATGTCCGGCGAGGATCTCGCGGCATTCGGTCAGCGAGGTTGCATTCCAGGTCGGCGAGAAGAACCAGGGCAGCAGCCCCGAGAGCAGGAAGAGGACGAAGGCCAGAGAAAGCCCCGTCAGCAGGCTGTTCTTCCAGCCGTTGAACAGGTTGCTCCGCGCCCAGCCAACCGGCCCCACGATCGAGGATGGCGGCTCTTGCTGCTCCAGCATGGTTTCACGGACAAAGAGGACCGTTTCTGCGTGTGTATCGCTCATATCAACGCTCCACCAGTTTCTTGCGCTCGTTGTAGATGTTCATCACGCCCGAGATGATCAGCGAGATCACCAGGTAGATGAGCATGCCCAGAAGCACGGTCTCAAGCTCTCGTCCGGTCTGGTTCAGGGTGATCCCCATCAGCGTGCCGGTGATGTCCATGTAGCCCACGGCGATCGCCAGCGACGAGTTCTTGGTCAGGTTGAGATACTGCGAGATCAGCGGCGGGATGATCACCCGCAGCGCCTGAGGCAGGATGACCAGGTTCATGATCCGGTTGGATCTGAGGCCAAGCGCCGCGGCGGCTTCAGTCTGGCCCTTCGAGATGGCCAGGATGCCGGCACGCACGTTCTCGGCGATGAAGGCCGCGGTATAGAGCGACAGCGCCAGCCACAGGGCGATCAGCGAGTTCCGCATGTGGGTGCCGCCCTGGAAGTTGAAGCCTTGCAACGCGGGGTAGCCCAGGTGGAAGCCGAGCAGGACCAGCAGGATGACGACCGGCAGGATGATAACGGCGGTCTGCACATGCCAGGTCCGCGGCCGCACGCCGGTGGCTTCCTGGGTTGCGTCCGCCTTGCGTCCGATCCGCTTTGCCACCCAGAACGAGCCGATGAGCACCACGATGATGGCGATCAGGTCGAGGCTGATCCCGAAGGCACCGAAGACCGACAGGTCGCCGATCCCGCGCGAGAAGAGCGGCTCCGGCACGTAGACGCCGCGGTTGGTGAAGGCGACCGTGTCGAAGAGCTTCATCGTCGCCTCGGGGGTGTCCCCCCTGAAGTCGCGCGGCGAGGGCAGGCTCTCGATCAGGATGGCCATGGCCAGGACGATCCACATCAGCACGGGCACGTTGCGGAACATCTCGACGTAGACGGTCATCAGGCGGGCGACCAGCCAGTTGCTCGACAGGCGCAGCACGCCCACGATGACCCCGATGATGGTGGCGGTGACACAGCCGAGGACAGCGACAAGAAGCGTGTTCAGCAGCCCGACGAAGGCGGCGCGCAAATGGGTGTCCTGGTTGTCGTATTCGATCAGGCGCTGGTTGATGTCGTAACCGGCGGGCGTGCTCAGGAAGCCGAAATCGACCTCCTTGCCCAGGTCGTTCAGGTTCTGGACCGTATTGTTCGTCAGCCAGCCGAACAACGTCAGAACGCCGATCAGCGCGATGATCTGGAAGGTGTAGGACCGGTAGCGCGTGTCGTAGACAAGCATGGATAGCTTGAAGGACTCCGCCGGCGGATCAGTAAGCGTTGTCATGTAAATCTTCCCCGTGTCCGGCCGTTTCTATCAGGGCGTCTTCGCGCGTGGCCGGGTCTGTCCCTTTGCGGGACCAGATGTGGAGGAGGGGCGCGACTTCTGCCACGCCCCTCCTCGCTCAGATCTTAGCGGAACGGCGGCGTGTAGAGCAGGCCGCCATCGGTGTACTGGGCGTTCAGGCCACGGGCGAGACCGATCGGGGTGTTCTCGCCGATGTTCTTCTCGAACAGTTCACCGTAGTTGCCGCCGGCCTTGATGGCCGCGACGGCCCAGGTCGGCTCGAGGCCGAACATCGCGCCCAGTTCGCCTTCGGTGCCGAGCAGACGGTTGATCTCCGGGTTGTCGGTCGGGGCCGAGGCCAGCTCGTCGACATTGGCGGAGGTCACGCCGTATTCTTCGGCCGCAATCAGGGCGTTCAGCGTCCAGCGGGCAATATCGGCCCATTCGTCATCGCCGTGACGGACGAGCGGACCCAGCGGCTCTTTCGAGATGATCTCGGGCAGAACCGCGTAGTCACCCGGGTTCTCGAAGGTCGCGCGGGTGGCGGCGAGGCCCGAGGCGTCGGTGGTGTAGACGTCGCAGGCGCCGGCGAGGAACTGCTGTTGAGCTTCAGCATTGGTCTCGATCGGAACCGGCTCGTAGGTGATGTTGTTGACGCGGAAGAAGTCGGCCAGGTTCAGCTCGGTGGTGGTGCCGGTCTGGATGCAGACGGTGGCGCCGTCCAGTTCCTTGGCCGAGGAAACGCCCAGCTCCTTGGGAACCATGAAGCCCTGACCGTCGTAGTAGTTGACGCCGATGAAGGTGAACTTCAGGTCGACATCGCGCGAGAAGGTCCAGGTGGTGTTGCGGGGCAGGATGTCGATCTCGCCCGAGGCCAGCGCGGTGAAGCGGGTCTTGCCGGTGGTGGGGACGAACTCGACCGCGGTCGGGTCACCCAGCACGGCGGCGGCAACGGCGCGGCAGACGCCGACGTCGAAGCCTTCCCATTCGCCGTTGGCGTCGGGGGCCGCGAAACCGACAAGGCCGGTGGTGACGCCGCAGTTCAGCTTGCCGCGAGCTTTCACGTCATCGAGGGTGGCAGCACCGGCAACGCCGGCGGCCAGGCCAGCGACGGTCAGCGCGCCAAGAAATACGGATTTTTTCATGTTTACCTCTTCCTGATGGTCCGCCTTGTCCTCTGCGGCGGTTTACCGACACAGAGCCGGGGACGAATTCGCTAAGGGTGCTCCCCCTTAACAATGCCTAAACACTGAGCGGATTCACCTGGAGGGGTCAAGCCATTCATCACGAAAAGCGAACGTCGAATTTCCAAACTGGAATGGATCGGGGCGGGCGTCGGCGGCGCCGGGCCAGCCCCTGCCCGGCCCCCTCAGGGGCGCGAGTCAGGTGCCAGGAGCGACACGAATTGTCGTGCGTCTTCAAAAGCGACCCTTTTCAGCGCGGCCACGGCCTGCGCCTCTTCATCTGCGCCCCATTGCTCTTCCTGCCAGGTCTCGTCGATCCGCGAGAGCTGCCACAGGTCCTCGTCCGACCGGGTGGTCAAAAAAGAGGCAAAGCCCAGGACCAGGGAGCCGGTGAGAGACACCAGGTCATGGAAGGCCGCCAGCTCGAAGGGGGTCATCGCATGGACCCGCGCGCGCAGTCGCGACAGGGCTTCGGGGTCCTGCGGCGCATGCAGGATCCCCTGCCGGGGCGCCAGCCGGGCGCCCAGTTCATCGGCGGCCCAGTCAAGCATCGGGTCCCAGGCCTGCTGCTGTCGCGCCACCAGTTCGGCGGGGCTCTCGGCCCGGTAGCAGAGCAGGTCGGCGTCGCCGTATTCGGCCAGCATCTCGGCCACCTCGGCGCGCTGCACCGAGACCTTGTCGATGGCGGAATTGGCGGTCCGCGTCAGCGGCATCGTGGCCGGGACGACGACCTCGGCCTGGGCCGCCCATTCGCCAGCCAAAGCTTGTGCCAATGGCTCGGAGGGCACCACGAGGGGCGCCTTGGCCGGGGTGCGGACCGGACGCCCGTCCAGTTGCACGGTGTAGCCGCCCTCGGTCGGCACGGCCTCGGAACGGGTCCAGAAGACGCGCGGTTTCCAGTCGCTCATCGGGTCTCTCCGGTCAGTCTGTCGATGGCTGCGGCCAGCTCTTCGGCGGTCTCCGCCGTGGCGCTGGAATGGGTCATTTCGGTCAGCGGATGGTAGCCCCAGCCGACCGCGATCGAGGCCACGCCCGCCGCCTGTGCCATGTCGATGTCATAGCGCGTGTCGCCGATCATCACGGCGCGCGCCGGCGCCACCCCGGTCTCGGCCAGGGCGGTGAGAATCATCGAGGGATGCGGCTTGGAGGGGTGATCGTCCGCCACCTGGATCGACTGGAAATAGCCGCGCAGCCCATGCACATCCAGCAGGGCCTCCAGCCCGCGGCGCGACTTGCCGGTGGCCACGGCCAGCAGCGTCTCATCCTCGCCGGCCAGGCGCCGCACCAGGGCCTTCATGCCGGGAAACAGCGGCGAATGCTCGGGTCCGGCGGCCAGGCGATTGCGCTGGTAGGCCGCCTTGTAGGCCGCCACCAGCCGCGCATGGGTCGAGGCCGGCACCTCGGGCGCCAGCAGGACCATCGCCTGATCCAGCGACAGGCCGATGATTCGCTTGATTTCATCGCGCGAGGGCAGCGTCAGCTCGATCTCGTCGAAGGCCTCGGCCATGGCGGCGCGGATCTCGCCCAGCGAATCGGACAGCGTGCCGTCCACGTCGAAGATCACCAGTCGCAGGTCACTCATCGGCTTATCCCAGCGGTTCGTCGAGGTCGAAGGGATCCTTGCGCACAGTATCCTCGGACCAGCCGAAGTGATCCCAGGAGCGTTTCATGTGCTCGGGCAGCGGTGCCTCCAGCTCGACCGGCTTGCCGGTGAAGGGATGGGTGAAGCGCAGCAGCCGGGCATGCAGGTGCAGCTTGCGGGAAATCTCTCCGCCCAGTTGCGCGCCCCAGCCATCGCCCAGGTTTTCCTGGCTGGACCCGCCGTACTTGCCATCGCCGATCATCGGGTGGCCGATCTCGGCCATATGGGCGCGCAGCTGGTGCGTGCGGCCCGTCACCGGCACCAGCCCGACCCAGGCCGCCCGCTGACCCAGCCGCCACAGGACCGAGTAGTCGGAGACGGCGCGCTTGGCACCCGGGGTGCTCTCGATGTCGCGCGGGTGGACGCAGATCATCTTCTCGCCCTCACCGCCCGAGCCATGGCCCGGCGCCTTCACCAGCCCGAACTTGATCGTGCCCATGTAGGGATGGGGCACCCCGGCGACCAGCGCCCAGTAGATCTTGCGGGTCTCGCGCGACCGGAAGGCCGCCGTCAGCTTCGCCGCCGCCTCGCGGGTGCGCGCCAGCAACAGCAGGCCCGAGGTATCCTTGTCGAGGCGGTGCACCAGCCGGGGCTTTTCGTCATAGCCGAACTTCAGCGCCTCGGAGAGGCCGTCAACGTGGCGCGTCTGCTTCGAACCGCCCTGCACCGGCAGGCCCGGCGGCTTGTTCAGGGCGATGATGTGATCATCCTTCCACAGCACCGCCGCCTGCATCATCTTCACGTCGGCATCCAAGATGCGCGGCCCGGACTCGGGCTCGGGCGCCTCGCCCACCGGGATCGGCGGCACGCGCAGGATCTGGCCCGGCGACAGGCGCGTGCTGGATTTCACCCGCCCGCCGTCGACACGCAGCTCTCCCTTGCGGCACATCTTCTCGATCCGGCCCTGGGTCAGCTGCGGGAAGGTCCGCCGCAGCCAGCGGTCCAGCCGCATGTCGGCATCGCCTGCCGGAATCTCGATCTGCTGCACGCCGCTCATGCCAGGACACCTTTCATCACGTAGGTCCCGGCGACGATTGCCGCCAACGAGACCACCACAGAGACACCGACATAAAGCGCCGCCAGACCGGGCTCTCCCCGCTCGTAGAGGGTGAAGGCCTCGAGCGAGAAGGACGAGAAGGTCGTGAAGCCGCCCAGAATCCCCGTCGCCAGGAAGGGGTTCCAGTGACCAAGTCCCTTCTCGCCGATGTAGACCACCAGCGCCCCCATCAGGAACGAGCCGAGGATGTTCACGAAGACCACCCCGAGCGGCATCGGCAGCCCCGGCCCCGCAAGGCGCAGGATCGCCACCCCCGAAAGGTAACGGAGCGAGGCACCGATGGCGCCCCCGGCAGCAACTTTAAGCAGTGTCAGAAACATCCGGCGTCTGTCGCTTGCGCGCCCTCCAATGTCAAGCTTTACAGGGTTATGGCCGCGTTGCGCCCTGCGTCGGCCCAGGTCCCTGGATCACGTCCCCGGGTCTCCGGCCCGCTTGGCGCGCAGCCGGGCGAAATACTCGATCCGCTTCTTCAGGTCGCGTTCGAAGCCCCGTTCCACCGGCTGGTAGTAGCCCGGGCGCTTCATCCCCTCCGGGAAGTAGTTCTGCCCCGAGAACCCGTCCTCGGCATCGTGGTCATAGGCATAATCCGCGCCATAGCCCAGCCCCGCCATGAACTTGGTCGGCGCATTCAGGATGTGCTTCGGCGGCATGACAGAGCCGGTCTTGCGCGCCTCGGCCCGCGCCGCGAGATAGGCCATCTCGGTCGCGTTCGACTTGGGCGCCAGCGCCAGGTAGATCACCGCATTGGCCAGCGCCTGCTCGCCCTCGGGGGAGCCGAGGCGTTCGTAGACCTGCCAGGCATCCAGGCAGATGGTCTGGGCCTGCGGATCGGCCAGGCCGATATCCTCGACCGACATCCGGGTGATGCGGCGGGCCAGGTAACGCGGATCCTCGCCGCCCTCCAGCATCCGGCAGAACCAGTAGAGCGCCGCGTCCGGGTCGCTGCCGCGCACCGACTTGTGCAGCGCCGAGATCAGGTTGTAGTGCTCATCGCCGGACTTGTCGTATTTCGCCGCCCGCCGCATCAGGCGCTTGGCCAGCTGCTCGGGGTCCAGCGGTTCGCCGACCTTCCAGGCCGCAACCTGCTCGACGAGGTTCAGGAAGGCGCGGCCGTCGCCGTCGGCCATGCCCAGAAGCGCCGCGCGGGCGTCGGGGTTCAGCGGCAGGGTGCGCTCCAGCGCCGCCTCGGCGCGTTGTGCCAGCAGTTCCAGGTCGTCCAGGCTGAGCCGTTCCAGCACCATGACCTGCGCACGCGACAGAAGCGCCGCGTTCAGCTCGAAGCTGGGGTTCTCGGTGGTGGCGCCGACCAGAAGGATCGTGCCGTCTTCCATATGCGGCAGGAAGCCGTCCTGCTGGGCCTTGTTGAAACGGTGGATCTCGTCGACGAACAGCAGCGTCCCCTGCCCCATGCGACGGCGCTGGCGGGCGGCCTCGAAGACCTTCTTCAGATCCGCCACGCCCGAGAAGATCGCCGAGATCTGCACGAAATGCAGATCCGTCTCATGGGCCAGGAGGCGGGCCATGGTGGTCTTGCCGGTGCCGGGCGGGCCCCAGAAGATCAGCGAGGACAGCGCGCCCGAGGCCAGCATCACCGTCAGCGGCGCATCCGGGCCGATGACCTGGCTCTGGCCGATGACCTCGGACAGGCTTTGCGGGCGCAGCCGATCAGCCAGCGGGCGCGGGCCCGCCGAACTGTCCTGTGCCGCGCCGGGCGCGGGATCAGAGCCGAACAGATCCGCCATCAGAGTCGGAACCGCATCGACATTGCCTTGCCATCGCGCAGCACGGTCAGGGCAAGGAAATCACGCGCCTCCGACAGCGCCGCCTCGGCCTGCGCCGAGCTGGCGACGGCGGTGCCGTTGACCTCGGTGATCACGTCTCCGCTGCGCAGCCCGGCGCGCTGGCCGATGCCGCCCGGGTCGGTGATCATTGCGCCGCTGGCGTCGTTGGGCAGGGTCGCCTCGGCGATCACGGCCGGATTCACGGTGACCAGCGCCATGCCGGGGATCGGCCCCGCGCGGCCCGTGGTCAGCGGATCACGCGGCGGATCCTCGGGCGCCGGGGTCATCCGCACCTTGACGTCGCGGGTCTTGCCATTGCGCAGCCGGGTGACCTTCACCTGATTGCCGAGCCCCGCCACGGTCATGCGGAAGATCATCTCGGGCGGCGAGGCGACGGGCAGGCCACCCACGGCCAGGATCACGTCTCCGACCTCGAAGCCGGCCTCGGCGAAGGGCGAGGCAGGGTGCAGCGCCGTCACCGCGATGCCCTCGGGGCGGTCCAGACCGAAGTGGTCGGCCATGTCCGCATCCACCGCCTGCCCGGTCATCCCGGCCCAGGGACGCTGGAACTGGCCGGCGCCGCCCTGCGCCTGCGACAGGAATTCCTTCACCAGCCCGGCGGGGATGGCGAACCCGATGCCGTTCGACCCGCCCGAGCGGCTGAGGATCGAGGTGTTCACCCCGATCAGCTGACCAGAGACGTCGATCAGCGCCCCGCCCGAGTTGCCCGGATTGATCGGCGCATCGGTCTGGATGAAATAGCCGCGCTCGTTGCCCGTCGCCGTGCCGGACCGCGCGAGGCCGGACACGATGCCCGAGCTGACCGTCTGCCCGACGCCGAAGGGGTTGCCGATGGCCAGCACCAGCTCTCCGACCTCGACGGTGTCGCTGTCACGCAGGTCGAGGTGGGGCATGTCCTCGGCCCCCTCCAGCTTGAGGATGGCAAGATCCGAGGCGGCATCGGCCAGCAGCACCTCGGCGTTGAACTCGCGCCGGTCGTTCAGCACCACGCGGATCTCGTCCGCCTGTCCGACGACATGGTAGTTCGAGACCACGTAGCCGTCCTCCGACAGGATCACCCCAGAGCCGAGAGAGTTCTGCACCCGCGGTCGCGACGGCGCGAAGTTGCGGAAGAACTCGGAAAAGATCGGGTCGTTGGCGAAGGGAGAGGCGCGGCTCTCGACGATGCGCTTGGCGTAGATATTGACCACCGCCGGGGTGGCCTCCTTCACCAGGGGCGCGAAGCTGAGGGTGATCTCGGCCTGGGATCCGGGCACCCGCGCTAGGGCGGGCTGGCCGAGAGGCAGGGCAAGAAGAAGCAGGGCGGCGAGTTTCCGGAGCACCTTGGGGCCTTTCTGTCGCGGCGGTCAGGGACCAGATATGCGGACCGGCGGCGCGGAAGGCAAGCCATCGGGGATCACCTGCCCGTGCGCATCCCACTGCGGCGCTGCGGCCAAAGCAAAACCCCCGCCGGAGGCACCGACGGGGGTTCGCGATCTCTGCTGAGGGGCGCGCGATTACTCGGCGGCTTCCTCGGCTTCCAGGCGGGCCTTGTCGGCTGCGCCCTTGGCGTCGACGTCACGGTCGACGAATTCGATGATCGCCATCGGGGCCATGTCGCCGTAGCGGAAGCCGGCTTTCATGATGCGGATGTAGCCACCCTGACGCTCGGCGTAGCGGGGGCCGAGGACGTCGAACAGCTTCTGGACCAGAGCGTCCTGCTTCAGCTTGGATGCGGCCTGACGGCGGGCGTGCAGATCGTCACCGCCGCGCTTGGCCAGCGTGATCAGCTTTTCGACGATCGGACGCAGTTCCTTGGCCTTGGGCAGGGTGGTCTTGATCTGCTCGTGTTCGATGAGCGAGCCAGCCATGTTCGACCACAGCGCCTTGCGGTGCTCGTGGGTACGGTTCAGGCGGCGGTAACCTTTTGCGTGACGCATTGTCTTACTCCTGGTGCCCTCTACGGGCGGTTTTGCTTTGTCCGGCCTCCCTGCGTCGGGAAGCTCTCCTTGGGGCGGAATGCCCTGAAAAACCACGGGCCTTGCGGCCCCGGACACGCGGGCGACGGCAGCAGACCTGCCCAGCCGACTCGCGGTGCGCGTGCAATAGCCGAAGGCGGCCTTGCAGGCAAGGCTTTCAGCTCTGTTTTCGATAGCCTTTCGCGGGCGGGCCAGGTGAGCCGTCAGGCAGCCAGACCGACCAGCGCCTCGAGCGGGCGCCAGCCGTGCAGGGGCTGCCGGGTCTCGCTGTCGAAGACGAAGTAGTTGCCCCCGCCCGGGGCGCCGCCGGCACGCGCCTGATCGTGGCAGCGGTCGATCGCCAGACCCGCCAGCGCGCAGTAAAGCAGCGTGCCGACACCGCCATGACCGACCAGCAGCAGGTCGCCATCGCCCTGGCTGGAGAGGCAATCACCGACCTCGGAAAGGATGCGGTGCTGCGCCGCGCGAGCCGTTTCCCAGCCACGATAGCTTTCGTCGGGCGTGGCGAAGAAGGCATCCGCCGCCACCTCGAACTGCTCGGGCAGCAGGAAGCCGGTGGCGCTGCGGTCGTTCTCGTGCATCGCGGCGCGGATCTCTGGCGAAAGGCCGAGGTCGGCGGCCAGCAGGGTCGCGGTCTCCATCGCCTTGCGTTCGGCACTGCTGACGATGCGGGTCACGCCCAGAAGCGCCGGCGCCCCAAGCAGTACGGTCAGCCGGGCGGCGCCGACATCCGACAGGCCCCAGTCGGTCACCTCGACCTCGGCGTCGATATGGACCTGCGGATGGGTGAGGTAGTGGACAAGCGGCATGGGGCCTCCGGGCATTGCTGGCCCCGGAGCTATCACCCCGTTCGGCCCGGCGGAAATGAAGGTTCTGCAATGGGCGGTGCGCCGCCGCCGTGTCAGGACTCTGCCGACGCGCCTCCGACATCAGGCGCAGGCCTCGGGCAAGCGAAAAGGGCAGAGCCTGCGCCCTGCCCTTCTTTATTTCTTCCGAGGCGCGGCGAAGGTGGATTTCATCCACCCTACACCTGTCGCACCCTCCGTCCGGTCCGGCGTAGGGTGGGTGCAACCCACCTGCCCTGCGGATCAGAAGTGGTCTTCGAACTTCTTCGCCAGGTCTTCGATGTTGTCCGGCGGCCAGTCCTCGACGTCCATCCCGAGATGCAGGCCCATGCCCGAGAGCACTTCCTTGATCTCGTTCAGCGACTTGCGGCCGAAGTTCGGGGTGCGCAGCATCTCGGCTTCGGTCTTCTGGATCAGGTCGCCGATGTAGACGATGTTGTCGTTCTTCAGGCAGTTTGCCGAACGGACCGACAGCTCGAGCTCGTCGACCTTCTTCAGCAGCAGCGGGTTGAACTCCAGACCGTCGTCGTCGTCCTGGCGCGAGGCCGACTCGGGCTCTTCGAAGTTCACGAAGATCGACAGCTGGTCCTGCAGGATGCGGGCGGCATAGGCCACGGCGTCATCCGGCGTGATCGAACCGTCGGTTTCCACCTTCAGCGTCAGCTTGTCATAGTCCAGCACCTGGCCCTCACGGGTCGGCTGCACGTCATAGGACACCTTCTTGATCGGCGAATAGATCGCGTCGATCGGGATCAGGCCAATGGGTGCATCCTCGGGCTTGTTGCGGTCGGCGGGGACATAGCCCTTGCCGGTGTTCACGGTCAGCTCCATGAACAGGTCCGCACCCTCGTCGAGATGGCAGATGATGTGATCGCGGTTCAGAACCTCGATGCCGTTGGTCTCGGCGATGTCACCGGCGGTGACGGCGCCCGGGCCCTTGGCCGAGATCGAGACGCGCTTCGGCCCTTCGACTTCCATGCGCAGGGCCACGCCCTTGAGGTTCAGCACGATGTCGGTGACGTCTTCGCGCACACCGGCCACGCTCGAGAACTCGTGCAGCACGTTGTCGATCTGGACGGAGGTGATGGCCGCACCCTGCAGCGAGGACATCAGCACGCGGCGCAGCGCGTTGCCGAGCGTCAGGCCGAAGCCACGCTCCAGCGGCTCGGCGACGACGGTCGCCTGACGCGCGGGATCATTGCCCGGTTTGACGTCAAGCTGGGTCGGCTTGATCAGTTCGGCCCAATTCTTGTGGATCATGCGTGTCTCCTCAATTCCTGTCCCGGCCCCATGTCCGTAGGCCGGCACGCCCGAGGTTCAAAAGACGAAAAGAGAGGCCGCGCCAAGGCGCGACCCCCCGTATCAGGTACGTCCGATCAGACGCGGCGGCGCTTCGGCGGGCGGCAACCGTTGTGTGCGATCGGGGTCACGTCGCGGATCGACGTGATGTTGAAGCCGATGGCAGCCAGCGCACGCAGCGCCGATTCACGGCCCGAACCGGGGCCCTGCACTTCGACTTCCAGGGTCTTCACACCATGTTCCTGGGCCTTCTTGCCGGCATCTTCCGCAGCCATCTGGGCAGCGTAGGGAGTCGACTTGCGCGACCCCTTGAAGCCCATGGTGCCGGCGGAGGACCATGCAATCGCATTGCCCTGCACGTCCGAGATCAGGATCTTGGTGTTGTTGAAGCTGGAGTTCACATGTGCGACGCCAGCTGCGATGTTCTTGGAGACCTTTTTCTTGCCCCCACGACGGGTATCACGTGCCATATCTGCGGTCTCCCCTTACTTCTTCTTGCCGGCAATGGCCTTTGCGGGGCCTTTGCGGGTACGAGCGTTGGTGTGGGTACGCTGACCGCGAACCGGCAGGTTGCGGCGGTGGCGCAGGCCGCGGTAGCAGCCGAGATCCATCAGGCGCTTGATGTTCATCTGAACTTCGCGGCGCAGGTCGCCTTCCACGGTGTAGTTGGCGTCGATATGCTCACGGATCGAGAGCACTTCGGCATCGGACAGCTCGTTCACACGACGGGTCAGGTCGATGTTGACGGCTTCGCAGATGGCCTTGGCCGATGCGGGGCCGATACCGGTGATGTAGGTGAGGGCGATGGGAACCCGCTTTGCAGTCGGGATGTTAACGCCGGCGATACGTGCCAATGGTCACTTTCCTTTGGTTGCGGATCCGTAGCTCCAGATCCTTTTTTCACAACAGGATGGCCCGAGGTATTACGACCTTGGGCCATGTCTGAAACGGACACCCACAGGACACGCCAGAATCGGCGCGCACGCGGGGATAGGGCTGCGTATTTTGTATTCGAGGGAGGGTCAACCCATTTTTCACGGTTACGTGGAGCGCCCCCGGATTGTCCACCAGGGGCCCGAAGCCACGTCCGTTCGGGCGGCGATACGCCCATGGGAATGTCTCCTCAGGGTACAGTGCCCGGGCCCGGGGTTCAAGACCGGGCATCACCACCCGACACCGGGGCAGCGGCGGAATGTCACCCGTGCCGGGCGGAATCCGGGAATGCGCAGCGTGATCCTGCCGTCACGGGAGAAGGCTCCGCGGATCTCCGTCGTCCAGAAGCGCGAGCGTGGCATGGCCTGGTTGTCGGCGCAGCTGGCTTGCGGAATGGTGAAGCGCTGCCCCGGCTCGAGGTCGGGCAGGCGCGCGGCCCAGTCGCAGCCCATGTAGTGATTGCCCATGTGATGCCGTTCCAGCACCATCGGCTCGCGCTCCTCCCAGGCTGCGATCGAAGCGGCGCAATAGGCCGGATCGTCGATCCAGGCGACATCCTGTGCCACGGCCACGAGGGGCAGCAGCGCCAGCAGAAGGGCGGGAAGCGTGGCAGGGCGCGTCATGCCCTGACCCTGCCGCCCCCTCCCCGGCCGGTCAAATGACAAGGCCCGACATCAATGCAAAAGGGCGCCCCCCCGGGGACGCCCTCTGTCTTTCCTGTGCTCCGGCCCAAGGCAATCCGGGCCCGGGGATCAACGATCCAGGATCGCGCCGATCGAGGCCTTGACCACATCCATCGCCGCCAGGCCGTCGACCCGCTCGAGGTTGCCCTTGGCATGGTAGTAGCCGAGCAGCGGAGAGGTCTTCTTGTAGTATTCCATCAGCCGCTTCTTGAGGCTTTCCTCGTTGTCGTCGGCACGGGCGGTGCCGCCGGCCGCGACGGTCTCCTTGGCGCGGTTGACGATCCGGTCCACCAGGACCTCGTCACGCACGCGCAGCTCGATGGCATAGTCCAGCTTCTGCCCCATCTCGGCCAGCAGCGCCTCGAGCGCATCGGCCTGGGCCAGGGTGCGCGGGAAGCCGTCGAAGATGAAACCGCCCTTCTGCGGGCCTTCCAGCTTCTCGCGGATCAGGCCGATGACGATCTCGTCCGTGACCAGCTCGCCACGATCCATGACGTCGGCGACGACCTTGCCCATCTCGGTGCCCGAGGTGCGGGCCTCGCGCAGCATGTCCCCGGTCGACAGCTGGATCATCTCGCGTTCCGCGACCAGCATCCCGGCCTGGGTGCCCTTGCCGGCCCCCGGCGGTCCAAGCAGAATAATATTCATCGACGTGCAGCTCCTCCCTTGCGTGCCCGGCGCTTACCTTTACCGCGCAGCTGCGATTTTTCAATCAGGCCCTCGTACTGGTGGGCCAGAAGATGAGATTGCACCTGCTGGATCGTATCCATGGTCACCGAGACGACGATCAGCACCGAGGTGCCGCCGAAGTAGAAGGGCACGGAGAACTGGTTGCGCAGGATCTCCGGCATGATGCAGACCAGTGCCAGGTAGCCCGCACCGAGCACCAGGACCCGGTTCACGACGTATTCAAGGAACTCCGCGGTCTTCTTGCCGGGGCGGATGCCGGGCACGAAGCCGTTCTGGTTCTTCAGGTTGTCGGCCACGTCTTCGGTCTTGAACGCCACGTTGTGGGTGTAGAAGTAGGCGAAGAAGACGATCATCGCGACGAAGAACAGCAGGTAAAGCGGCTGACCGGGGCCGAAGTAGGCCAGGATCGTCGACATCACCGGGCCGGTATCAGAGCCCGAGAAGGTCGCGATGGTGGTCGGCAGCAGCAGCAGCGAGCTGGCGAAGATCGCCGGGATGACGCCCGCCGGGTTCACCTTGATCGGCAGGTGCGAAGAGCCACCGTCATAGACCTTCATGCCCACCTGGCGGCGGGGGTACTGGATATGGATCTTGCGCAGGGCGCGTTCCATGAAGACAACGAAGGCAATGACCGCGATGACCATGACGATCACGCCGATGATCACGGCCGGGCTGATGGCGCCCGAACGGCCCGAGGCGAAGAACTGCGCCAGGGCTGCGGGAACCTCGGCGATGATGCCGACGAAGATGATCAGCGAGATGCCGTTGCCGACGCCGCGCGCGGTGATCTGTTCGCCCAGCCACATCATGAACATGGTGCCGCCCACCAGGGTGATCACGGCCTCGAGGCGGAAGAAGAGACCCGGATCCGAGGCAAGGTCGCCCGCTTCCAGCGACACGGCAAGGCCGTAGGCCTGCAGCGTGGCCAGCAGCACGGTGCCGTAGCGGGTGTACTGGTTGATCTTCTTGCGGCCCTGCTCGCCCTCTTTCTTCAGCTGCTCAAGCGCCGGCACCATGGCCGTCATGAGCTGCACGATGATCGAGGCAGAGATATAGGGCATGATGCCCAGGGCGAAGATCCCCATGCGGCCAAGCGCGCCGCCGGTGAACATCGACAGCATGCCGCCGATACCCTGGCCCGCGCCTTCCATGAACTCCCGCAGCGCGGCACCGTCGATCCCCGGCACGGGGATATAGGTGCCAAGCCGGCAGATGATCAGCAAACCGATGGTGAAGAGGATGCGCTTGCGCAACTCCGTGGCCTTGCCGAGCGCGGCCCAGGAGGTGTTGGCAGCCATCTGTTCTGCTGCAGATACCATATGGCTCTCTTTCTTGGCAGAGCGCCGCCGAAGCCATTTCCAGGCTCGGCGGCGCTCGATGAGAAATGACGTGGCAAGATGTAAGCCGCCGACCGGCGGCTCACAACCTTATTCCGCGGCTGCGGCTGCCACCTTCAGCGAACCACCTGCCTTCTCGACGGCTTCGACAGCCGACTTCGAGGCGCCGGTGACTTCCAGGTTCACGGCAGTGGTGATGTCACCCTTGGCCAGAACGCGGATGCCGTCCAGCTTGCGGCGGACCAGACCGGAGGCGACCAGCACGTCCTCGGTCACGGTGGCCTTGGCGTCGATCTTGCCGGCTTCGATGAAGGCGGCGATCAGGCCCAGGTTGACCACGGCGAAATTCTTGCGGTTCGGCTTGTTGAAGCCACGCTTGGGCAGACGCTGGTAGAGCGGCATCTGGCCGCCCTCGTAGCCCTTGATGGCCACGCCCGAGCGGGATTTCTGACCCTTGATACCACGGCCGGCGGTCTTGCCCTTGCCAGAGCCGGGACCACGTGCAACGCGCTTTTTCTTCGGGGCGGCGCCCGCGTTGTCGCGGAGTTCGTTCAGTTTCATTTCGCTTCTCCTTGCCGGAAACGTCCCCGAAGCGGATGGGACGGCCACGGCTTTTCTTGGTTGCTTGTCATTCGGCACCGCACGGCAGGGAATCTGCGCGCAGGGCCACCGGGCGCGTGTAGCGGGTTGCGGCCCGCGATGCAAGGCCGCAGCGGCCTGCCCCGGGCCCTGCGGGATCAGGTCGCAGGCCGTCCCGATCCGCGATCAGCAACGGGCCTCGACGGCATTGCGCCCGTCCGAGCCGCGCACCCCCACCGAGAAGGGGCTGGTGTTGTTGCAGATCGTCAGCGTGAGGTCGGCCTTGCCGATCGCACCGCGCTGACTGTTCACCCCCACACCGACCGTGCCGTGAACCTCGCCGGACATGGGGCGGGCCTCGGGTGCCGGGGTCGGTCGCGGCGGCGTGGCACAGGCTGCCACAAGCAAGAGGGCCGCCAGGGCCGTCAGACGCCCCCCTGGCCTCGGGCCGGCGGATCGGGACAAGTCAGGCGCAGGGAAACGGGACAAGAGAGAACCCTCCTCGGTTTCGCCTCGATATGGGGGCAGCTCCGCGCCGCAGCAAGGGACAGGCCGGCCTGTTGCGCGGAAGTGACGCTTTTTCGCGTCTGGGTGCCTACTCAGCCCGGGGCGCGCTTTCTGCTGCCCATGGCGCGATCCGCTGCCTAGTCTTCCCGGGCATCCATTTCCAAGGGAGATTTTCGTGCTTTCCACCATGCGACGGGGCCTTTTCGCCTCTTTCTGCACCCTCGTCCTCGCGCTTGTCGGCCAGTCCGCCGCCGCAGGCGTCGAGATCCTGGTCAAGAACAGCGGCAAGACCGACTTCAAGGTCTTCTCGGCGACGCTCGAGCCCGCCGGATTGGGCGGAGACGCCAAGATCCGGGTCGAGGGCTGGACGACCGTCCCCGCCAGGCGCACGCGCACCATCCGCAGCACCGGCAATTCCTCGGCCTTTGCCGTCGGCTTCGCCAATGAACATGGCTTCCACCCGCTCGACTTCTCCAACGGCGACCAGTTCGACTCGGACTTCCCGGCCCTGGTGGCGGTACGCCCCGGCACGGACTTCCGACTGGCCTACAGCGATGGCAATGCCGCCTTCCCCGAAGGCTTCATGGCCGCAGCGATCAGCGCCCCGATGAAGGTGCCCGCGAACGGCCGCTATCAGATCCGCCTGAACGTCGACCTGGATGAAGGAGCCGAACAGGGCTTCCCTTTCCTCGACCTGTCCTCTGCCGCCATCCGCCGGCACATGCAGATCCCAGACTAGGAGAATTCCCGACCTCGCGCAGTCCCGACCAGGCAGATGCCCTGGCAGGCCAGGGCACGACCGGCGACGCCGACAAGACCATCGTCACGACGCAAAACGCCCCGACCTTGCGGCCGGGGCGTTTCGTCATTCACTGTCCGCCCGGGAGGGGCCGTGAAGGAAGGCTCAGGCCTTCTCTTCGACGATCTCCACCAGGTGGGGGATCTTGCGGATCATGCCGCGCACCGAGGGGGTATCCTCGAGCTCGCGGGTCTTGTGCATCTTGTTCAGACCCAGGCCGATCAGCGTCTGGCGCTGGATGGCGGGGCGACGGATCGGAGAGCCGATCTGCTTGACGACGATGGTTGCCATGGTGAAGCCTCCTTACGCCTCTTCTGCGACCTGCGAGGAAGCGGCGGGCGCTTCGTCACGGGACGGCAGGATGTCGGCGACCTTCTTGCCACGACGCTGAGCCACCTGACGCGGGGAAGATTCCTTGGTCAGGCCGTCCAGGGTGGCGCGGATCATGTTGTAGGGGTTCTGCGAACCGATCGACTTGGCGACCACGTCCTGAACGCCCAGCATCTCGAAGACGGCACGCATCGGACCACCGGCGATGATACCGGTACCCTGCGGTGCGGTGCGCATCACGACCTTGCCGGCACCGTGACGACCTTCGATGTCGTGGTGCAGGGTGCGGCCTTCCTTCAGCGGAACGCGGATCATCTGGCGCTTGGCCTGCTCGGTGGCCTTGCGGATGGCCTCGGGGACCTCCTTGGCCTTGCCCTTGCCGAAGCCGACGCGGCCCTTCTGGTCGCCCACGACGACAAGCGCGGCGAAGCCGAAACGCTTACCGCCCTTGACGGTCTTGGACACGCGGTTGATCGCTACCAGGCGATCTGCGAATTCCGGTGCTTCGTCGCGGTCGCGGCGGCCCCGGTTGTCATCTCTTGCCATGAGGCAATTCCTTCACTTCTGGGCGTGTCCATTGACCGCCCGGGTTATCCAATCCAGGTGAGGCGCGTCGGAACGGCGTCTCCCGGATCATCGGGGCCCCCAAAGAGGCCCTCTCTCGAATGGTGGGTTGGCACCCACCCTACGATCATGTCCGACCCCGGGGCAAACCGGGGACGGACATCGCATTTGGCGTAGGGTGGGAGATATCCCACCACCACGGTCGGAGCCGAAGATCAGATCTTCAGGCCGCCTTCGCGGGCCGCATCGGCCAGGGCCTTGATCGAGCCGTGGAACAGGAAACCACCACGGTCGAAATAGGCTGCTTCCACACCGGCCTTCTTGGCACGTTCGGCAATCGCCTCGCCGACCTTCTTGGCCGCCTCGACGTTGTTCTTGCCGACGAAGCCCAGGTCCTTCTCCATGGAGGAGGCTGCGGCCAGGGTCACGCCCTGCACGTCGTCGATCAGCTGGACGCTGATGTTCTTGTTCGAGCGGTGCACCGACAGGCGCACACGGCCTGCGTTGACCTTGCGAAGCTTGTTCCGGACGCGCAGACGGCGCTTCAGAAACAGGGTACGTTTCGTATTTGCCATATGTCTGGTCCTTACTTCTTCTTACCTTCCTTACGGAAGATAAATTCGCCCTTGTACTTGATACCCTTGCCTTTGTACGGCTCGGGCTTGCGCCATTCGCGGATGTTCGCCGCGACCTGGCCCACAAGCTGCGGGTCGGTGCCTTCGATGATGATCTCGGTCGGCTTCGGAGTGGTCACGGTGACCCCTGCCGGAACCGGGAAATCGACGTCATGGGACAGGCCGAGGTTCAGCTTGACCACGTTGCCCTGCGCCTGGGCACGATAACCCACACCAGTGATCTCCAGCTCTTTCTTGAAGCCGGCGGTCACGCCGGTCACCAGGTTGGCGACCATCGTGCGGGACATGCCCCATTGCTGAAGCGCGCGCTTCGAGGTGCCGCGGGGAGAGACGGTCACAGCGTTGTCTTCGACAACGATGTTCACGTCATCCGTGGCGGTGAAGCTGTGCGTGCCCTTCGGGCCCTTCACTTCGACGGTCTGGCCAGAGACGCTGGCGGTGACGCCTGCGGGCAGCTCGACCGGTTTCTTACCAATACGAGACATTCCAGACCTCCTTAGAAGACCGTGCAGAGAACTTCGCCACCAACATTGTTGGAGCGAGCCGCTGCATCGGACATGACGCCCTTGGGCGTGGAGACAATCGACACACCCAGGCCCTGACGGACCTGCGGGATGTCCTTGACGCCCATGTAGACGCGACGGCCGGGGGTCGAGACCCGCTTCAGTTCGCGAATGACAGGTGCGCCTTCGTAGTACTTCAGGCTGATTTCCAGGGTCGGGTGACCGTTGGCATCAGTGCCCTTCTCGTAGCCGCGGATGTAGCCTTCGTCCGCCAGCACGTCCAGGACCCAGGCGCGCAGCTTGGAAGCCGGCGTCGAGACGGTGGACTTGCCGCGCAGCGACGAGTTGCGGATCCGGGTGAGCATATCGCCGATAGGATCGTTCATGTTCTATGCCCTCCTTACCAGCTCGATTTCACGAGGCCGGGAACGAAACCGTTCGAGCCCAGTTCGCGCAGCATGATACGGCTGACCTTCAGCTTACGGTAGTAAGCATGGGGACGGCCGGTCAGCTGGCAGCGGTTGTGCAGACGCGTCGCGGACGAGTTGCGCGGCAGTTCGGCAAGCTTCAGGGTGGCGCGGAAACGCTCTTCCATCGGCTTGTCCTGGTCGTAGATGACCTCTTTCAGTGCAGCGCGCTTAGCGGCGTACTGGGCAACCAGCTTCTCCCGCTTCTTCTCGCGCTCGATCATGGATTTTTTAGCCATATCTAAATCTCCCTCGCGCGATCAGCTGTTGAAGGGCATGTTGAAAGCTTTCAACAGCGCCTTGGCTTCTGCGTCGGTTTTCGCGGTGGTGCCGATGACGATATCGAGGCCCCAGACTTCATCGACCTTGTCGAAGTTGATCTCGGGGAAGACGATATGTTCCTTGATGCCCATGGCGTAGTTGCCACGACCATCGAACGACTTGCCGGGAACGCCGCGGAAGTCGCGGATCCGGGGCATCGCGATGGTGATCAGGCGATCCAGGAATTCGTACATGCGGTCGCCGCGGAGGGTGACCTTGGCGCCGAGCGGCATGTCTTCACGTACGCGGAAGCCGGCGATCGACTTCTTGGCCTTGGTGACGACAGCTTTCTGGCCGGCGATGGTGGTCAGGTCTTCCTGGGCCGACTTGGCTTTCTTGGAATCCCGGACAGCTTCGGCGCCACAGCCGATGTTCAGAACGATCTTGTCCAGACGCGGGATCTGCATGTCGTTCTTGTAGCCGAATTCCTCCTTCAGGGCGGCACGGATGCTGTCCTTGTAGGCGGCCTTCAGACGCGGGGTGTAGTTCGCGGTATCAAGCATCGATCACGTCCCCCGTGGTCTTGGCGTAACGAACCTTCTTGTCGCCTTCCAGCTTGAAGCCGACGCGGGTCGCCTTGCCGTTGGCATCGACGAAAGCCAGGTTCGAGATGGCGATCGGCAGGGCCTTGGGCAGACGGCCGCCCTGGCTTTGCTGGGTCGCGCGGGTGTGGCGGACGGCCATGTTCAGGCCTTCGACAACGGCCTTGCCGGCCTTGGGATCAACGGAAGTGATCTCGCCGGTCTTGCCCTTGTCCTTGCCGGACAGAACGATGACCTTGTCGCCTTTTTTGAGTTTCGCAGCCATCAGAGCACCTCCGGCGCCAGCGAAATGATCTTCATGAAGTTCTTGGCGCGCAGCTCGCGAACAACCGGTCCGAAGATACGGGTACCAACGGGTTCGTTGTTGTTGTTGAGGATGACGGCGGCGTTGCGATCGAAGCGGATCGCGGTGCCGTCTTCGCGACGGACTTCCTTGGCGGTGCGCACGACGACGGCCTTGCGGACGTCACCTTTCTTCACGCGGCCGCGCGGGATGGCTTCCTTGACGGAGACGACAATGATGTCGCCGACCGAAGCGTACTTACGCTTGGAACCACCCAGGACCTTGATGCACTGAACTCGGCGGGCGCCGGAGTTGTCAGCGACATCCAGATTGGTCTGCATCTGGATCATGTGGTTTCTCCCGACCTTTGGGGGTTGTTCTGGTTAGACCCCCCAGGGTTTCGACGGGAGGCCGGGGCTCTTAGTGAGCCGCGGCCTCGTGCTCTGCATGACGCTTGGCGTCCAGCTCTTGCTGGGCCTTGGCGCTTTCTGCCCGCTCGATCTGATCGGCTTCGATCATCTCGGCGGTCATCACTTCCCAGCGCTTGGTCTTGGACTTGGGCGCGCATTCACGAATGCGGACCATGTCACCGACCTTGAACTGGTTGTTCTCATCGTGAGCCCGGTACTTCTTGGACTTACGGATGGTCTTCTTCAGAACCGGGTGCGTGAAGCGACGTTCGACGGACACGGTAACGGTCTGGGCATTGGCGTCAGAAGTGACGGTGCCGCGAAGGATACGTTTAGGCATTCGAAAGCTCCTTATTCGCCAGCTGCCTGGGCAGCTTTTTCGTTCAGAACGGTCAGCACGCGGGCCGCGTCACGACGGGCCTTGCGCATCTGCGCAGCGTTCTCAAGCTGGCCGGTGGCCTGCTGGAAACGAAGGTTGAACTGGGCTTTCTTCAGCTCTGCCAGCTCTTCACGAAGCTGGTCAGGAGTCTTCTCGCGAAGCTCTTTGGCGCTCATGGCGCTTCCTTTCCTTCCTTGCACCGGTAGGCCCCTGGGTTGGGTGACCCGCGAATCCGGTGGGTTATGTAGAACAATGAGCGCTGCCAATACGCCCGAACGCCCTGCGGGTCAACACGGAAAGGGCGAAAAAGGCAGAGCAGCCTCAGCCCGCCGTGCTGTCCGGCGCGCCGCCTCCCCCCTCGGGGGCCAGGGCCGCCGCCAGCCGGGCCCGCAGCGGACCGAGGTGGCGATTGCCGGCGGTCACCGCGTCGTAGACCTCCGGGGCGTCGCCGGCAACCATGGACAGCGCCTCCATCATCAGCTCGAACGAGCGGGTGCGGATGCGCGGCGCCGGCCCCATCCCGGCCATGGCGCGGCCCAGAAGATGGGTCAGCCCCTGGCTCAGCGCCGCTTCGGCGTCGTGCTGTTCCGGGGTGGTGACGATCACCCGCAGGCCGTGACGGGCGCGCAGGTAGGCCGCAAGGCGCTGCCCGCCGCCGCCCCTCAGCGGACAGAGCACCACCTGCGACCCGCGCAGCCCCTCGCGGGCCGAGACCGGCCCGAACATCGGATGGCTGCCGATCAGAACCACGCCATCGGGCAGCAGGGCGCGCATCAACCGGGCCGGTTCTTCCTTGACCGAACAGGTGTCGATCACCACCTGCCCGGGCCGCAGATGCGGGGCAAGCTGCTGCAACAGCCCGGGCAGCACAGGCAGCGGCACTGCCAACAGCAGGATATCCGCGCGGGCGGCGATTTCGGTGCTGACCACCTCGTAGCCCGCCGCCAGCGCCTCGGCGCCTCGGAGGGGATCGCAGATGGTGAGGCGGGTATCGGTGGCCAGCAACGGCGCCAGAAGCTGGCCGAAGGCGCCAAAACCGAACAGGGAGAGGGAAGGAGGCATGATCGGGGTCCTGGTAGGAGAGGGGCCAGGGTCCGGTCTGATCTGTGGGGGTCCGGTCTACCGCTGGCTTGGAAACAGCGGAGACAAGGTGAAGGGTCCGCTGTTAATACAGCGGGTAATAGGCTTGAGCGATAAAGGCGGCCTGATGCGTCATGCCCTTGGGGTAGCCGGGGCGGCCTGCCGGGTCAAGAACAACCGGGGACAACCGGAGCGCGGGTCAGCCTTTTGCGGCCTTCTGCATCTCTTCGGCGAACTCGTGGCGCAGCTTCTTGCGGATCTTCGCGGCGCTCAGGCGTTTCTCTTCCTCTTCGGTCAGCACCTGCAGCTCGGGCACCTCGACCGGGCTGCCCTGGTCATCAACCGCAACCATCGTGAAGTAGCACGAATTGGTATGGCGGGACCGGCCCGAGCGGATCTCCTGCGCCTCGACACGGATCCCGATCTCCATCGAGGTGCGACCTGCGTAGTTGACGCTGGCGCGGAAGGTGACCAACTCGCCGACGTTGATCGGCTCCTTGAACATCACCTGGTCGACCGAGAGCGTGACGGCATACTGGCGCGAGTAGCGCGAGGCGCAGGAGAAGGCCACGCGGTCGAGCAGGTTCAGCAGCGCACCGCCATGCACCTTGCCGCTGAAGTTGGCCATGTCGGGGGTCATCAGGACGGTCATCTCGAGCTTGCGGGAATCCATGGCAGAGAGGTCTTCCTTGCTGGCAGGGCCACTGAGGGCCGGAGCGGGTTCACGCCAAGGCCCGGGGCCGCGGCAAAATTCAATGACCGACGGACGAGTCAGCCAGGGTGCAGTGGTGGGGTGCAGATCCCGGCGGCGGGCAGATTTCGCCCGGACCGTCCTGCACACGCATGTTTCTAATCGTTTTATGACTAGTTGGAACAGATGACTTGCCTTTTCGGGCGCGCCATTGCAGCCCAGACGGCCTGTGTCGTGATACTGGGCGGTTTCATCCTCAAGCTGGCAGCGGACCTGGGGCACAAAGGCTGGTCAACCCTGATGCTCGCGGGTTGCGCTCTCTCCGCGGTCTGCAGGTTCTGGTCGGTCCGCCACATCTTGTTGAGCCCCGCGGGCGTGGCCCGTTCCATGGTGACGCTGCTAACCCTGGCGCTGATCGGCGCACGCTGGTTCGGGAAATGCCGGGGCCGCGCGAGGTGGCCGGGCTCGCCCGCGCCCTGGCGGCCATGGTGCTGCTGTCGCGCTTCATCTGACGCAGCGGAGGGCGGGCGGACGCCACCTTCGGCTGCGCAAACAGGACAAGGGGAAGGTGGATTGCCATCCACCCCACGCCCGTGGTGAGGGCTGCCCACCACAGGACGCCGGGGGTTCGTTCGCCGACGGGGGCCCAGGCAGTTCTCGGTCCGGCTCAGCGCCGGGCCGTCCGCGCAGGGCGCCCCTGCGCCCGGGAAGCCGCCCGGCCTATGCGTCGCGAGGCACGGCCGGGCAACCAGCCCGCAAGAACGTGGCCCCATGGGGAACACCACCGGGACGGGTCTTTCCGCAATTTCGATGCCGGCCCTCGACAGGCGTCGCAAAGCCCTGCGGTTCGCGGCGGAGCCTGTCCCCGGAGGGTTTGCCCTGCGGTATCGGCGGCAGGGGGCTCCGCCCGTTCGCGCCTCAAACCCTCCCCCGGAGGGTTTGCCCTGCGGGACCGGTGCTCACACCCACTTGTAGTTGAAACTGACCGAGATGCGGTCCTCTTCGGTCATGTTCATCGGCACCTCATGGCGCAGCCAGCTCTCCCAGAGCAGGACCTCGCCGACCGCCGGCTTGACGTAGATGAAGGGCTTCAGCTCTTCCCGGGCATCCCTTGCGCGGGTCGGGGCCGCCATCATCATCGCAAGCCGCGGATCTTCCAATTTCAGCGCCGAGGTGCCCTCGGGCATCGCCACATAGGTCGTCCCCGAAATCACCGAATGCGGGTGGATATGCGAGCTGTGGGTGCCGCCCTCGGGCAGGATGTTGATCCACAGATCCTCCAGCTCAAGCTTGCCCTCTCCCAGCTCGAAGGCCAGGTCATCGGCAAAGGCGGCGACATGCAGATCCAGCGCCGCCTTCACATCCTCGAAGATCGGAAAGCGCCAGGCCAGGTCAGTCAGCGAGGCATAGGAGGTGTAGCCCGGATAGTCGTTGGCCTCGCACCACTCCTGCCCCGCCTCGTCATCCTCGGCGATGGAATAGCAGGAGGTCTCAAGCTCCTCGGCATCGACGCCCGGCCCTTTCTCGTTCAGGGCGGCGCGATAGAGACGGGTGGCGAAAAGAGAGCGGATCTCGGACATGACATACCTCCGGCAGCGGGATCTGCCCCGCCCTACCGCGATTCCCACGCGCTGCAAATGCGCGAATGCGTCGGGACCTGCCGACATGTCGGACAATCCCGACGCATCATGCTCCATGCTCGCTGACACCATCTTCCAGGCCCTCACCCATCCCGCCCGCCACTTGCTGCAGCCCCTGCTGCCCCAGCCCGGCCAGAACACCGGCGCGCTGGTCGAAAGTCTCGACCTCGGCCGCTCGGCCGTCTGTGAATGCCTCGGTGTGCCGGGCCGGGCGAACCCGGCACCCTCCTGCCCCCTCCCATGGCAAGCACTGCTCCGGCCCCACCAGGGGCAGAGGGCGGCAGCCCCCGGCCGTACAAAGGAAAACCCCCGGCGCCATGGGCACCGGGGGTTACCGATTTCGTAGGGCGGGAGATATCCCGCCTTCCGCTTACCAGTCTTCGCGAACGACGACGCGGGTCTTGACGGGCAGTTTCATCGACGCCAGGCGCAGGGCCTCGCGTGCGACGCCCTCGGAGACACCGTCGATCTCGAACATGATCCGGCCGGGCTTGACCTTGCAGGCCCAGTAATCGACCGACCCCTTACCTTTACCCATACGAACTTCGACGGGCTTCGAGGTGACGGGGGTATCCGGGAAGATCCGGATCCAGACCCGGCCCTGACGCTTCATGTGGCGCGTCATGGCACGGCGGGCTGCTTCGATCTGACGTGCAGTCACACGCTCGGGCTGGGTGGCCTTGAGGCCGAAGGTCCCGAAGTTCAGGTCGGAGCCGCCTTTTGCCTGGCCGTGGATCCGGCCCTTGTGCATCTTGCGGAATTTCGTGCGTTTCGGTTGAAGCATCTTTCTGTCTCCTTACCGGTCGCGATCGCGGCGGCCACCGCCGGCACCACGCGGAGCCGGACCGTCCTGCAGTTCCTGCGACTTGCGGTCGCGGGCCTGCGGGTCGTGCTCCATGATCTCGCCTTTGAAGATCCAGACCTTGATCCCGATGATACCATAGGGGGTCATTGCTTCGGCGTGAGCATAGTCGATGTCTGCGCGCAGGGTGTGCAGCGGCACACGGCCTTCACGGTACCACTCGGTACGCGCGATCTCGGCACCGCCCAGACGGCCGGCGACGTTCACGCGGATACCCAGCGAGCCCATGCGCATGGCGTTCTGGACCGAACGCTTCATGGCACGACGGAAGGACACACGGCGTTCCAGCTGCTGAGCGATCGACTCGGCAACCAGCATGGCGTCCAGTTCCGGCTTGCGGACTTCGACGATGTTCAGGTGCAGCTCGCTATCGGTCATCTTGGCCAGCTTCTTGCGAAGCACCTCGATGTCCGCGCCCTTCTTGCCGATGATCACGCCCGGGCGTGCGGTGTGGATGGTCACACGGCACTTCTTGTGGGGGCGCTCGATGATCACGCGGGCAATTCCGGCCTGCTTGCACTCGGTCTTGATGAACTCGCGGATCTTGATGTCTTCCAGAAGAAGATCACCGTAATCCTTGGTATCGGCGTACCAGCGGCTGTCCCAGGTGCGGTTGACCTGCAGGCGCATGCCGATCGGATTGACTTTCTGACCCATTAGGCTTGCTCCTCGACCTGACGCACCTTGATGGTGATTTCCGAGAACGGCTTCATGATCTTGCCGTAGCGGCCACGTGCCCGCGGACGGCCACGCTTCATCACGAGGTTCTTGCCGACCCAGGCTTCGGCGACGATCAGCTCGTCGACGTCCAGGCCGTGGTTGTTCTCGGCATTGGCGATGGCGGACTGAAGGCACTTCTTCACGTCCTGCGCGATACGCTTCTTCGAGAAGGTCAGGTCGGTCAGAGCCCGATCAACCTTCTTGCCACGGATCAGCTGAGCCACCAGGTTCAGCTTCTGCGGGCTGGTCCGAAGCATGCGCAGCTTTGCCATGGCTTCGTTGTCTGCCACGCGGCGGGGATTTTTTTCCTGACCCATGACTTACTTCCGCTTCGCTTTTTTGTCGGCGGCGTGACCGTAATAGGTACGGCTCGGCGAGTATTCACCGAACTTCTGACCAATCATGTCTTCCGTGACGTTGACAGGAATGTGCTTCTGGCCGTTGTAGACGCCGAAGGTCAGACCCACGAACTGGGGCAGGATCGTCGAACGGCGGGACCAGATCTTGATGACTTCATTACGACCGCTTTCGCGTGCCGCTTCGGCCTTCTTCAGGACGTAAGCGTCAACGAAGGGGCCTTTCCAAACAGAACGTGCCATAGGTTAGCGACCCTTCTTCTTCGCGTGACGGCTACGGATGATGAACTTGTCCGTGGCCTTGTTCTTGCGGGTTTTCGCACCCTTGGTGGGCTTACCCCAGGGGGTAACGGGGTGACGGCCACCAGAGGTACGGCCTTCACCACCACCATGGGGGTGGTCGATCGGGTTCATGACGACACCACGGACCGACGGACGGATGCCCTTGTGGCGCATGCGGCCGGCTTTACCGTAGTTCTGGTTCGAGTTGTCGGGGTTGGAAACCGCGCCGACGGTTGCCAGGCATTCCTGGCGCACCATGCGCAGTTCGCCCGAGCTGAGGCGGATCTGGGCGTAGCCACCGTCACGGCCGACGAACTGGGCATAGGTGCCCGCGGCGCGTGCGATCTGGCCACCCTTGCCGGGCTTCAGCTCGATGTTGTGAACGATGGTACCGATCGGCAGGCCCGAGAAGGGCATTGCGTTGCCGGGCTTGATGTCGGCCTTCTGCGAAGAGACGACCTTGTCACCAACGGCCAGGCGCTGCGGCGCGAGGATGTAGGCTTTTTCACCATCGACATACTGGATCAGCGCGATGAACGCGGTGCGGTTCGGGTCATACTCGATCCGCAGGACGACGCCTTCGACGTCAACCTTGCTGCGTTTGAAATCGACGATCCGGTAGAGGCGCTTAGCGCCACCGCCACGACGGCGGGAGGTGATACGTCCGGTGTTGTTCCGGCCGCCCGACTTCGTCAGACCCTCGGTGAGGGCTTTGACGGGGCGTCCTTTGTACAGCTCCGAACGGTCGATCAGCACCAGCCCGCGCTGGCCCGGCGTCGTCGGCTTATACGACTTGAGTGCCATGCTTTCTGTCTTCCGTTTAGCAAGCGCCGCCCTCGTTTGGTCCGGAAAAGTCGGGCCGGGGTCCACGTGAGGCGGCTATGTATTGGGTATTTGCCGGGCGGTTGGAAGTACCGCCGCTGACAGACTACCCGGATGTTACAGGGCCCCGAAGGTCCCCAGGCGTCAAACACCCGAAGGCCCCGGAGCGAATCCGGGGCCGTCAGGATTGGGCGCGTATAGCAGGGGGGTGGAGGGGTGGCAAGGCTGCCGGAGCATATTCCTCCCGGTGGCCCTGCCTGCACGGTCAGACCGAAGTTGCGCCGCCGCCGCCATCAATGCGGTAGTAGGCCCCGGTGATGAAGCTCGCCCGGTCGCTGGCCAGGAAGAGCATCAGGTCGGCGATCTCGTCGGCCTCGGCATAACGCCCCAGGGGCACCGAGCTCTCGAAGGTTTCACGCGCATTCTCGGCGCCGCTGGCCGTCGCACGCTCCTCGATCGAGCGCATCATCTGGGTGTCGACCCCCGAAGGGCAAACGGCGTTCACCCGAATCTTGTGCGGCGCGGCCTCAAGAGCGACGGACTTGTTGATACCGATCACAGCGTGCTTGGAGGCGACATAGGCGCTCATCCCCGGGGCCCCCAGCAGGCCGCCATTGGAGGCCGTGTTGACGATGGCGCCCCCGCCCTGGGACTTCATCTGCGCCACAACGTGCTTGAGCCCCATGGCGACGCCGATCACGTTGATGTTGAGCACGTTGGAGTAGTTCTCGAACGTCTGCTCTTCGATGTTCTTGAAGTCGCCATTTATTCCGGCGTTGTTGACGAAGACATCAATGCGACCGAAGTGCGCTACTGTCTGTTCGACATAGGCCTTCACGTCTGCCTCATCTGCAACATCAGCGGTCAGCAGCAGCGCCTCATCCAGACCGGCGGCAGCCTTCTCCAGCGCCTCCATCTTCAGGTCGACCAAAGCCAGCTTTGCGCCCTCGGCCGCGAACTTGCGCGCCGCCGCGATGCCGATTCCACCGGCAGCACCGGTGACGAGGACGACCTTGTCCTTGAATTCCATGACAAAACTCCTTTTCTTGCGAGGCTCGAATTCGTCTCATGCCCGAAATAGGGCGTTCTGCGGCACAGAACAAAGTGCACAGACGCACAGGCGATCCGCCGCCGTTGCGTACCGCAGACGAGCACTGGACCCTCAGCATTGCGGCGCCCCTCACCGCCCCTTCCGCACCCCCGTCCACACGGTATGCCGAGACCCCCTCTTCGTCCGTCCGGCCCTGACCCCCTCTTCCTTCACATCGAAGTTCGCCCGGGCAAAGCGCTTGGCAAATTCCCGGCTCGGATGCGCCGACCAGACCGACAGCACGCCATGCACCGTCAGCGCTCGGTGCGCCACCGCCAGGCCCGCCTCGCCATAGAGCACATCGTTGCCGTCCCGCGTCAGCCCGTCCGGGCCGTTGTCCACGTCCAGCAGGATCATGTCCCAGCCCGCGGTGACCGAGGCGATCTCCTCTGCCACGTCGCCGGGGCGCAGCTCGACGCGGGGGTCCGAGAGGCAGTCTCCGAAGACCGCAGACATCTCGCTCCGCGCCCAGCCGATCAGTTCGGGGACCACCTCGGACACCACGATCCGCGCGTCGGGCGGCGCCAGCTCCTGCGCCGCGCGCAGGGTGAAGCCCATGCCAAGGCCCCCGATCAGGATGCGGGGCGCAGGCCGCGCGCCCAGACAGTCGAAGGACAGGGTCGCAAGCGCAATCTCTGACCCGCCGAGGCGCGAGTTCATCAGCTCGTTGCCGTCGCCGAGACGGATGGAATACTCGGTGCCGCGCCGGAACAGGCGCAGGATGTCGCCCTCGGGCGCACGCGCCTCTGCCAGATCTTCCCAGGGGATCATATGCGCCTCCGTTCAGGTCGCGGGCCGCACAGGCCCGCCAAAGGAAAAGCCCCCCGCCTTGCAGCGAGGGGCCTGTTGTCATGCGTAGGGTGGGAGCATCCCACCACACGATCAGAGACCGGTGGTCACGTCGATCGTGTTGCCCTCTTCGAGGGTCACATAGGCCTTCTTGACGTCCTTGCGCTTGCCGAGGGTGCCCCGGAAACGCTTGACCTTGCCCTTGGTGACGGTCGTGTTCACGGCCTTCACCTTGACGTTGAACAGGGCCTCGACGGCTTCCTTGATCATCGGCTTGTTGGCATCGATCGAGACTTCGAAAACAACCGCGTTGGCCTCGGAGGCCATGGTGGCTTTCTCGGTGATGACCGGCTTGCGGATCACGTCGTAGTGGTTTGCCTTGGCACTCATTTCAGGCGAGCCTCCAGAGCTTCGACACCCGCCTTCGTGATCACCAGGGTGTCACGCTTCAGGATGTCGTACACGTTTGCACCCATCGTCGGCAGGATATCCAGACCTTCGATGTTGGCGGCGGCACGGGCGAAGCCCTCATTGACGGCAGCGCCGTCGATGATCAGAGCGCGCTTCCAGCCCAGGTTCGAAACCATCTTGGCCAGTGCGGCGGTCTTGCCCTCGGACTCGGCGGTGTCGATGATGACCAGCGAGCCGGACTTCACCTTGGCCGAAAGGGCGTGCTTCAGACCCAGCTTGCGGAACTTCTTGGTCAGCTCGTGGGCGTGGCTACGCGGGGTCGGGCCCTTGTAGATACCACCCTTGCGGAAGATCGGTGCCTTGCGCGAACCGTGGCGTGCGCCGCCGGTGCCCTTCTGGCGATAGATCTTCTTGGTCGAGTAGCTGACTTCAGACTTGGTCAGGACCTTGTGGGTCCCTGCCTGCGCCTTGTTACGCTGCCAGCGTACAACGCGGTGCAGGATGTCCGCACGGGGCTCCAGGCCGAAGATCTCGTCGCCGAGATCGACAGAACCGGCAGCCGAGCCGTCCAGTTTGATCACGTCGAGTTTCATTCTTCGCCTTCCTTCTGCTCAGCCGCGGGCGCTTCGGCAGCGGCGGCGGTTTTCAGAGCTGCCGGCAGAACGGCGTTCTCGGGGAACGGCTTCTTGACGGCGTCCTTGACGGTGACCCAGCCACCCTTGGAGCCGGGAACGGCGCCCTTGATGAACACGAGGCCACGGTCGGCGTCGGTCTTGACGACCTGCAGGTTCTGGGTGGTCACACGGACGGCGCCCATGTGGCCGGCCATCTTCTTGCCCTTGAACACCTTGCCGGGGTCCTGACACTGGCCGGTCGAACCGTGCGAACGGTGCGAGATCGACACGCCGTGCGAGGCACGCAGACCGCCGAAGTTGTGGCGCTTCATGCCACCGGCGAAGCCTTTACCGATCGAGGTGCCGGAGACGTCGACGAACTGACCTTCGAAGTAATGGTCGGCAGAGATCTCTGCGCCCACTTCGATCAGGTTCTCGGGGTCCACGCGGAACTCGGCGACCTTGCGCTTGGGCTCGACCTTCGCGGCTGCGAAGTGGCCACGCATGGCTTGCGAGGTGCGCTTGGCCTTGGCATTGCCGGCGCCCAGCTGGACGGCGGTGTAGCCATTGGATTCAGCGGTGCGCTGCGCGACAACCTGGAGGTTCTCCAGTTGCAGGACAGTGACGGGGATCTGCTTGCCGTCTTCCATGAAGAGACGGGTCATGCCGACCTTTTTGGCGATGATACCGGAACGGAGCATCAGTTGGACCCTCCTTAAACCTTGATCTCGACATCCACGCCGGCGGCGAGGTCGAGCTTCATCAGCGCGTCCACCGTCTGCGGGGTCGGATCAACGATGTCCAGGAGACGCTTGTGAGTGCGGATCTCGAACTGGTCACGGGATTTCTTGTCGACGTGAGGGCCACGGAGAACCGTGAACTTCTCGATCTTGTTGGGCAGCGGGATCGGGCCACGGACGGTCGCGCCGGTGCGCTTTGCCGTGTTCAGGATTTCCTGCGTGCTGGAATCCAGGACGCGGTAATCGAATGCCTTCAGCCGAATGCGAATGGTCTGGCTCATTTTTATAGCCTTTCGCGGCATTGGAGTTGATAGGACGAACAGGGCTCACCCCTGTCCCTCGTCGAACCCTACGGCGGACCCTGTCGGAACAGGGCAGCCCGCCGTTTGGAATTGGCGCGGGATAGTCGCTTCCGGACGGCCTGTCCAGAGGCAATCACACCTTTATTCACCGATAAGAGAGACGGCGGGGTTTCCCCCGCCGTTCATACGGTGTCCCGGGCCGCG
>NZ_AFPM01000018.1 GCF_000220565.1 Oceanicola sp. S124 | reverse complement strand
GTCGCGGATCTCGTCGGCGTCGACACCCCAGAGCGCGCTCTTCGGGGCCCAGCCACGGTAGCCGTTGACCTCGAGTCGGCACCACTCCGGGTCGCACTTGTCCAGATCGGCGATCACCCCGGATTCGAGCCGGGCGATGACGCGCGCCTCGGGCGAGGGCTGGAAACGCAGCGCCAGCATGTCTTCCTGCACCAGCACGGTGCGGTTGCCCGAGAGGAGCACGTAGTGGACCCAGCCTCCAACGCCGTCGTGATCGCGGATCTGCCGCCAGTGGCCGTATTCCGCGACCACCTCGACCGGCATGTCGCGACGCAGGAAGACCCAGTCGATCCGGTGGGTCTTCGAGGGGCCCCGGCGGATGTTGGCCTTGTCCGATTTCATCGAGACGAAGCGGGGCAGGGGCAGGTGGGTGACCGAGCCGAGCTGTTGCGGCTGTGCCTCGGGCAGCGGCGGCGGGGCGGGTTGCGCAGCGGCGGCAACTTGCTGGCCCGATGCCGGACCCGGTGCCGGGGCCGTGGGGGCGGAGGGGGCTGCCGGGGCCTCGTGCCCGGGCATGTCCGAATCCTCGAAGCCCGGGGTTTCGGCCGCGACGGGGGCCGCGATACCGCCGAGGATCGCGAGGCAGAGGGCAAGGGCTGCCGTGGCGAGGGGGGGCAATGCATGGGGACGCAGAGCCAGGAGGGGCCGCGCCCTGGGGCGCCTGCGCGACTGGATCATGTTGCTGCTCGCTTCGTGACTGCCTCGCCGGGGGTTCTTGTGCCCCCGCACGCTTTGGGCCACCTTGCCTGTGAATTGCCGCAATGGGAAGACGGAGGAGCCTGCCCATGCCATCTCGCCGCCTGACTGTTGTCGCCACGCGACGCTTGCCTGAGCGGATCGAGGCCCGGATGTCCGAGCTGTTCGAGCTGCGCAGTGGTCCCGCCGGGCGGCCGATGACGCGGGACGAGCTGGCGCAGGCGCTGCGCGAGGCGGATGTGCTGGTGCCCAACCTGCGCGATCGTCTGGACGAAGACTTGCTGGAGCAGGCAGGCAGCGCGCTGCAGCTGATCGCGAATTTCGGCGCCGGGGTCGACCACATCGACCTCGAGGCGGCACGTCGGCGCGGCATCCTGGTGACGAACACCCCCGGCGTCGCCACCGGCGATACCGCCGACATGGCCATCGCGCTGATCCTCGCCCTGCTGCGCCGCATCCCCGAGGGGCTGGCGCGGATGCAGTCCGAGGACTGGGAGGGCTGGAGCCCCGACGCCATGCTGGGGGCCCGGGTCTCTGGGCGCAGGCTCGGCATTCTCGGTATGGGCCGCATCGGGCAGGCGCTGGCGCGTCGCGCGGCGGCCTTCGGGATGGAGATCCACTATCACAACCGCCGCCCGCTTCGGCCCGAGACCGAGGCGGCGCTGCAGGCCCGCTACTGGGAAAGCCTTGACCAGATGGTGGCGCGGATGGATGTGATCAGCGTGAACTGTCCGCATACGCCCTCGACCTACCACCTGATGAACGCACGGCGGCTGAAGCTGATGCAGCCGGGCGCAGTGATCGTGAACACCTCGCGCGGCGAGGTGATCGACCAGAACGCCCTGACCCGGATGCTGCGCGCCGGAGAGATTGCCGGCGCCGGGCTGGACGTGCTCAACTTCGAGAGCGACGGCAATCCGCGCCTGCGCGAACTGCCCAACGTGGTGCTGCTGCCGCATATGGCCTCGGCCACGCGCGAGGGCCGCATCGAGATGGGCGAGAAGGTGCTGATCAACATCAAGACCCATGCCGATGGCCACCGGCCGCCGGACCTGGTGCTGCCCGGACCCTACTGACCAGGAAGACAAGATGCGCTCTGCCCGAAACTCGCTGCTGTCGATCGTGCTGGCCGCGCTCTGCCTGTTCCTTGCGGTGACGCCGAAGGACAATCCGCTGGTCCGCCAGGCCGAGGCCTACCAGGGCGAGATCGCCCTCGCCTCCGGGGCGACCTACATCTCGCTCAGGGCGATCAATGCCTTCCTCTCGGCGGCGCAGGAGGTGCAGATAGGCGGCTCGCTGGTGGTCGAGGGCTCGGTGCAGCCGCTGAAGTGGCTGGAGCCGGTGGACGACACGGTCGAACGGGTCTCGGCGGCGATCTTTGCCGTGGCGGTGCTGACCGGGGTGCTGAAGATCTCGCTGGCGCCGGTGGCCTCGGTCGGCTTCGCGCTGCTGGCGCTGGCGCTGCTGACCCGGGGCGGCTGCGAGGTGGCGACCGGCTGGCACCGCGCGCCCGAGACGCTGCGCCGGCTTGGGGGCGTCTGTGGCGGGCTGGGCTTCGTCTTTGCCATCGGGCTGCCGCTGGCCTTCGTCGGCGGGGTCTGGGGCGGAGACATCCTGACCGCCGAGGCTGCAGCGCAGGCCAATGCGACGCTGGACCTGATTGCGGCCGAGGCGAAGAAGCTGGTGGCGCTGGACGACCAGTCCTGGCGCGAGAGCTGGGAGGCCTATCGCGGCGCGGCGCGCTTCTTCTGGGACCAGGCCGATGACCTCCTGAACGCGGCGCTGACCCTGGTCGGGGTCTTCCTGCTGCGGATGATCGTGCTGCCGATGGTGTTGCTGCTGGCCCTCTGGGCCGCGGCGCGGCGGCTTGTGGCGGCCTGAAACCCACTTGAGTCCGGGCCTGCACCCGAAGCCGCCCCTGCGGGGCATTGCCGTGTCACGGCCCCTGCGGGGCGGGGCCTCCGGCGGGAGTATTTTCAGCCTGGTGATGGGGCGGGTCGGGCCCGTGCGGGCGGCCGGCAGCCTGGCTGCAAGCGCCCACGCCCCCGGCGGAAAAGGAGGCCGCCCCGGTGGCGTGCCATGGTGCATCACCAGGCGTCAAATACTCCCGCCGGAGGCTTCAGCGCGTGGCGCCGGGCACCCAGAGCACGTCTTTCACGCCGTCGTCATTGGCGATGCGCGAGGCGACGAAGAACCAGTCGGACAGGCGGTTGAGATACTTTACCGCTTCGGCGTTGCAGCCCTCCTCGGCCATCAGTGCCACGGTCAGCCGCTCGGCGCGGCGGGTGACGGTGCGGCAGAGGTGCAGCTGCGCCGAGAGCGCCGAGCCGCCGGGCAGCACGAAGCTGCGCAGGGGCTGGAGGCGCGCGTTCATCGCGTCGATCTCGGCTTCCAGCCGCGTGACCTGCGAGGCGAGGATGCGCAATGGCGTGTAGGGCGCCTCTGCGTCCTTTTCCTTCGCCGGGCGGGCAAGGTCGGCGCCGAGGTCGAACAGCTCGTTCTGGATCCGCGACAGGGCCGCGTCCATCTCGCCCGCGGCATGCAGGCGGGCCAGCCCGAGGGTGGCATTGGTTTCATCCACGGTGCCGTAGGCTTCGACGCGCAGCGAGGGTTTGGGCACACGGGTGCCATCGCCAAGCGCGGTCTCGCCCGCGTCGCCGGTGCGGGTGTAGATCTTCGACAGGACGACCATGTCAGCCCTGACCGCGGATCAGCACGAAGGCGAGGATCAGCAGAACCGCGAGGAACTGCGCGATGATCCGCCATTTCATCAGCTTGTTGGAGGTCTTGCCGTCTCCGCCACGGGCGAAGTTTCCGATGCCCATCATCAGGATGAGGGCGACGATCAGCACGGCACCTGCCGCGACGAGGAACAGGGGATCCTGGGCCATTGCGTTTCCTTCCCTGGGTTTTGCCAAGATCTAGGCGACATGGCGCGGATTGCGAACAGGAAAATCCCGCCGCCTGCCGCGACATGGCCGCCCAGGTTGCGCGTCGGACGGCAGTCAGGCGCCCGAGAGCATCCGGTCGGCCAGGCGCGCGGGCAGGGCGCGGCGCATGATGGCGGCGATATAGGTCGGTGTGGTCACCATGTAGCGCGGCCGGGGGCGGGGGTCTTCCAGTGCGCGGATCAGTTTCGCGGTCACGGCGGCGGGCTCGAGCTCGAACCGGGCCTTGCCCTCGTATTTCGGGCCGCGCTTGTAGAGCATGTCCAGCAGGCCGGCGCGGTAGTCGTCGGCGCGGTCCGAGGCTTCCCAGTCGACCCAAGTCTCGAAGGCCCTGATGGCGTTCTTGCGGAAGTCGGTGCGAATCGGGCCGGGCTCGATCAGGATCGGGTGGATGCCGCTGCCTGCCAGTTCCAGCCGCAGGGTGTCGGTCATGCCTTCCAGCGCGAATTTCGAGGCGTTGTAGGCCCCACGCCAGGGGGCCGCGACGAGGCCCAGCACCGAGGAACAGTTGACGATCCGCCCGCCGCCCTGCCGGCGCATCACCGGGATCACCAGCCGGTTCAGCGCATGGGGGCCCATGAAGTTCACTTCGAAGAGCGCGCGCATGGCCTCGCGCGGGATATCCTCGGCCGGACCGGGAATCGCGAAGGCGCCGTTGTTGAAGACCGCATCGAGGGTGCCGCCGGTGGCCGCAAGCACCTGCGCGAACGCCGTTTCGATACTGGCCTGGTCGGCATAGTCGAGGTGCAGCGCCTCAAGCCCTTCACCCTGTAGGCGGGCGATGTCAGCGGGATTGCGGACCGAGGCGAAGACGCGCCAGCCGCGTGCCTTCAGGCCATGGGCCGCGTCATGGCCGATACCCGAGGAACAGCCGGTGATCAGGATGGATTTGCTCATGCCTCTGCTATGCCTGCGGGGACGGGGCCGGACAAGCAAAGAGCGCCGGGCGGGGCACCGGCGCTCGGACCTGTTGCAGGGATGGGGGCCTCAGCGGGCGGCGCTGACCAGCCAGTCCGCCATCCAGCCGGTCTGGCCGCTGTCCTGCACCCGCAGGTGAACCCAGCCGGACTGCGTTTCGAGGATCTCGACCGGGGTGCCCTTGGTCAGGGTGGCAAGCACGCCATTGCTGGTGCCGGGGCCGGAGCGCAGGTTGACGCGGTCGCCGGTGACGCGGCGCAGGTCGACTTCGGGGGCGGGCTGCTGCTGGACCGAGGCGGGGATGGTGCCGCGCAGCACCGCCTGACGCTCTTCGGCGCTCAGTGCCATGGCGCTGGCCGCCTCGGCCTGCGTGCCGCGCAGGCTGTGCGGGGTCTCTGCGGCGGCAGAGCCGGAGGCCGGCAGGGAGGCCGGGGTCACCCTGGCGAACTCCAGTCCATCGAGGGCCGGATCGAGGCCGCTGTCGTTCTTGCCGGCGATCGAAGCCAGCTGGATCGGCGCGGTGTCTTCGGACACTTCGCTGGCATTGGCGACCGAGACGAAGAGGTTGCCGCCCTCGCGACGGGCGCTCTCGCGGAATTGGTAGGGATCGGGCCGGGCGGTGACGTAGTCGGGGGTCTCGCGTTCCCAGGGCTCGAAATCCGCTCCGCCACTTGCCTGGTAGAACAGGACGGCGAGCAGGAAGGTCGTGGCGGTCATGAAGCGGAACATGGGATCCTCCTTCGGCAGCGGGTTTCCGCGTGTCTCGGCCAGGTCCCCGGGCAGGTTCCCGCCGCGTCGCGGTGTCACTTCCCTAACCGCTGGCAGCGCCTTTGGTTCCCATCCGCGGCGTTGCAAGGGGTGGGGGTGAAGGCGGCGCTTTACCGCCGCGCAGCCTGCGGCTATCACCGCTGCCATGAGTGACACGCCCGAAGATCCCACACCCGGCCCGGCCGAATCCCTGCTGGCCGAGCCGCTGCGCCGCGCCATTGGCGAGCGCTACCTGACCTATGCCCTGTCGACCATCATGCACCGGGCGCTGCCCGATGCCCGTGACGGTCTGAAGCCGGTCCACCGCCGCATTCTCTACGCCATGCGAGAGCTGAAGCTGTCGCCCAGCTCTCGCTTCCGCAAGAGTTCGAAGATCTCGGGCGACGTGATGGGCAACTATCACCCGCACGGCGATACGGCGATCTATGATGCCATGGCCCGCCTGGCGCAGGACTTCAACGTCCGCTACCCGCTGGTCGACGGCCAGGGCAACTTCGGCAATATCGACGGCGACAACCCGGCGGCCTCGCGTTACACCGAAGCCCGGCTGACCGCCGTCGCCGAGGCGATGATGGACGGGCTGACCGAAGATGCGGTCGACTTCCGCGACAACTACGACGGCACCCTGACCGAGCCTGTCGTGCTGCCCTCCTCCTTCCCGAACCTGCTGGCCAATGGCTCTTCCGGGATCGCGGTCGGCATGGCGACCAACATCCCGCCGCACAATATCGTCGAGCTGTGCAACGCCTGCCTGCATCTGATCAAGACGCCGGATGCGCGTGACGACACTCTGCTGCAATACGTGCCGGGGCCCGACTTCCCGACCGGCGGCGTGCTGGTCGAAAGCCCCGAGATGATCGCCAAGGCCTACAGCACCGGCCGCGGCAGCTTCCGCCTGCGCGCCAAGTGGGAGGTCGAGGACCTGGGTCGCGGCACCTGGCAGATCGTCGTGACCGAGATCCCCTACCAGGTGCAGAAGTCCAAGCTGGTCGAGCGTATCGCCGAGCTGATCCAGACCAAGAAGATCCCGATCCTGGCCGATGTCCGCGACGAGAGCGCCGAGGACATCCGGATGGTGCTGGAGCCGCGCAGCAAGAACGTCGACCCCGAGGTCCTGATGGGGATGCTGTTCCGCAACTCCGACCTCGAGATCCGCTTCTCGCTGAACATGAACGTGCTGATCGACGGGCTGACGCCCAAGGTCTGCTCGATGAAGGAGGTGCTGCGCGCCTTCCTCGATCACCGCCGCGAGGTGCTGGAGCGCCGCTCGCGACACCGCCTGCAGAAGATCGACCACCGGCTGGAAGTGCTGGAAGGCCTCGTCACCGCCTTCCTCAACCTCGACCGGGTGATCGACATCATCCGCTACGACGACGATCCCAAGGCCGCGCTGATGGCCGAGGACTGGGGCAAGAAGCGCGCCCGGGCGATCAACGAGAAGGATTACGTCTCTCCGCTGGGGCAGGGGGACGAGGGCGAGCTGACCGAGGTGCAGGCCGAGGCCATCCTCAACATGCGCCTGCGGTCCTTGCGCCGTCTGGAAGAGATGGAGCTGCTGCGCGAGCGCGACGCCCTCATGGAGGAGCGCGCCGGTCTCGAGGATCTGCTGGCCACGCCCGAGCTGCAGTGGTCGCGCATCGCCGACCAGCTGCGCGAGACCAGGAAGACCTTCGGCAAGGACTATCCGCGCGGCCATCGCCTGACCCTGATCGAGGCCGCCGCCGAGGCCGAAGAGGTGCCGCTGGAAGCGATGATCGAGCGCGAGCCGATCACCGTGGTCTGCTCGAAGATGGGCTGGATCCGGGCGATGAAGGGGCATCTCGACCTCTCGGCCCCGGACAAGCTGAAGTTCAAGGATGGCGACGAGCACCGCTTCGCCTTCCACGCCGAGACCACGGACCGGTTGCTGGTCTTCGGCTCGAACGGGCGGTTCTACACCATCCAGGCCTCGAACCTGCCCGGTGGGCGGGGCATGGGCGAGCCGATCCGCCTGATGGTCGACCTGCCCAACGAGGCCGAGATCGTCACCATGCGGATCCACCGTGCGGGCGGCAAGCTGATCGTCGCCTCCTCGGCGGGGGACGGTTTCCTGGTGCCCGAGGACGAGGTTCTGGCCCAGACGCGCAGCGGCAAGCAGGTGCTAAACGTCAAGGACGGTGTGAAGGCGCTGCTGGCCAAGCCGGTCTGGGGCGATCACGTCGCCTGTGTCGGCGAGAACCGCAAGGTGCTGGTCTTCCCGCTTGAGGAGCTGCCCGAGATGACCCGCGGCAAGGGCGTCCGGCTGCAGAAGTACAAGGACGGTGGCCTGTCGGACCTGACCACCATCGTTCTGGCCGACGGCCTGTCCTGGCACGATCCGGCTGGGCGCACCCGCACCGAGACCGAGCTGGCCGAATGGCTGGGCAAGCGCGCCGGCACCGGCCGCATGGCGCCGCGGGGCTTCCCGCGCGACAATACCTTCACCTGATCATGCGCGCCCGACGCGGGGCGCCTGATCCTTTGCGTCCAACGAGGGGGCGGGGCCGGTGGTCCCGCCCCTTGCACGTCAGTCGGCCCGTCCGAAGCCCTGGCAGCAAGCGGGGCCAGGGTGCCGGCGAATGGCGAGATGGGGGGGCAGTCGGGGGCGCTGCCGCCCTTGCGTGCCCAAGGCGATACGGGAAGGCAGCGGAGGCGCTGCGACCCCGTCGCGGGAGGGCGGCACGTAGAAGCAGGCAAGGGCTCCGCCCTCCGTCGCCGTATGGCGACACGCAGAGGGAGGCGGGGGGCTCTGCCCCCCCGTCGCTGCGCGACTCCCCCCGGAGTATTTTCAGCCTGGTGATGCTATGGGGCAGGATGCGGGGGCGGGAACCGTGGCGGGCCTCGTGAATTGAATTGAGGGCGGGGATGGGCTATCGGGTTCGTGCCGCACAGAGAATTTCGGGCCGCACACGCATTCGGCCAAGTTTTACCCGGGGGGTCCATGTACCGCAGCCTTGTCGCCACTGTCGTCGCCAAACCGCTTCTGCCTGGCCTTGTTGCTGCGGCGCTTCTCTTGTCCGCCTGTACCAATCCCGATGACCTTGATGAACCCCTGCCCGATCTGGGCGACTTCAGCCTGGGGCACAACGTGGTGGTGGCCTCGAAGATGAAGAAGGTCGCGATCTCGCGCGAGGCGACGGCAGAGGAATGGGAAGAGGTGGTCCGGGCGGCCATCGCCGAGCGCTTCGGGCGCTACGAGGGCGACAAGCTCTATCATCTCGGGATCTCGGTCGAGGGGTATATCCTGGCCCCTCCCGGCATCCCGCTGGTGTTGTCTCCGAAGTCCGGCCTGATCGTGAACGTCACCATCTGGGACGACAAGGAGGGCAGGAAAATCAACGAGCAGCCCAAGCAGTTCACCGTGCTGGAGAGCTTCTCGGGCGAGACCATGGTCGGTTCGGGCCTGACCCAGACCCGCGAAGAGCAGATGCAGAACCTGGCGCTGAATACCGCCAAGCTGATCGAGGACTGGCTGCTGGAAAACCGCGAATGGTTCGGCGAGGCGCCGGGCCCGCAGGCCGGAATGGCCGTCGCGCCGGGGGCGGTCGAGGGGGTGGATGCCGAGGCCGCCGTGCCGCCGGCTGCCGCGGAAGACGCAGCCGCCGAGGCCGAGGGCTGAGCTCTGTCGGTCCGCGCCGGGCCCGCCGCTGCGCCCGGTTGAAGCGCCGGCCGGTGCCGAGGTGCCGCAGGCGGCGATCTGCCGGCGGAACGCCCCCAAGTGCCGCTTGATTTTCCCCCTCGGACCCAATACATCGCCGACCGAGTGAAATCGGGCCGCTGGCCCCCCAAGACAGAGGCGCCTGACG
>NZ_AFPM01000019.1 GCF_000220565.1 Oceanicola sp. S124 | reverse complement strand
GTGGCCGCCACCAGTTCCTTGCCCTGTTCTTCCAGATCCTTGGCGAATTCGACGATCAGGATCGCGTTCTTCGCCGCCAGGCCGATGGTCGTCAGGATGCCCACCTTGAAGTAGACGTCGTTCGACCCGCCCGTGACCCAGGCCGCGACCAGCGCGCCCAGCACGCCGACCGGCACCGCCAGCATGACCGAGAAGGGGATCGACCAGCTTTCATAGAGCGCCGCCAGCGACAGGAAGACCACGACGATGGCCAGCGCGTAGAGGTAGGGCGCCTGGTTGCCCGACTGGCGCTCCTGATAGCTGAGGCCGGTCCAGGCAACGCCGTAGCCGCCCGGCACCTGGGCCGTCAGTTCCTCCATCGCGGTCATGGCCACGCCCGAGCTGACGGCATCGCCCGGCGAGCCCGAGATCGAGATCGCCGAGGTGCCGCCGTAGCGGGCCAGCGAGGGCGAGGCGGCGACCCATTCGGTCTCCATGAAGGCCGAGAAGGGCACCATCTCGCCGCCGGTGTTGACGGCGTACCACTTCTCGATGTCCTCGGGCTGCATGCGGTATTCCGCATCGGCCTGAACGATCACCGGGCGCAGGTTGCCCGCCATGTTGAAGTCGTTGACGGACGAGCCCGAGAAGATCGTCGAGAGCATCGAGTTCACCGAGGTCAGCGAGACGCCGAAGGCCTCGGCCTTCTGCTGGTCGATGTTGATGCGCAGCACCGCCTCGTCGTCAGTGCCCTGGACGCGCAGGTTCTGCACCCGGTCGTCGGTCGCGGCCAGCGCCTCGAGGCTGTCGGCGGCCTCGCGCAGGGCATCGACGCCGTTGCCGCCCTGGTCGACAAGGTACATCGAGAAGCCCGAGGTATTGCCAAGGCCCTGGATCGCCGGCGGCTGGATGAAGAAGATACGCCCGGCACGGTTGCTGGCAAAGCGTGCGTTGCCGGCCATGACGACCTCTCCGGCAGACAGTCCCGGCCCTTCGCGTTCCTTGAACTCCTTCAGCTTGATGAAAAGCATCGCGGTGTTCTGACCCGAGCCGCCGAAGCCGAAGCCGAGGGTGGCGAAGGTAGAATCCACCGCCTCGCCCTGCTCTTCGCGCAGCCAGGTGTCGATCTCGTCCACGACGGCCTTGGTCTGGGCGGTGGTCGAGCCTTCGGTCAGGTTGACGATGACCATCATCACGCCCTGGTCTTCGGAGGGCAGGAAGGAGGACGGCAGCTTCTGGTAGACCTGCCAGGCGCTGAAGAGGATCACCACGAGGGCGGCCACCACCAGCAGCGGCGCCTTCAGCAGCCGGCTGACGGTCGCGCCGTAGCCCGTGGTGATGCGGTCGAAGTTGCGGTTGAACCAGCGCGCCGGGGCGATGCCCTCGCCGTGTTTCGCCGGGCGCAGCATCTGCGCGCAGAGCGCCGGGGACAGGACCAGCGCCACCAGTGCCGACAGCACCATGGCGGTGATGATGGTGATCGAGAATTGCTGGTAGATCACCCCGGTCGAGCCGCCCATGAAGGCCATCGGCAGGAAGACCGCCGAGAGCACCAGCGCGATGCCGATCAGGGCGCCGGTGATCTGGCCCATCGACTTCTCGGTGGCGGCAAGCGGGCTGAGGCCCTCTTCCTCCATCACCCGCTCGACGTTCTCGACCACCACGATGGCGTCATCGACCAGCAGGCCGATCGCCAGCACCATGGCGAACATGGTCAGCGTGTTGATCGTGTAGCCGGCCACGGCGAGCACGGTGAAGGTGCCCAGCAGGACCACCGGCACCGCGATGATCGGGATCAGCGTCGCGCGCCATTTCTGCAGGAAGACCAGGATCACCAGCAGCACCAGCAGCACGGCTTCGATCAGCGTGTGATAGACCTTCTCGATCGAGGATTCGACGAAGGGCGAGGTATCGTAGGCATAGCGCACCTCGACGCCCTCGGGCAGCGCCGCGGCCATGCCGTCGAGCGTCGCACGCACCGCCGCGGCGGTATCCACCGCATTGGCGCCGGTCGCCAGGTTGACGCCGAAACCCGCCGCGTTGATGCCGTTGAAGAAGCTGTCGACACCGTAGCTTTCCTGCCCGATCTCGACCCGCGCCACGTCGCCCAGGTAGACGGCCGAGCCGTCCTCCTCGGTCTTCAGCAGGATCTGCTCGAATTCCTCGGCGGTGGTCAGCTGGCTCTGCGCGGTGATCGTGGCGGTGAACTGCTGGCCGGTGGTCACCGGCAGCTCGCCCAGAGAGCCGACCGACACCGTGGTGTTCTGCGCCGTCACGGCCGAGGTCACGTCGGAGGGCGTCAGCTGGTACTGCGCCAGCCGCAGCGGATCCAGCCAGATCCGCATCGCATAGCCCGAGCCGAAAGCGTTGATGCCGCCGACCCCCTCGGTCCGCTGCACCGGACCCGAGACAGTATTCTCGAGGATGTTGCCCAGCTCCAGCGTCGAATAGCGCCCGTCGGTCGAGACCAGCGCCCCGACCAGCAGGATCGAATCAGAGGACCGCGAGACGCTGACGCCTGAGCTTTGCACCCGGTCAGGCAGCTGGCTTTCGACCTGGCTGACCTTGGATTGCACCTCGTTCTGGGCATCGACCGGCTCGACGCTCTCGTCGAAGGTCAGCGTCACCGAGGACGACCCCTGCCGCGAGGTCGAGACCATGTAGAGCAGCCCGTCCAGCCCGGTCAGCGAATCCTCGATCACCGTGGTGACCGAGTTCTGCACCGCATCGGCGGTGGCGCCCGAGTAGCTGGCCGAGATCCGCACCGTGGTCGGCGCGATGTCCGGGTATTGCGACACCGGAAGCTGGGTGTAGGAAAAGGCGCCGGCAAGCATCGTGACGATGGCCAGAACCCAGGCGAAGACGGGGCGGTGAATGAAGAAGTTGACCATCCCGTTTACTCGGTCGCCGCCGCCGGGGTGTCCTGCACCACACCGTTCTCGTCGATGCTGACCGGAACCGTGGTCACCTCAGCCCCATCGGCAAGGTTGCGCAGGCCGTCGACGATCAGCTGTTCGCCGACCTCGACCCCATCGGTGACGATCCAGGCATTCTGCCAGCTGCCCGCCGCGGTGAGCACCACCTCGACGGCCTTGCCGTCACGGGCGACGAAGGCCGTCAGCGTGCCGTCCGAGCTGCGCGAGGTGGCGCGCTGCGGCACCAGGATGGCGCGGGTCGAGCCGAGGCTCATCGTCACCCGCAGGAACTGGCCCGGCAGGATCACCCGCTCGGCATTCTCGAACTCGATGCGGAAATCCACCGTGCCGGTGGTGGTCGACACCTCGGCGCGGGGGCTGACCAGCCGCCCCTGCCCCTCGTAGGCGTCGCCGGTTTCCAGCTGCAGGTCGATCTGCAGATCCTCCGAGCGCGTCAGCGAGCCCTCTTCCAGCCGCTTGCGGATGCGCAGCATCCGGGCAGAGCTTTCCTGCACGTCGACATAGATCGGGTCGATCCGGGTCACCGAGGTCAGCGCGTCGGACTGGTTCGCCGTCACCAGCGCCCCTTCCGAGACCTCGGCCAGATCGACGATCCCGTCGATCGGGCTGCGGATCTCGGTGCGCTCCAGGTTCAGCCGGGCCGAGCGCAGGCTGGCCTCGGCGGTCTTCACCGAGGCCTCGGCCTGGGCCAGCGAGGCGGTGGCGCTGTCGAGGTCCGACTGGGTGACGCCGACGCCGTTCAGCCGGGTATAGCGGTCGACCGTGGCCTGGGCGGCGGTGCGGGTCGCCTCGGCACTGGCCAGCTCGGCCTCGGCGGCGATCAGGGCGACCTCGTAGGTCTCGCTGTCGAGCCGGAACAGCAGGTCGCCGGCGGCGACCCGGCCACCGGCGGGAAAGAGGATCTCTTCCACGATGCCCTCGACACGGGGCCGGATCTCGGTCTGGTCATGGGCCACGGCGCGGCCCGGCAGGGTGACGCGATAGGGGGCGTCGGCCTCTTGCAGGGCTAT
>NZ_AFPM01000020.1 GCF_000220565.1 Oceanicola sp. S124 | reverse complement strand
AAGTGAGCCGCGGCGCCGGGATGGACCCCGGCCCGCCGCCCCGCCTTGGCGCCGCGCGGCGCTATCGGTTGCGCCTGTTGCGGCGTCGCCTGTTGTGGCGTTCCCTGCGGGCCCGGCATCAGCTGCGCCCGCTGGCCGACCGCACCGACAGCATCCGCCCCGGCGCCGTGCTGCTGGTCGCCTGCCTGCGCAACGAGGCGCTGCGGCTGCCCTATTTCCTGACCCACTACCGCGCCATGGGGGTGACCCATTTCCTGCTGGTGGACAACGACAGCCAGGACGGGTCGCCCGCCTGGCTGGCTGATCATGGCGATGTCTCGATCTGGCAGACCGGCGCCAGCTACCGCGCCGCGCGCTTCGGGATGGACTGGCTGGGCTGGCTGCTGATGCGCTACGGCCATGGCCACTGGTGCCTGACCGTGGATGCCGACGAGCTGCTGCTGACCCCTGGGATGCAGCGCCTGCCCGACCTTGCCGCTCGACTGCAGGACATGGGCCGCGAGGCCATGGGCGCGCTGATGCTCGACCTCTGCCCCGAGGGTCCGCTGGGCACCGGCATCCACGCACCGGGGCAGGATCCGACGCAGATCCTGACCCATTTCGATGCCGGCCCCTTCCGCGCCCGCTGGCAGGCGCGGCATGGCAATCTCTGGCTGCAGGGCGGGTTGCGCGAAAGGGTCTTCTTCGCCGATGATCCCGACCGCGGCCCGACGCTGAACAAGCTGCCGCTGGTGCGCTGGAATCGCCGCTTCGCCTACCTGAATTCGACCCATTCGATCCTGCCCGCGCGGCTCAATGCGCTTTATGCCGGGCCGGCGGGGCCCTTGCCTTCGGGGGTGTTGCTGCATACCAAGTTCCTGCCCGACAGCCCCGCCCGCGCCCGCGAGGAACGCCGGCGACGCGAGCATTTCGGCCAGCCCGAGCTGTTCGACCCCTATTACCTCGCCATCGCCGGGGGGGCGCTGCTGACGGGGCCGGACAGCCGGGCCTACGAGGGCCCCGAGCAGCTGGAGGCCCTGGGCCTGATGCGCCGGGCGTGATGTTTCGGGCCTGATTGCCCCGCCGCCGGGGCAAGTTCCACCTTTCAGCGCCTTCTGTTTTCATAGAGAATTGGATCGTAGACTGATCGGAACAAACGCCGGGCCCGCAGGCGCCGCCCGTGCAGGAGCGATGCCTTGGGTTGGATGGATGCCTACAGACTGGGACGCGAGAGGCGGTTCCTCCTCTATCGTGCCCTGCGCAGGCGTCATCAGCTTTCGGCCGTGAAGAACCGCGCCCGCAAGATCCGCCGGCGCGACATCCTGGCCTTCTCGACCCTGCGCAACGAACGCATCCGGCTGCCCTATTTCCTGGACTACTACCGCGAGATGGGGGTGAACCATTTCCTCTTCGTCGACAATGACAGCACCGATGGCTCGCGCGAGTACCTCGCCGGGCAGGAGGACTGCTCGGTCTGGACGACGCAGGCCAGCTACCGGCAATCGCGCTTCGGCATGGACTGGATCAACTGGCTTCTGATGCGCTACGGCCACGAGCACTGGTGCCTGACCGTCGATCCCGACGAGTTCTTCGTCTATCCCTTCTGCGATACCCGCCCCATGGCGGCGCTCTGCGACTGGCTGGACGCCTGCGAGATCCGCTCGTTCTCGGCCATGCTGCTGGACATGTATCCCAAGGGCCCGCTGACTGCGCAGCCCTACCACGAGGGGCAGGACCCGCTGGAAATCGCCAGCTGGTTCGATGCCGGCAACTACACGATCAACCGCAACTGGAAACACGGCAACCTGTGGATCCAGGGCGGGCCCCGGATGCGGATCTTCTTCGACGAGGATCCCTGGAAGGCCCCGGCGCTGAACAAGATCCCGCTGGTGCGCTGGAACCGGCACTATGCCTACAGCTCGTCCACCCATTCGCTGCTGCCGCGCGGGCTGAACCTGGTCTTCGACGAATGGGGCGGGGAAAAGGCCTCGGGGGCGTTGCTGCACACCAAGTTTCTCGACACCTTCACAGCCAAGGCCGAAGAAGAGCTTGAGCGCGGCCAGCACTACGGCAATTCGCGCGAGTATATCGCCTATCACGAGACCCTGCGCGAGGATCCCGACCTCTGGTGCAAGTGGAGCGAGAAATACATCAACTGGCGCCAGCTCGAGATTCTCGGGCTGATGTCCAAGGGGAACTGGGCATGAGCGTCGGCGTCGTCATGCTGGTGCATACCGCGCTGCGGCGGGCCGAACAGGTGGCGCGCCACTGGTCCGCGGCCGGCTGTCCGGTGGTGATCCACTGCGACGCCAATGTGCCCGATCACCGGTTCCGCCCCTTCCGCGAGGCGCTGCAGGACGTGCCCGGCATACGCTTCTCGACCCGGCACAGCTGCAGCTGGGGCACCTGGGGCATCGTTGCGGCCACCCAGGATGCCTGCGAGCTGCTGCTGCGCGAGAATGCCGAGGTGCGCCATGTCTTCCTGTCCTCCGGCTCGTGCCTGCCGTTGCGCCCGGTCGAAGAGCTGAAGACCTACCTTGCCGCCCGTCCGCGCACAGATTTCATCGAAAGCGCCACCACGTCGGATGTGCCCTGGACCGTCGGCGGGCTGGACGAAGAGCGTTTCACCCTGCGGTTTCCCTTCTCGTGGCGCACGCAGCGGCGCGCCTTCGACTGGTACGTCAACTTCCAGCGCCGGGTCGGCTTCCGCCGTCGCATCCCGGCGGGCATCGTGCCGCACCTGGGCAGCCAGTGGTGGTGCCTGACCCGTCAGACCCTCTCGGCGATCCTGGAGGATCCGCAGCGGCGCGAGTACGACCGCTATTTCCGCAAGGTCTGGATCCCTGACGAAAGCTACTTTCAGACCCTCGCCCGCAAGTACTCGGCCCATATAGAGAGCCGCTCGCTGACGCTGTCGAAGTTCGATTTCCAGGGCAAGCCGCATATCTTCTACGACGATCACCTGCAGCTGCTGCGCCGCTCGGACTGCTTCGTCGCCCGCAAGATCTGGCCCCATGCCAACCGCCTCTACCGCGCCTTCCTGACCGACCCCGAGGGCGCCATGCAGCGGCGCGAGCCCAACCCCGGCAAGATCGACCGGATCTTCTCGAAGGCGTCCGAGCGGCGAACCCGGGGGCGCAGCGGTCTCTACATGCAGTCGCGGTTCCCCCGCGAGGGCTGGGAGGGCGGGCTTACCGGGGCACAATACTCGGTCTTCCAGGGCTTCTCCGAGCTGTTCGAGGATTTCGAGGGCTGGCTGTCGCGGACCACGGGGTGCCGGGTGCATGGCCAGCTGTTCGGCCCCGGCGACGCCGAATTCGCCGGCGGTCAGCCGGTGATCAACGGCGCGCTGACGGCCAAGGCGGCGCTGCGCGACCACGCGCCGCGTGCCTTCCTGACCAACCTGATCTGGAACACCCGGGGCGAGCGCCAGGCCTTTCAGTATTCGCCCCGTGCCAGCCAGGCGGTGGCCTGGGACATGGCCAAGGACGGCAATGCGCAGATCTCGGTGATCTCGGGCGCCTGGGCCGTGCCGCTCTACCTGTCGAACCGCAACTTCGGCGTGCTGCGCAAGGAGGCCGCCCGGCTGCAACGGATCGAGAGCGAGTTCATCGACGCGCTGCGCTCTCCCTGGGCGCGGGCCCGGGTCAACATCTGGACCATGGCGGAATTCGTCGAAGCCCCGATGGAGCCCCTGCAGATCGTGGTCGACGAGATGGGCATGCGCACCGCGCGGCGCCTGTCCGAGGTACCCCGGATGCGCAACTTCGCAGGCTTCGGCCAGTTCCTGCAGAACCTCAAGAACCAGGGGATGCATCCCCATCTCATGGGCGACTTTCCCGTCGACGACGGCGATCCCGCGCCCCGCAAGGACCCCGATGGCAAGCAGCGCCGTCCCTATCTGATCAAGAAATAGATGCCGCAGTTCGATTACTTCATCCTTCTCGCCGAGATGCGCACCGGCTCGAACCTGCTCGAGGCGCATCTGAACGCGCTCGATGGCGTCGCCTGCCTGGGCGAGGTCTTCAACCCGGTCTTCATCGCCTATCCCAATGCTGACGAGTGCCTCGGCATCGACAAGGCGGCGCGGGATGCCGACCCGCTGGCGCTGATAGAGGCGATCCGTAGCGCAGAGGGGCTGAACGGTTTCCGCTTCTTCCATGACCATGACCAGAGGGTCCTGGAACTGGCCCTGGCCGATCCGCGCTGCGCCAAGATCGTGCTGAGCCGCAATCCGGCGGAAAGCTACGTCAGCTTCAAGATCGCCCAGGCGACCGGCCAGTGGAAGCTGACCGACGTGCGCCGGCGCAAGGAAGAGCGCGTCACCTTCGACGCGGATGAGTTCGAGGCCCACCTGGAGGCGCTGCAATCCTTCCAGCTGCGCGTCATGCGCGCTCTTCAGGTCACCGGCCAGACGGCCTTCTACATCGACTACGAAGACCTCCAGAGCCTCGATGTGCTCAACGGGCTGGCGTCTTACCTGGGCGTCGGGGCGCGGCTGTCAGACCTTGGGCAGAAGCTGAAGGTGCAGAACCCCGAGCCACTGTCCGAGAAGGTCGGGAATTTCGACCAGATGGCCGAGACGCTGGCGCGGCTGGATCGCTTCAACCTGTCCCGCACCCCGAACTTCGAGCCCCGGCGCGGGCCACAGGTGCCCAGCTTCATCGCCGGGGAGGCGGCGCCGCTGCTCTACATGCCCATCAAGGGCGGGCCCGAGCGGCAGGTGACGCAATGGCTGGCCGCGCTCGAGGGCGGGCGACCGAAGGACCTGCACCGCAAGCTTGGCCAGAAGGAGCTGCGCCAGTGGATGCGCGCCCGGCCCGGGCATCGCAGCTTCACCGTGCTGCGTCATCCTGTGGCCCGTGCCCATGCGGTGTTCTGCGACAAGATCCTGGGCGGCGGCTTTGCCGAGATCCGCAAGATCCTGCGCCAGCGCTACAAGCTGCCGATCCCCGGCACGCCGGGCGGTGCCTACGCGCTGGACCAGCACCGCGAGGCCTTCCTGGGCTTCCTCGGTTTCCTAAAGGCCAACCTGGCGCAGCAGACCGGGCTGCGCATCGACCCGCACTGGGCCAGCCAGGCCGCGGTGATCGAGGGCTTCGGCCAGTTCTGTCCCCCCGACCTGGTGCTGCGCGAAGAGGAGCTGCCGGAAGAGCTGGCGCGTCTTGCGTCCCGCTGTGGTCACTCTGTCCCTGCGTTGCCGGAAGGGCCGCAGGACAGCCCCTTCACGCTGGCGCAGATCTACGACGCGCAGATCGAGGCGGCGGCGGCCGAGGCCTATGCGCGCGACTACCTGCTGTTCGGCTTCGCACCTTGGCGATAGGGGCGCCTGAGGGTCAGCGGGCCGGCATCCTGCTGCGCCTGCTGTCGGTCTTCCTCGTCACGGTGATGTCGGCGCTGGTCTATGCGGTCGGGAAAGAGGCCTCTCTGGGGCAGATCATGTTCTGGCGCTCGGCCGTGGCGCTGGTGCCGATCTGTCTCTGGCTGGCGCTGCGCGGTGATTTCCCGCGCGGGCTTGGAACCCGCAGGCCGGGCCTGCACCTGACGCGCGGTCTCTTCGGGGCTGCGGCGATGGCGATGTCCTTCCTGTCGCTGGTCTGGCTGCCGGTGGCCAATGCCCTGGCGCTGACCTACCTCGCGCCGGTGCTCAGCCTGCCGATGGCGGCGCTGCTGCTGGCAGAGCGCCCGGGGCCGCGGCTGTACCTGGCGGTCGGGCTGGGCGTGGCGGGGATGCTGCTGATCCTCTGGCAAAGCCTGCAACTTCCCGGGCAGACGGCGCATTGGGGGATCGCGGCGGGGCTGGGCTATGCGGTGACCATGGCTTTCGTGCGGGTACACATAAAGGCCATGACGCGGACCGAGAGCACGGCCGCCATCGCCTTCTGGTTCGCGGTGGTCTGCGCCGGGATCGGACTGGCGGCGGATCCCTCTCCGCTGGCGGGACCGGACCGGGGCGCGCTGGCGCTGCTGGTCGCGGCGGGTCTGATCGGAGGGGCCGGGCATATCGCCTCGACCGAGGCGGTGCGGCGGGCGCCGGTCTCGGCCGTGGCACCCTATGACTTCACCGGGCTGGTCTGGGCCCTGGGCATCGACCTTGCGGTCTGGGGCCTGCTGCCCGGCTGGACCGGGCTGGCAGGCATGGCGGTGATCCTGGTGGCGGCGCTGATCGCCTCGGGCGTCCTGTCCTGGCCGCGCCGGGGGCGCGATCAGGCGGCCTGAACGTTCTGGTCCGAGGTCAGCAGGGCATAGAGCGTGCCCGCATCCGGGTTGGCGCGCAGCTTGCGGCACAGATCCGCGTCGCGCAGCGAGCGCGAGACGAGGGCCAGGGCCTTCAGGTGATCGACGCCGGCGTCCTGCGGTGCGAGCAGGGCAAAGACCAGGTCGACCGGCTGGCGGTCGATGGCATCGAAGTCGACGGGTTTTTCCAGCAGGATGAAGCAGCCCTGGACCGATTCCAGGCCGTCCAGCCGCGCATGGGGCAGGGCGATGCCGTGGCCGACACCGGTCGGCCCCAGCGATTCGCGTTCCTGCAGCGCTTCGACGACGCGGGACTGGTTCAGCGCCAGCACCGAATGGGCCAGCTCGCCGACGTCATGCAACAGACGCTTCTTGCTCGAAGCCGAGGCGATCACCTTGATCGCCTCGGGCTTGAGGATCTGTGACAGTTTCATTCTGCCTCACGCTATTTCGGGCGGCCCCCCACGCGGCGGGGCACCTTGGGCCCTCTAGCTACGCGGATCGATCCAGCCAATATTTCCATCGTCGCGGCGGTAGACCACGTTCAACCCGTTCTTGCCTTCGTTGCGGAACACCAGCACCGGGGCACCGGCAAGTTCCATCTGCATCACAGCCTCGCCGACGGACAGCGACGGGATCCGGGTTTCCATCTCCGCCACGATGACGGGTTGCAGGCTTTCCGGTTCAGGCTCCAGGCTTTCTTGATCCGAGGCGAGGATATACGAGGAGGCCTCGAGAATTTCAACCGGGGTTGCCCGCGTTTTGTGGTGGTCCTTCAACCGGCGCTTGTAGCGCCGCAGCTGCTTCTCCATCTTGTCGCAGCATTTCTCGAAAGCGGCGTAAATCTCGGTGGAATTCGCCTTCGCCTGGGCGGTCAGCCCGGTCGAGAGATGCACGGTGGTCTCGCAGGTATATTCGTGGGCGTCCTTGGAGAAGGTCACGCTCGCGTCGGTCGGGCGCTCGGCGTATTTGCCGATGGCCGTAGCCACCCCGTCCTTGACGTGGGTTTGCAGCGCATCGCCGATATCAATCTGCTTGCCGGTGATCTTGTAACGCATTCCGTCTCCTCTCATGACATTTCGGGCGTCGGCCGGCGCGGCGGGGCCGCGCGGCTCAGGCTCGAATGCTGCGGAAAATCGACAGGTTGCGACGCGGGATCGAAGGCCAATATCCGGCGGTTCCGCAGGGGCGGACAGACGGGACGGGTTCGGCGTGTCGCAAAGCTGTCATGCAACCATTTGACGAGGGAAAGGCCCGGTCTGTCAATCAAATCCGGTGGCGGTGCTTGCCAAGGCGTATCACCGCCCGGTTGCGCCTTTGCGCAGGCTTTGTTCCGCCGAATCAATCGGTTGTGACCAATGGGCCCCTTGAACGGACCGCCCGCGCACGCGCGGAAGTGACACAGATCGCGCCAATTCGAGGAAAAGGGCCGGCCGGCAAACCTCAGCTGATGCGGAAGGAATCGCCCAGGTAGACGCGGCGCACATTGTCGTTCTGCACCACCTCGTCGGGGGTGCCCGACATCAGCACCTTGCCGTCATGCAGGATATAGGCGCGGTCGACGATCTCCAGTGTCTCGCGGACGTTGTGATCGGTGATCAGCACGCCGATGCCACGGGTCTTCAGGTCGGCGACCAGGTGGCGGATATCGGCGACCGAGATCGGGTCGACCCCGGCGAAGGGTTCATCCAGCAGAAGGTACTTGGGTTCGGCGGCGAGGCAGCGGGCGATTTCCACCCGGCGGCGTTCCCCGCCCGACAGGGCCATGGCCGGGGCGCGGCGCAGGTGCTCGATCGAGAACTCCGACAGCAGCTCTTCCAGCCGTTCGCGGCGCTTGTGGCGGTCGGAATGGGTGATGTCGAGAATCGAGGCGATATTGTCCTCGACATTCATGCCGCGGAAGATCGACATCTCCTGCGGCAGGTAGCCGATGCCCAGCTTGGCGCGGCGGTACATCGGCAGGCCGGTCACGTCGGTGCCGTCCAGAATCACCTTGCCGCCTTCGGGAATCACCAGCCCGGCGATGGAATAGAAAGACGTCGTCTTGCCGGAACCGTTCGGCCCCAGCAGGGCGACGACCTCGCCCCGGTCCAGCGTCATCGAGACGTCGCGGATCACCACGCGCTTGCGGTAGGCCTTGCGCAGGGACTGGATGCGCAGACCCTGCCGGCCTTCTTCCACGGTCAGTCTGGTACGGGCCAAGGTTCAGTTCCCGTCCTGGGTCAGGAAGGTCCGAACCCGGCCCTCCATCAGCGCCGTGCCGGCGTCGAGGTTGATGCGCATGCGCTCGGCCTGGATGGTCGAGGGGCCGCGCACCAGCAGCACGTCGCCGGACATCACCACATTGCCGTCGTCGACATCATAGTCGGCGCGTTCGGCCTCGGCGGCATCCTCGCCCGAGACGAGGGTGACGCCGCCGGTGGCCTCAAGTCGCTGGATACGCGACTGGTCCTCGTCGTAGATCACCTGCACCCGGGCCGCCTCCATGCGCATGCTGTCCTGTTCGACAAGGACATTGCCTTCGAAGACGGCGGATCCGTCCTCCTGGCTGACCGAGAGCGTGTCGGATTGCACCTGGATCGGGGCCGAGCTGTCCGTTTCGGTGCCGAAGGGGACCGAGGTCTGCTGCGCGGCGGCCGGCAGCGCCAGAAGGGCGAGAAGGCCGGCGACGAAAGCCAGGGGGGCGAGGCTGCGCGGCGAAAACGGGCGGGTCTGGGCTCGGATCACGGCGATCACTCCTCGGTGGTTCCGGGCCGGTATACCAGCTTCACGCCGTCGGTGAAAACCAAATAGGCTTGCCCGGTTTCCGGGTCGCTGGTCAGCCGCATGCGGCCCGCGGTGAAGCTGCCCGGCGGGCCCTCGCCACGGATCTCGCCGGGGGTTTCGGCGCGCAGTTCCTGCATGCCGATGGCGATCTCGTCGGTCTCGATCCGATAGCCGGTGGTCGAGGTGATCAGCACCGTGCCGGAAAGGGTCGCGGTATCGGCAGGCTGGTCGACCAGCCCCGCCTCGGCGGTCACGTCCAGCCCGTTGCCCGAGGTCATGTCGATGCGCGCCGCGATCTGGCTGGCATCCAGGCGGTCGTCGTCCAGCGGCAGGGCGCTCTCGGCGGTGAAGGCGATCAGGTCGCCCCCGGTCGTGGCGCCGGCGAAGCTGGGCCGGGTGACGCGCTGGCTGCGGGCGGATTCCTGCAGGTCGATGGTCGAGAAGGGGATTTCCGCCATCGGATCGCGGTTGTCCGACAGCAGGAAGAGGGTCGAGAGCAGGGCGATGGCGGCCAGCGGCAGGGCGATCCTGAGCCAGCGCATGAACCGCGATCTGGATGCCTCGCTGACAGCCATGATGCCTCCTCAGGAATGCGCGAAGATGTCGACCTCGGGCCAGCCGGCCAGGTCGAGCCTGGCCCGGGTCGGCAGGAAGTCGAAACAGGCGCGGGCGATTTCGGTGCGGCCTTCGCGGGCGAGGCGCTGGTCCAGCTTGTCGCGCAGCCGGTGCAGGTAGAGCACGTCGGAGGCGGCATAGTCGAGCTGGGCGGCGGTCAGCTCGGCGGCGCCCCAGTCGGACATCTGCTGCTGCTTGGAGATGTCGACGCCGATCAATTCCTGGGTCAGGTTCTTCAGCCCGTGGCGGTCGGTATAGGTGCGCACGAGGCGGCTGGCGATCTTGGTGCAGTAGACCGGCGCGGCGAGCGCGCCAAAGGCGTTGTACATCGCCGCGATGTCGAAGCGGCCGTAATGGAAGATCTTCAGCACCGCTGGGTCTTCCAGCATGCGGCAGAGGTTAGGGGCCTCGGTCTGGCCCTTCGCCACCTGGACGATATGGGCATTGCCGTCGCCGCCGGACATCTGGATCACGCAGAGACGGTCGCGGTGCGGGTTGAGGCCCATGGTCTCGCAGTCGATCGCCACCACCGGCCCCAGGTCCAGCCCGTCCGGCAGGTCGTTCTGATAGAGGTGGTTGGTCACGGTCGGCATCCTTCGGGCAGTTGGAAATGACTTAGGGCGTCGGGGGGACGGATGCAAATGGTGCTTGGCGGCCCCGGGGGGGCGACAGGCTGCGGTTGCGGGCTGGCCGGTCAGGTCGGCGTCTGGGGATGAGGGGGGGAGGGGGGCGCTGCCCCCCTCTTGCGCCCATGCGGGCGCAATTCACCCCCCGGAGTACTTTCAGCCTGGTGATGGGCCTAGAGGAGCCCGGCAAGACCCCGGGTCGCGGTGACGGCGGCGGTGACGCCCAGCAGGGCCGTGGCGGCCGTGCGGTAGCCGCCTTCGCCCAGCCTGTCGAAGGCGCGGCCCCCGGCCCAGGTGCCGATCAGCAGGGCAGGGAAGGCGGCAAGCGCCTGGGTGAAGGTCTCGCCATGCAGGGTGCCGGTCAGCCATAGGCCGGGCAGGGCGATCAGCGAGGTGAGGAAGAAGAAGACCATCAGCGAGGCGCGGGTCTGTTTCGCCGGGGTGCCGGTGCCGAGGAAGTAGGCGATGGCGGGCGGTCCGGGCATCGCCGCCAGCCCCGAGAACAGGCCCGAGGCGAAGCCGGCGCCGATGGCCGGGCCGGGACCCGGGGGCAGGCGGACCTTGAGGATCAGCGCCGCGAGGCCGATGGCGACGATCCCCGCCAGCACGAGGCGCATCACGTCCGCCGGCAGCAGCGTCAGCCCCCAGATGCCCAGCGGCGTGCCGAGGAGCGCGCCCGCCCCCATCAGTCCGAGCGCGCGGAATTGCACCAGCTTCCGCATCAGGGCCAGGTCGCGCAGCCCGACCATGCATTGCAGCAGGATCGCGATTGTCACCGCCTGCGCCGGGTCGAGGAACAGGCTGAGCGCCGGCACCGCCGCCAGGGCGAAGCCGAAGCCGGTCAGCCCGCGCAGCACCGCCGCCGCGAGGGTGGCGGTGCAGATCAGGACGATCTGCTCCATCAGTCGAAGTTCAGCACGATGGTCTTCAGCCGGGTGAAATGCGCCAGCATGGCCTCAAGCGAGGCCTCCTTGCCGAGCCCCGAGCGCCCGAAGCCGCCGTAGGAGACATTGGGTTGGATGGTCAGGTTCTGGTTCACCTGCACATAGCCCGCGTTCAGCCGTGCCGTGCTGTCCAGCGCCGTCGACAGCGAGGTGGTCCAGACCGAGGCGGCGAGGCCGTAGTGGGTGTCATTGGCCTTGGCGATGACCTCTTCGTAGTCGGTCCAGGCTTCGAGGTAGGCGACGGGGCCGAAGATCTCCTGCTGGATGCAGGGGTGATCGGCGGGCAGGTCCATCAGCAGGGTGGGTTGCAGGAAGAGCTCGGGCGCGAGGGCGCTGTCCTCGGGCAGCTGGCCGAAGCGGAGGACGCGGGCGCCGGGGGCTGCTTCCGCCTTGGCGACGAAATCTCGGATCACCTTCGCCTGCTTGGCGTTGATGATGGTGCCCACATCCGTGGCCTCGTCCAGCGGGTCGCCGATCTTCAGGGTGTCCAGGGCTTCGGTCAGCTGGGCCAGGAAGGGCTCCATCAGGTCGGCATGGACGTAGATGCGGCTGGCGGCGGTGCAGCTTTGCCCCTGCCGGGTGAAGCGCATTCCCGAGATGGCACCGGCGACGGCCTTGGAGAGATCCGCATCGGCGCAGACGATCATCGGGGACTTGCCGCCGAGTTCGAGGCTGACCGGGATGATCTTCTTGGCGGCGGCCTCGTAGACGGCCTGACCCACGGCCTCGGAGCCGGTGAAGGTGATCTTGGCGACCTTCGGGTGGGCGCAGAGGGGCGCGCCGCAGGCCGCGCCGGTGCCGTTGATCACGTTCACCGTGCCCGCGGGCAGGACCTGCGCGATCAGGTCGACCATGGCGAAGGTGGCGAAGGGGGCCTCTTCGGAGGCCTTCACCACCACCGTGTTGCCGGCGACCAGCGCGGGGGCGATCTTCAGCATCATCAGCACCAAGGGCACGTTCCAGGGCAGGATCGCGCCGACCACGCCGAGCGGTCGCGGATCGTGGTGGT
>NZ_AFPM01000021.1 GCF_000220565.1 Oceanicola sp. S124 | reverse complement strand
GGATCAGCCCGAGACCCGTGCCGCGCTCGTCGCCCTGGCGACCGAGTGTTTTCCCGGCGCCCGGATCGCCGAGGCGGCGACGATCCACGCGGCGCGGACCCATCTTCGCAATGCGACGGTCGATCTTGCGCTGGTCGACCTGAACCTGCCCGACGGTGAAGGCTACGTCATCCTGCGGCATTGCCGCGAACATGCCCCCGAGACGCTCTGCGTGGTCACCACGGTCATCTCCACCGATGCGGCGGTGGTCAACGCCCTTGCCGCCGGCGCCTCGGGCTACCTGTTGAAGACCGACGCACCCGGGCTCTGGAAACTGCACCTGCGCCAGATCGTGCAGGGCGTGCCCGTGCTGTCCCCCGCCATCGCGCGGCGCATCATGGAGCACTTTCGCCGCACCGCGCCCGCCTTCGAGAGCGACGAGCGGCTGACCGCCCGCGAAACCGAGGTGCTGTCGCTGATTGCCCGGGGCATGCGCATCCCCGAGGTGGCGCAGATGATCGGCGTGGCCGACAGCACCGTGGCAACCCATATCAAGAACATGTACCGCAAGCTCGGGATCTCGAACCGCGCCGAGGCGGCTACCCACGCCGTCCGCCTCGGGCTGCTCTAGCCCCGGCCCTGCCCGCCCCCGGCCCTACACAGCGCGCTTTGGCACGACCGTCGATGCCGGTTCGGGGCGGCGCGCCGAGAAGGGCATCTCGGCCTCGATGCGAAAGCCCTGCCCCGACCGCCGGGAGATCGTCATCTGCCCGCCGATGTCCGAGATCCGCAGCCGCAGGTTGCGCAGGCCGTGGCCGCCCTCTCCGATCAGCGACGGGATACGTACCGGCGCCCTGCCCCGCCCCCCGGACCCGCTGTCCGACACCGCCACCCGCAACCCGTCCTCCAGCACCTGCAGATCCACGCTCACCCGGTCGGCGCCGGAATGGCGCGCCGCATTGTGCAGGCTTTCGCGCAGGAAAGAGCGCAGCGCATGGGCGACACCGGCAGACAGCCTCAGGTCTCCGGTCTCGACCAGGGGCCAGGTGCAGGCAATGCCGTGGATTTCCAGGTAGTCCACCAGTTCGCCGCGCAGGTCGGCGACCACCTCCGCCAGCGGCAGGCTGCCACCCTGCCCCTGGGTCAGAATGCGCCGGATGTCGGTAAAGGTCTCCCGGATCAGGTCATCCTTGTGCGATGCCTCGATCTGGCTCAGCGCCGAGGTCAGCCGCAGGCCGACGTTGTCGTGGACATCGCGGGCGATGCGCTCGCGCTCTTCGTGCATCCCCGCCTCGAAGGCCTGCCGCCCCTCGATCAGCTGCTTCAGGATCGCGATGATGTCGCGTGCCTTGCGCTGATCCTCGGGCGAGAAGAGGCTGCGCCCCTGGTCCTTCCAGCGCAGCCGGAAGCCCGGAAGAGGCGGCGTGGAGGGCACCAGAAGGGCGGCCCCGTCCTCTTCGATCGTCACATCGACGCCGGGCACTTCCAGGGCGACCTCGACGGACAGGGGCGCGAATTCCGCCACCAGCAGTTCGCGCCAGAGCGCCTGCTGGCGGTCGCGGTCGCGGGCCAGCGCGATGGCATCGGCGGCCCGCACCAGGTCGGTCAGCGGGAAATCCTTGCGCCGCCGCGCGAAGACCCGCCGCGCCAGCCAGTCCCGCAGCGGCAGGTAGGACAGCAGGAAGAGCAGCAGCAGCGCTCCGAAGACGGGGCGGTGCTCGGTCGAGACAGAGAACACGAGGACGGCATCGAGCAGGACGAGAACACCCCCCCGACGACGTAGTAGAGAAGCCGGAAAGACCAGCGCTCGAGATCGAAGAAGCGGTAGCGGCGCACGGCAAGGGCGACACCGGCGAAGACCAGCAGGAACAGCGGGAAGGAGGCCGCCTGCGACACCCGCCCCTCCAAGCCAAGCAGCGCGGGCAGGACCGAGGCGATGACGAAGCCGCCGGCGCCCACGACAATCCCCAGGGCGACCAGCTTCAGCGCTGCCCGCGCCATCGGATCGCGCCGCGCAAGGACACGCTGCACCACCAGCAGGACAAGGATGCCGGCGAGGGCGAGCACGATCGGCACATGGGCATAGAACACGGGGTTGAGCCCACCCCTCACCTGCTCGGCCAGCATGGGCAAAAGCAGCAGCAGCATCGGCAGCAACGCCGGGACCGGCCCCAGCAGGCGGCGCGGATAGCTGAGGAACAGCCCGATCAGGCCGCCGCCGAAGGTCAGGGCTCCGAGCATGTTCAAAGGCGACAGGACTTCGAAGGCCGTTTGCGACAGCGCCAGTTCCCGGCTGCTGTAAAGCGCGGCGGCCTGGGCCGAGACATGCAGACCGACAGCGGTCAGGAACAGGAAGGCATGGCTTGCGCGGCGCGGGTTCATCGCCCAGATCCAGCCCCCGATCAGCATCCCGGCGACGCCGGTCAGCACCTGCGCCCAGAAACCCACGGGCAGGTCGGACAGCGGGCGCATCCGGGAGACGGGCACCGTCTGGCGCCCTTCGGCGCCATCGCGGCCCAGCAGGTGCAGCTCTGCCTGCCCGCTCCGCAGCACGTCATGCAGCGCGCCCTGATCGGCGCGGAACGCCGCAATCAGCGCTCCGTCATTCAGCTTGTCCGGCTCTTCGACCAGGGTCCGCCGGTCCACCCCGAGCACCCGCCCTCCGGGCGCCGCCAGGCCGACCAGCCGTGCGCCGACAAGCTCGGACCGTTCAGGGGCATCCGCTGCGATGATGACCAGACCCTCTCCCTGGTCCGGGATGGCGAAGTCCAGTCCGAGCGAGGGCTGGGACAGGGCCCAGAGGACAACATAGATCGCACTCGCAAGACAGGCGATTGTCACACCGGCCGCCAGCGTAAAAGGTCGCGCCAAACGCATTTGAAATAGATCCGACAAAGAGTATTGGGATCAGAAATAATTGGGCCGGGCTATTTGACAAAGAAGAATTTTCCAGATTTCTCATTCGGGATAGACGTGTGTTCCTGCCTCCAATTCAGGTCAGCAAACTGCCAGACGAGATGGCATGCCATGACGCCCCGAGACGATCAGGCCGCGATGATGCCTGTCGCAGGCAGCCGGCGCGCCCCTGTGATCGCTGCGACCCGCCCCCTGACGGGAGGCCGCCCGCCGGCGGCCAGGGCACGTTGACCCTGCGAAAGCCGCCGGGTTAGAACGGGCTACCTCCTGGCACACCGAAGAAGGCCCGCCCCCCGAGGCCGCCCCTTTGGCCAGGCGCGGCCCTCGCCCGGCCCGGGGCACCCTGCCCGGCCCCCTCATGTCATTGGCAGCGGAAATGTCTGACCCGAAACAGAAGAAGATCGGCACCCAGAGCATCGACCGGGCCTTCGACATCCTGGATGCCATCGCCCGCTGCTCGCCCTCGGGAATTTCGCTCAAGCAGATCTGCGAGAGCACCGACATCGCCAAGCCGACGGTCCACCGCATCCTGCGCACCATGCTTGATCGCGGCATTGTCGAGCGGCAGGCTGATCTCAAGTATCACGTCGGACGGGAACTGACCCTGCTGGGCCTGTCCTCCGAGCTGCGCCGCTTCCGCGAACTCGCCTCGCCGGCCTTCAGCCGGCTGAGCGAGGCGGTCGGGGATGCCGTCTTCCTGTCGGTGCGCAGCGGGCTGGACACGGTCTGTGCCGACCGGCGCATCGGGACCTTCCCCATCCAGGTGCTGTCGATCGAGATCGGATCGCGGCGCCCCCTGGGGATCAGCGCGAACAGCATCGCCATGCTGTCCTGCGTGTCCTCGGCGCAGGCCGAGGAGATCCTCGTCCAGAACGCGGACCGGCTGAGCGCCTACGGCGTGCCCCTTCCCACCCTCAGGGCGCGGATCATCGAGGCGCGCCGTCGCGGGCATACGGTTCTGCCCCGGGCGATCACCCAGGGCACCAGCGCGATCGCCTTTCCGATCAAGGACGTGCTCGGCCGCCCCGTCGCGGCGCTGAGCACCATCGCGATCTCGTCGCGCCAGCGCGGCGCGCGGGTCGGCGAGCTGGTGGATCTGCTCGGCGTGGCCGCCGAACAGATCTCGCAGGCGATCACCCGCGGGCGGCCCTCGTCTGACGGCGCCTGAGGGCCAGAACGGCGGGGGCCAGCAGTGCCACCACGACCAGCCCGAGGCAGGTCACCGCAACCGGCGACGACAGGAAGGCGCCGAAATCGCCGTTGCTGATGAACAGGGTGCGGCGGAAGTTCTCCTCGACCAGCGGGCCGAGGATGTAGCCCAGCAGGATCGGCGCCGCAGGATAGCGGAACATGGTCATGATGAAGCCGAGGATGCCGAAGGCGACGGCAACCAAGACGTCGAAGACACTGCTGTTCACGCTGTAGACGCCGACGCAGATCAGGAAGATGATCAGCGGGTAGAGCACGTGGCGCGGCACGTTCAGGATCTTCACCCAGAGCCCGATCATCGGCAGCGTCAGCAGCACCAGGATCAGGTTGCCGACCGAGAAGCTGGCAACGAGGCCCCAGAACATCTCGGGCTGCTCGGAAATCAGGTTCGGCCCCGGCACGATGCCGTGGATGATCATCGCCCCCAGCATGAAGGCCATCACCGCATCCCCCGGGATGCCGATGCAGAGCGTCGGGATGAAGGCCGCCTGGACCGAGGCGTTGTTGGCCGCTTCCGGCGCGGCGATCCCCTCGACCGCGCCTGTGCCGAAGCGCTCGGGCGTGGCCGAGATCCGCTTTTCCGTCGCATAGGCGACGAAGGCAGCGATGGCCGGGCCGGTGCCCGGCAGCGCGCCGATCCAGGACCCCAGCAGAGAGCCGCGGATCGCCGGGAAGACCGACTGGCGTGCCTCGCGACGGCTGGGCAGCATCTCGCGCAGGCGGAACCCCCGGTTCGGGGGCTGGGGCACGTCCGGCGCGGCGAGGTTGCTCAGCACCTCGCCGATGCCGAAGAGGCCCATGGCCATGGCGACCAGGCTGATGCCGTCGGTCAGCTCGATCTGGCCGAGGGTGAAGCGGTAGGCGCCCGAGGTCACATCGGTGCCGACCATGCCGAAGATCAGCCCCAGCACCATCATCGCCAGCCCCTTCACCGCCGATCCCGGCGAGGCGGTCGAGGCCGCGACCAGGCCTAGCAGCATGACGGCGAAGTACTCGGGCGCGCCGAAGGTCAGGGCGAACCTGGCCAGGGGCACGGCGAAGGCGACCAGCAGGACGATGCCGACCATGCCGCCGAAGTAGGAACTGAGGGTGACGATGAACAGCGCCTGCCCGGCCCGCCCCTGGCGCGCCATCGGATTGCCGTCCAGGCAGGTCGCCGCCGCCGAAGGGGTGCCGGGAATGTTCAGCAGGATCGACGAGGTCGAGCTGCCGTATTGCGCGCCGTAGAAGATACCCGAGAGCAGGATCAGCCCGTGCACCGGCTCCATGTAGTAGGTCAGCGGCAGGCAGAGCGAGATCGCGGCCAGCGCCCCGATGCCCGGCAGCACGCCGACGAAGGTGCCCAGGACCACGCCGCCCAGGCAGATGACGAGGGCTTGCCAGGTCAGCGCGATCTGGAAGCCGAGAGCAAGGTCATGCAGGACGCTCAAAACCAGTCCCCGATCAGGTTGAAGGTCAGGCCGAAGCCCAGGATGAAGACGACGTAGCCGACCGCCGTCAGGATCAGGCTCAGCAGCAGGGCGCGTTTCAGGTTCAGCTGCTCTTCCGCGAAGGAACAGAGCAGGATCAGCGCCAGAGTTGCCAGCAGCAGCCCCGCGCCCTCGATCAGCAGCGCCCAGAGGATCACGCCGGGCAGGTAGAAGCAGGCCGGAGCCAGCCGCCGCGACAGTGCGCTTTCCGTCCCGGCCTCGCGCAGGGCCAGCGCGGCGAGGATCATCAGGAAGACCCCCAGGCCCAGCGGAAAAGCGCCCGGCCCGATGTCATTCAGCCGGCCCGGCCCGTAGCTCCAGCCGCAGATCGCGCTGACGGCGCCGATCGCGAAGAGGAAGAGTGCGAAGATCAGCTCGGGCAGGCGGCCGATCCGGTAGAAGGTGTGGTGCATGATATCCCCCCTTGTGCAGGCGGCGGCCTCCTCTGCCGCCGCCCGCCGACGACGCGGTCGGTGCGTCAGCGGTTGGCGTTGACCTCAGCCACGATCGGGCGCCAGGTGTCGTCGATCTCGGACAGGAAGGCCGAGAACTCCTCGGGGCTCTTCGGAGAGGCGACAGAACCGAGGTCGGCGAAGCGGCTCTTGACCTCCTCCATGCCCAGGGTCTGGTTCATCGCGGCGGACAGCGCCTCGATGGCGTCCTGCGGCGTGCTGGCCGGGGCCAGAAGACCGGTGAAGGTCACCGCCGCGAAGTCGAACTTGCCGGTCTCCTTCAGCGTCGGCACATCGGGCAGCGCCTCGATCCGCTCGGAGGAGGTCACCGCCAGGGGCACCACCGACCCGTCCCTGATGTAGGGCAGGATGACCGACATCTGGTCGAAGCTGAAGGCGGTCTCGCCACCGATCAGCGAGGCCAGCGCGGGGGCATTGCCCTTGTAGTGGACGATACGGAAGGCGCTGCCGCTGTCGGCCTTCAGCTTTTCTGCCGCCAGGTGGTTGGTCGTGCCAGCGCCCGGCGAGGCCATCAGCAGGTTCTCATCTCCGGCGCGGGCCAGCAGGTCGTCGATCCCGGTGATGTCCACGCCCTTGCGCACGGTCAGCGCCATGGGCGTGATCGACACGGTGCCGATGGCCTCGAAGTCGGTCTTCCAGTCATAGGCATCGGGGCGGTTCATCGTCATCGGCGCGAAGAGAAGCGGGCCGTTTGCCGCCATGAACAGCGTGTAGCCGTCCGCGTCCGAGTTCTTGACGTATTCGGCGGCGATCATGCCCCCGGCCCCGGCGCGGTTCTCGACCACGATCGGCTGGCCCAGCAGTTCTTCCATCTTCGGCGCGATGATCCGCGCCGCGCTGTCGACATTGCCGCCCGGCGGATAGGGCACGACCAGCGTGACGGGCTCGGACGGAAAGTCGGCGGCGAGGCCGGTGACCGGCAGCAGCGCCAGCACGGCGGCCAGAGTGTTCTTCCAGGACTTCATCGTTTCCTCCCTAAGGTAACCTGTTCCGGTGCCGCCCTCCTGCGGCGCTCCGGATCTGCCCCAATGAGCACAGAACCCACCGTTTCCACGCAACCGCAAAAACCGGAATGTTCCACATGGTGGACCTTTCCCTCATTTCCCCTTGTCGAAACGAGGGTCGCATTCTTGTGTTGGGCCGACAAAGGGAGGACCAAACATGCACGTCGATCCATCGGATCTGTCGGCCCAGGAAAGCTATCGCCTGCTCACCGGAATCGTGGTGCCCAGACCCATCGCCTGGGTCTCGACCCTGTCCGGGACCGGCGGCGTCAACCTTGCTCCGTTCAGCACCTTCACCTTCGTTGCCCCCAAGCCGCCGATGGTCGGTTTCAGCGTCGGCCGCAAGGGCAGCACCTACAAGGACACCGCCCGGAACATCCTGACCCGCGAGACCTACGTGGTCCATATCGCCGACCGCGGCCTGATGGAACCTCTGCACGAAAGCGCCGAAGAGGTCGCCCCCGAGGTCAGCGAAGCCGAGATGCTGGGCCTGGAGACCCTTCCGAGCGACTGCATCGAGGTGCCCCGCCTCGCCGCGGCGCCGGTCGCCATGGAATGCCGCCTGCGCCAGGTGCTGGAGTTCGGCGACACGCGCAGCCGCTTCCTCGTCGGCGAGGTGCTGCGGATCCACATCCGCGACGGGCTGGTCCGCGACGGCAAGATCGACAGCGCCGAGCTGGATCCGATCTGTCGTCTGGCCGGGCCCAACTACGCCACCCTGGGCGAGATCCGCACCCTGCGCGCGATGCAGCAGACCAAGAAACATTCAGGAGCCTGACCCATGAAGCTTGCCAGCTACACCCTGGACGGCCGTCCCGGTTTCGGCATCGTGACCG
>NZ_AFPM01000022.1 GCF_000220565.1 Oceanicola sp. S124 | reverse complement strand
CCGATCTGGGCGTGATCCCGCGCGAGAACGCCGAGGCCGTCTGGAAGGCCAAGGACGTCGAGTTCGACGTCGCCCGCATCGACGAGATCGAGGCCGTCACCAAGCATGACGTCATCGCCTTCCTGACCCACCTGGCCGAACATGTCGGCAGCGAGGAGGCCCGCTTCGTCCACCAGGGCATGACCAGCTCGGACGTGCTCGACACCTGCCTGAACGTGCAGCTGGTGCGCGCCGCCGACATCCTGCTGGCCGACATGGACAAGGTCCTGGCCGCCCTGAAGAAACGCGCGATGGAGCACAAGATGAGCGTGCGCGTCGGCCGCTCTCACGGGATCCATGCCGAGCCGACCACCATGGGCCTGACCTTCGCCCGCTTCTACGCCGAGATGGACCGCAACAAGGCCCGCCTGCAGGCCGCCCGCGAGGAAGTCGCCACCGGTGCGATCTCGGGCGCTGTCGGCACCTTCGCCAATATCGACCCGGGCGTAGAGGAACACGTCTGCGCCAAGCTGGGCCTGAAGCCGGAACCGATCTCGACCCAGGTGATCCCGCGTGACCGTCACGCGATGTTCTTCGCCGTGCTGGGCGTCATCGCCTCGTCCATCGAGAACGTCGCCATCGAGATCCGCCACATGCAGCGCACCGAAGTGCTGGAAGGCGCCGAGTTCTTCTCGATGGGCCAGAAGGGCTCTTCGGCCATGCCTCACAAGAAGAACCCGGTCCTGACCGAGAACCTGACCGGCCTGGCGCGTCTCGTGCGCATGACCGTCATTCCGGCGATGGAAAACGTGGCGCTGTGGCACGAGCGGGACATCTCGCATTCTTCCGTCGAGCGCGGCATCGCCCCCGACGCCACCGTGACGCTGGACTTCGCCCTGAACCGCCTGGCCGGGGTGGTCGACAAGATGATCATCTATCCCGAGAACATGCTGGACAACATGAACAAGTTCCCCGGCCTGGTGATGAGCCAGCGGGTACTTCTGGCCCTCACCCAGGCCGGTGTCAGCCGTGAAGACGCCTATGCCATGGTCCAGCGCAACGCCCTGAAGGTCTGGGAAGAGCGCGTCGATTTCCGCGAGCAGCTGCTGGCGGACGAGGACGTGGTCAAGGCCCTGGGCGTCGAGCAGATCAACGAGAAGTTCGACATGGGCTATCACACCAAGCATGTCGACACGATCTTCAAGCGGGTCTTCGGCGAAAGCTGATCCGCGCGACAGGCGATCTTCAGCGGCGTCTCCAGTCGGGGGCGCCGTTGTCGTTTCGCGCGACGGCCCGGGGGCCCTGGCCCCCAGCCTGTCCGGGGTTCGATGCCCCGGGGCAGGCTCCCCCCGGCCAGTAGGCGCCAGCGATGAGCGGCCGCAGCCTTCCCCCGCGCAGCGCTTCGGGCGCAGCGGGAATCGTGGTAAGGTTGCAGGATCCATTGGAGGATCCGCCATGAGAACTCTGATTGCCGCCGCCCTGCTGGGCCTCTTCGCCGCCGCGCCCCTGCAGGCCAGCTGCACCTACCACGAACAGCAGGCCAGCTCCTGCGCCGAGGGCCAGAGCCGCAACGCCGAGACCGGCGCCTGCGAGACCACCGTCACCGGCTGAACCCGCCGAGCCGCCGGACAGATCCCGCGCCCGTCTGCGGCTGGTGCCTGCCGTTCTGCGGCCAGCCCCGTGCGGTTTCAGGCTTTCTTCACCCTTCCCTGATTATCTGCCACCGAACGCAGAACGAGGGGAATATGGGCGACCTGGCTCCGCTGGCGCGGCTCGCGCCCCCTGCTCCGGTGCGACCGGGGCAGATGACACGCAAGCAGAAGGCAGCGGTGATCATCCGGCTGCTGCTGATCAACGGGCTGGACGTGCCCCTGAAAGAGCTGCCCGAGGATCTTCAGGCAGAGCTGACACTGCTGCTCGGCAACATGCGCCATATCGACCGCGACACCCTGGCCGGGGTGGTCGAGGAATTCGTCGAAGAGCTCGAGGCACTCGGCCTGACCTTCCCGCGCGGTGTCGCCGGGGCGCTTTCGGCGCTGGATGGCAAGATCTCGGCCCATACCGCCGCGCGCCTGCGGAAAGAGGCCGGGGTGCGCCAGACCGGCGATCCCTGGGACCGGGTGCGCGCACTGGACGTCAAGAAACTGCGCCCGATCGCCGAACATGAATCGATCGAGATCGCGGCGGTCATGCTCTCCAAGCTCGATACCGGCAAGGCGGCGGAACTGCTCTCGAAGCTGCCAGGCCCCCGGGCGCGGCGGATCACCTATGCGATCTCGCTGACCTCGGGCATCTCGCCCGAGGCGCTGGACCGCATCGGCCTGTCGCTGGCCAGCCAGCTCGACGCCCAGCCGGATTCGGTCTTCGACAAGGGACCGGTGGAACGTGTCGGCGCGATCCTCAACTTCTCGACCGCCTCGACCCGCGACGACGTTCTGGAAGGCCTCGATGAGACCGACGCCGAGTTTGCCGAACAGGTGCGCAAGGCGATCTTCACCTATACCAACATTCCCAGCCGCGTGGCGCCACGCGACATCCCCAAGGTGGTGCGCCAGCTCGACCCGATCCTGCTGGTCACGGCGCTTGCCGCCTCGACCACCGGGGAAGAGGCCGCGACGGCGGAATACATCCTCGGCAACATGTCCGCCCGCCTCGCCGACAGCCTGCGCGAAGAAGTGGCCGACCGCGACAAGGTCAAGGCCAAAGATGCGGAAGAGGCGATGAACGCCGTTGTGGCCGAGATCCGCGCCCTCGAGGCTGCCGGGGAACTCCTGCTGCTGGCCGGCGATGACGAGGAGGACGACTGATCTCCGACATCTTCCAGCACACTTCGGCGGGCGCCCGCCGTAGCGATCAAGTGGACGGGCCCGCACCGGATCGGCGCGGTCGCTTGCCAGCCCCCGCCATGCCCGGACGTTGCCCCCGGGCACCGTCCCTTCGCACGGGCAAAGGCCGACACCCGGCAGCACATTGCCACCAGAACCGTCGGCGGTTGCCGCTGCACCAACCCGCCGCGCTTGTCTCGTCAAAGGAGGCCCGCGCCAGTCCGATGAGCTCGCCTCGTTTGAACCAGCCTGCATCGGGACCCCCTACGT
>NZ_AFPM01000023.1 GCF_000220565.1 Oceanicola sp. S124 | reverse complement strand
TGGTTTTCTGCCCTTGCCAGGACTGCTCTCCTGCCACCTGTCGCGCGTTGTCCCTGCGCCGTTCTTGCGCTCAACGTCGCATTCCCGGCGGCTCAGGTAAAGACTGATGTGGTGGCCCGGCCCGTCCAGACCGCAAGATTTGCCCCCTTCCCGCCCCTGTTGCTGCCCGGCGAGGGCCCTGCCGCCAGCTCCCCCTTTGCTTCAAGGCCGAAAGAGGCTAGCCATTCCGCCAAAACGAAGGAACCGCCCATGTCCGGCCCCAGCCTGTCCACGCCCCCCGTCGATCCCGTCGCCCTGACCGCCGAGCTGATCCGCTGCCCCTCGGTCACCCCCGAAGAGGGCGGCGCGCTGGTCCATCTGCAGGCCCTGCTGGAGGGCGCGGGCTTCACCTGCACCCGGGTCGACCGCGAGGGGGTCAGCAACCTCTTCGCCCGCTGGGGCGCCAAGGGCGCGGCGAAGACCTTCGGCTTCAATGGCCATACCGACGTGGTGCCCGTCGGCGATGCCGCCGCCTGGACCGCCGATCCCTTCGGCGCCGAGATCCGCGACGGGCGGATGTACGGGCGCGGCGCCACCGACATGAAGTCGGGCGTGGCCGCCTTTGCCGCCGCCGCCGTCGACTTCGTCCGCCAGACCCCGCCCGAGGGCGCCGTGGTCCTTGCCATCACCGGCGACGAGGAGGGCGACGCGCTGCATGGCACCACCGCCCTGCTCGACTGGATGCAGACCGAGGGCGAGGTCATGAGCCACTGCCTCGTCGGGGAACCCACCTGCCCCGCCACCATGGGCGAGATGATCAAGATCGGCCGTCGCGGCTCGATGACGGCCTGGTTCACGGCGACCGGCAAGCAGGGGCACTCGGCCTATCCACACCGCGCGAAGAACCCGCTGCCGGCCATGGCGCGGCTGATCGACCGGCTGGCCAGCCACCAGCTGGACGAGGGCACCGGCCATTTCGACCCCTCGACCCTGGCCGTGGTGCAGTTCGACACCGGCAACGGGGCGACCAACGTCATCCCGGCCCAGTGCCGCGCCGCCGTCAACATCCGCTTCAACGACCTCCACACCGGAGAGGCCCTGACCCGCTGGCTGCGCCGCGAAGCCCAGGATGTCAGCCGCATGTTCGACATCGTCATCGAGACCGAGGTCAAGGTCTCGGGCGAGGCCTTCCTGACGCCTCCGGGCGCGCTGTCGGACCTTGTGGCGAAGGCCGTCGAGGCCGAGACCGGCGTGGTGCCCGAGCTCTCGACAACCGGCGGCACCTCGGATGCGCGCTTCGTCAAGGATCTCTGCCCGGTGGTGGAATTCGGCCTGGTCGGCGAGACCATGCACCAGGTCGACGAGAACGTGCCGGTGGAGCAGATCTCTCAGCTCAAGGGCATCTACGCCCGCATCCTGGCGGATTATTTCGCATGAGCCTGCAGATCGAGGTCGTCACCGACACCGCCCCCTGCTTTGCCCTGCGTGAAGAGGTTTTCATCACCGAACAGGGCTTCACCCCGGAAGAGGAATGGGATGACCTGGACGCCGGGGCCGAGCACCTGCTGGCGACGCTGGACGGCACGCCGGTCGGCACCGCCCGCCTGCTGAAGGAGCCCGGCGCAGGTCGCATCGGGCGCATCTGCGTGCGCAGGTCGGCGCGCGGCACGGGCCTCGGTGCCGAGCTGGTCCGCGCCGGCATCGCGCGGCTGTCCGAACAGGGCTTCACCCGCGTCGTTCTGGGCGCGCAGGTCCGCGCCATGGGCTTCTACGAGACGCTCGGCTTCGCGCCCTGCGGCGAGGTCTACGACGACGGTGGCGTGCCGCACCGGGAGATGGCCCTGACCCTTCAGGCCTAGGCGCCCGACGTGGAGGGAGGCGGGGCTCTGCCCCGCACCCCGGAGTATATGGCCTCCGGCGGAGGGAGCGCCAGGACGTGCATGCACGGGAACGAATGGCCGCCCCGGGTGGCGATGCGATCGCTCCGGCCCATCGCCCCCGGGTGCGCCTCTGCGGAAACGGGGCCGGTCGGCGCGGCCCGACCTGCCGCCGGGCGGCCCCTCCGCGCGACGCGCATCCTTCGTGACAGGCACCGGGGGCTCTGCCCCCCGCGCCCGAGGGGGCTCAATGCCCCCGAGAGCGCGCGCCCGACGATTTGCCCCGGCATGAGACCGCCACGCCCGCCTGCGTTTTCGCGATGACCCGGCCC
>NZ_AFPM01000024.1 GCF_000220565.1 Oceanicola sp. S124 | reverse complement strand
GGGATCGGTGTCATGGGCCAGCAGGAAGGCGCGGGTTTCGGTGTCGGTCTCGTGCTGCAGGATCACCGGGGCCGAGAAGCCGCGCAGGATCGAGGGCACCGGCCGCGCGCCGAGACCGGAGAAGGAGAAGCTCTGCTCCGTCTCGGTCATCTCCAGCAGGGTCGTCCCCTGCACCTCGTCGCCATTGGGGCCGATCAGGCCGACGGCTATCGGCAGCACCTGCGGCAGCTTGTCGGGTTGGCCGGGGGTGGGCGGCGTCTGCTGGCTGAAATGCAGGGTGAAGGTGCCGTCGGCCCACTCTTCGCGCACATGCAGGCGCGGGGTGCCGGCCTGGGAATACCAGCGCTTGAACTGGGTCAGGTCGCGGCCCGTTGCATCCTCGAAGACCTGCAGCCAGTCCTCGATGGTGCAGGCCTGGCCGTCGTGGCGGTCGAAGTAGAGATCCAGCGCCTTCGCATAGGCGGCGTCCCCGACGAGGCGCTTCAGCATGCCGATCACTTCGGCGCCCTTCTCGTAGACCGTGGCGGTGTAGAAGTTGTTGATCTCCTGGAAGCTCTCGGGGCGGACCGGGTGGGCCAGCGGGCCGTTGTCCTCGCGGAACTGGCGGGCGCGCAGGTCGATCACGTCGCTGATCCGCTTCACCGGCTCAGAGCGCATGTCGGCGGTAAAGGAGGCGTCGCGGAACACCGTCAGACCCTCCTTCAGGCACAGCTGGAACCAGTCGCGGCAGGTGATGCGGTTGCCGGTCCAGTTGTGGAAGTACTCATGCGCGATGATCGCCTCGATGCGCTCGAAGTTGGCATCCGTCGAGGTCTCGGGTGAGGCCAGCACGCAGGAGGAGTTGAAGATGTTGAGCCCCTTGTTCTCCATCGCGCCCATGTTGAAGTCGTCGACGGCGACGATGTTGAAGATATCCAGGTCGTATTCGCGGCCATAGACGTCCTCGTCCCACTTCATCGACTTCTTCAGCGCCTCCATGCCGAAGGCGCATTTGTCTTCATCACCGGGGCGCACGTAGATGTTCAGCTCGACCTCCTTGCCGGAGCGGGTGGTGAAGCGGTCGGGGTGGGCGATCAGGTCGCCCGCCACCAGCGCGAAGAGATAGGCGGGCTTGGGCCAGGGGTCGTGCCATTCGGCGAACCCTTCGCCCGAGGCGACGGGGTTGCCGTTCGACAGCTTGACCGGCTCGTCGCCCTCGATGCGGACGGTGAAGACCGACATCACGTCGGGGCGGTCGGGGTAATAGGTGATCTTGCGGAAGCCCTCGGCCTCGCACTGGGTGCAGTACATGCCGTTCGACATGTAGAGGCCCTCCAGCGCGAAGTTCTTCGCCGGGGCGATCTCGACCTCGGCTTCCCAGGTGAAGGGGGCGTCGGGAACCGCGCAGGTCAGGCCCTCTTCGCTGATCTCGGGAGAGACGGCCTGTCCGTCGATCTTCGCGCTGATCAGGGTCAGGTCTTCGCCGTGCAGGAAGAAGCTGCCCTGGCTGGCGTCGGGGTTTGGGGCAAAGCGGATGCGCGAGATGACCCGGGTGCCCTCGGGCGCGAGGCGGAAGGTCAGGTGCACATCCTCGACGCTCCAGCCGAAGGGCGTGTAGTCGGCAAGGTAGATCGTCTGGGCCGGGGTGGTGGCGGCGGCGTCCTTCATGGGGGGTCCTTTCGCATCATCTGTTGCCTGCGATGTTGACCCCCGGCGCGCGGATTGCAAGGGCAGGACCGGGGAACGACCCGCAGGGGGCGGGCGTTGGGCCGTCAGGTTCACCAGAAGGAGGAACGGCCCATGTCCGCCCCTGACACCAATACAGACCGCCAGCAGCGCCGCCACAGGGGCGCCATCTGGGGGATCGCCATAGCCGTGCTGCTTGGCCTCGGCGCAACCGCGCTGATGCTGCTGGATACCACCGACGGCGAGGAGCCGCCCGCCGAGACCGCTGCCGGTGCGCCCGAAGCGCCAACAGAGTGACCTGCCGCAGCGGGACCCGCGGCGCGGGAGGGCCGGGGTGGGGCCTCGGCGCCGCGCCTGCCTCGGCAGGCGGGCGGAGCGTGCCTTTCTGCCGCATTCCGTAGCGGTGCGGGTCGGGGGTGCGTCCCTGCACAGGGATTTCCGTTTTCTTCGGCTGGGTGCGGTAGTAGATTGTCCGGCAGAGCGCGAGGCATCCCATGAAACGACCCCTGATCGGCATCATCACCAACCTGCACACCGTGGACGAGTCCTACCGGATCCACGCCGGGGGCGTGATGAACTGCGAAGCGGTCTCGGATGTCTGCGGTTGCCAGCCGGCGCTGATCCCCGCTGATCCCCGCATGGTCTCGGTCGAAGAGCTGCTGGAGACCTACGACGGCTTCGTGCTGACCGGGGGGCGACCCAATGTCCACCCCTCCGAATATGGCGAGGAAGAGACCGCGGCCCATGGCGCCTTCGACCGGGCGCGCGATGCGATCACCCTGCCGCTGGTGCGCGCCTGCGTCGAGCGCGGCCAGCCTTTCCTCGGCATCTGTCGCGGCTTCCAGGAAGTCGCCGTGGCCATGGGCAGCACCCTGCACCCCGAGATCCGCGAGTTGCCCGGGCGGCTGAACCACCGGATGCCCCCGGACGGCACGCTGGAAGAGAAATTCGCCCTGCGCCACAAGGTGAGCTTCACCGAGGACGGGGTCTTTCACCATATCATGGGCGCGTCCGAGGTGATGACCAACACCCTGCACGGGCAGGGGGTGGTGACCCCGGGCAAGCGCTTCGTGGTCGACGGCCGTGCGCCGGACGGCACCCCCGAAGCGGCCTATGTCGACGGCGCCTCGGGCTATACCCTCGCGGTGCAGTGGCACCCGGAATACAACGCCGCCAACGATCCCGTGTCGCGCCCGCTCTTCGAGGGGCTGGGCGAGGCGGCGCGGGCCTGGGCCTCGGGCCGCAACGCCTTCCCGGTGCTGCGCCGCGCCTGAAATGGGGGCTTTAGTGTGGGACTTGATTTGGAGGCAAGGGTTTGGGGCCCAAGCTTGGGACCTGAGTTTGGGACCTGACCTGGTCCTTTGAGAGGGTAGGTGGGTTGGCACCCACCCTACGCCCCTGTCCTCGCGTCGCAAGTTGAACGGGCAGGCGGTGCACACCGCGTAGGGTGGGAGACATCCCACCTTACCCCCGCAGCGATCCTGCCGCGATCGGACGGCGCTATCCCGGCCCTCCCACTGCCTCAGACCTGCCCGCCGGCGATACGCACCTCGGTGCCGTTGGTGCTGCCGCTCAGCGGATCGCAGAGCCAGAGCGCCGCCGCCGCGACCTCTTCCGGCGTGATCAGCCGCTTGTGGCGGTTCAGCCCGACCATCATGGCCTGTGCCTCTTCGGCGCTGACCCCGGTGCGGTCCCTGATGGCCTCGGTATTGCGGCTGACGATGGGGGTATCCACGTAGCCGGGGCAGATCGAGTTGAACGTATAGGGCTGTCCCAGGAAATCCTCGGCAAAGCTGCGCATCATGCCGATGACCCCATGCTTCGAGGCCGCATAGGCCCCGGCCCCCGCCGCGCCGCGCAGCCCGGCGATGGACGAGACCGCGATGACCCGCCCCCAGTCGGTCTGCAGCATTGAGGTCAGGCTCTCGCGCACCGTGTAGAAGCAGCCGTCAAGGTTGGTCGCCATGATCCGGCGCCAGAACTCAGAGCTGGTCTTGTGCAGCTTGCGTCCCTCGGCGATGCCGGCGTTGGCGACGCAGATCTGCACCGGCCCCCGTGCCGCGACGGCGGCACCGATCACGTCGCGCACCTGGCTTTCCTCGGTGACATCCATCACCGCCGGATGCAGCCCCGGTCCGGCCACGGCCTGAAGCACCTCCAGCCGCCGTCCGGTGATCGTCACCTGAGCGCCGCACCCGGCCAGCGCCGTTGCGATCGCCAGCCCGATCCCCGTGCCGCCCCCGGTGACGAGGGCGTGTTTGCCTTGCAGATCCATATCTCTCCTCCCATCTGCGGAAATCCGTTCCGCATGTCGAAAGGAGCCTAGGCGCCGGGGCCGTTCCGATCAAGCCGCCGCGCGCGGTCGCCTGCCCGATGGGCGGCAGGGTTCCTCGGGGGAAAGGCCCTTGCAGTCGGCCCTGCATGGCCTAGGGTTCCCATTTGACAGGGCTGGATATTCCGGGCAAACGGAACCCCAGCCCGATGCGCAACAATGTTGCGCGCTAACATCAGGACTGCGGTCGGAAATGTCCGGCGGCGGTCACCACGCCGTGCTCAGAAGGGGGACGACACAGGTGAAGATCGGAACGCCAACCGAAGTGTTCGAGGGAGAGGCGCGGGTCGCGATGACCCCGGACTCGGCGCTGCAATTGCAGAAACTGGGCCATGAGTGCCTGATCCAGAGCGGCGCGGGCCTGAAGGCCGGCTTCCTTGATGCCGCCTATGAACAGGCCGGCGTGACCGTCGTGGCCGATGCCGGCGCGCTCTACGAGCAGGCCGATATCGTCGCCAAGGTGCGCCAGCCCTCCGAGGAGGAGGTCAAGCTGCTGCGCGAGGGCCAGACGCTGATCTCGTTCCTCAACCCCGGCGGCAATGCCGAGCTGCTGGACCAGATCAAGGCGCAGGGCAGTACCGCCGTCGCCATGGAGATGGTGCCGCGTATTTCCCGTGCGCAGAAGATGGACGCCCTGTCGTCGATGGCGAATATCGCCGGTTACCGTGCCGTGATCGAGGCCGGCAACAACTTTGGCCGCTTCTTCACCGGCCAGATCACCGCCGCGGGCAAGGTGCCCCCGGCCAAGGTGCTGGTCATCGGTGCGGGCGTCGCAGGCCTTGCGGCCATCGGCACCTCGACCTCTCTGGGCGCCATCACCTATGCCTTCGACGTGCGCCCCGAAGTGGCCGAGCAGGTCGAGAGCATGGGCGCCGAGTTCGTATACCTCGACTTCGAGGAAGAGCAGCAGGACGGCGCCGCCACCGGCGGCTACGCCTCCGTCTCCTCGCCCGAGTTCCGCGAGGCCCAGCTGGCCAAGTTCCGCGAGATCGCCCCGGAGATCGACATCGTCATCACGACGGCGCTGATCCCCAACCGCGAGGCGCCGAAGCTCTGGCTGGCCGACATGATCGCCAGCATGAAGCCCGGCTCGGTCATCGTCGACCTTGCGGCGGAAAAGGGCGGCAACGCCGAGGGCACCGTGGCCGATGAGAAGGTCGTCACCGAAAACGGCGTGACCATCGTCGGCTACACCGATTTCCCCTCGCGCATGGCCACCCAGGCCTCGTCGCTCTATGCGACCAACATCCGCCACCTGCTGGCGGACCTGACGCCCGAGAAGGACGGCGTGGTCAACCACGACATGGAAGACGACGTGATCCGCTCGGCCACGGTGACCCGTGCCGGAGAGATCACCTTCCCGCCGCCGCCGCTGAAGGTCGCCGCCATTGCGGCGCAGAAGCCCAAGCCGAAGGCGCCCGAGCTGACCCCGGAAGAGAAGCGCGCGGCCGAGACCGCCGCCTTCAAGAAGCAGACCCGCAACCAGGTGACGCTGCTGGCCGTCATGGCCGCGCTGGTGCTGGGCGTGGGGCTGATCGCGCCCTCCAGCTTCATGCAGCATTTCATCGTCTTCGTGCTGTCGGTCTTCGTCGGCTTCCAGGTCATCTGGGGCGTGGCGCATTCGCTGCACACGCCGCTGATGGCGGTGACCAATGCAATCTCGTCGATCATCATCCTCGGCGCCCTGATGCAGATCGGCTCGGGCTCCTTCCTGGTGATCCTGCTTGCCGCGCTTTCGGTCTTCATGGCCGGGATCAACATCTTCGGCGGCTTCCTCGTGACCCGGCGCATGCTCGCCATGTTCCAGAAATCCTAAGGAGACCGGCTAGATGGACTTCGGATTCACCACGGCGGCCTATGTGGTCGCGGCTGTGCTCTTCATCCTCTCGCTCGGCGGGCTTTCCGGTCAGGAAAGCGCCAAGCGGGCGGTCTGGTACGGTATCGTCGGCATGGGCCTCGCGGTTCTTGCCACCCTCATCGGCCCAGGTTCGGGCCTCTGGCTGCTTTCGGCGATCCTGATCGCGGGCGGCGGCATCATCGGCTGGTACGTGGCCAAGAAGGTCGAGATGACCGAGATGCCGCAGCTGGTCGCGGCCATGCACAGCCTCGTCGGCCTCGCGGCGGTCTTCGTCGGCTACAACGCCCATATCACAATGGCCGTGCTTGCCGGCGGTGCCGAGCCCGAGGGCGTCTTCGCCGACCTCGTGGCACACAAGGACGCGGTCGAGCTGGGCATCCTCTCGGTCGAGCTGTTCCTCGGCGTCTTCATCGGTGCGGTGACCTTCACCGGCTCGGTGGTGGCCTACGGCAAACTGGCCGGCAAGCTGACCTCGAAAGCCGAGAAGCTGCCCGGCGGCCATGTGCTGAACATCACGGCGGCAGGCATCTCGGTGATCTGCCTCGTCTGGTACATGAGCACCGGCGGTACCTTCCCGCTGCTGCTGATGACGCTGGCGGCGCTGTTCATCGGCTACCACCTGATCATGGGCATCGGCGGCGCCGACATGCCCGTGGTGGTCTCGATGCTGAACTCCTACTCGGGCTGGGCGGCTGCGGCCATCGGCTTCTCGCTGTCCAATGATCTGCTGATCGTGGTGGGTGCGCTGGTCGGTTCCTCGGGGGCGATCCTGTCGTACATCATGTGCAAGGCGATGAACCGCTCCTTCGTTTCGGTGATCCTGGGCGGCTTCGGCGGCACCACGGGCCCGGCGATGGAAGTCGAGGGCGAGCAGAAGCCCATCGACGTCGACGGTGTGGCCCAGGCGCTGGACGAGGCGGACTCGGTCGTCATCGTGCCCGGCTACGGCATGGCCGTGGCTCAGGCGCAGCAGAACGTGGCCGAGCTGACCCGTAAGCTGCGCGAGAAGGGCAAGGAGGTGCGTTTCGCCATCCACCCCGTCGCGGGCCGTCTGCCCGGTCACATGAACGTGCTGCTGGCGGAAGCCAAGGTGCCCTATGACATCGTGCTGGAGATGGACGAGATCAACGACGACTTCCCGGATACGGACGTCGTGATCGTCATCGGCTCGAACGACATCGTGAACCCGGCGGCGCAGGAAGACCCGAACTCTCCGATCGCTGGGATGCCGGTGCTGGAGGTCTGGAAAGCCAAGCAGGTCTTCGTGTCGAAGCGCGGCCAGGGCACGGGCTACTCGGGCATCGAGAACCCGCTGTTCTACAAGGACAACACCCGCATGTACTACGGCGATGCCAAGCAGAGCATCGGGGATCTTCTGAGCAAGATCTGATCCTCGCGGGACCGGGCTATCGGAAAGGGCGGTGCGTAAGCGCCGCCCTTTTTGCTGGGACGCAGGGCGGGGAGGGGGGCGCTGCCCCCCGCGCGTGCCGCGCTCCCCCCGCAGTATTTTCAGCCATCGGATGGAACAAGGGCAGGCTGCATCCATCCGATGGCCGCAAATACTGCCGCCGGAGGCTCTCACGGCCCGCAAGTTGCGCGGACTTCGGGACGTGGCGTTCCGGTGGACAGGGGCGCGCGCAGGGGCAGGGTGGGGCGAGGATCATTGGGAGGAACGACATGGACCTGAGACCCGTCGGACAGGCCATCCTGGATGGGCAGCCGTTCTCGAAGCTTGTCGGCGTCGAGATCGCGCGCTTCGAGGAGGGCTTCTGCGAACTCGTGCTCGAGATCGAGGAACGTCACAAGCAGCACAACGGCTTCGTGCACGGGGGCGTGACATCGACCCTGGCCGACATGGCGCTGACCTTCGCCGGGGGCTCGGTGCTGCAGGACGTGCTGACGCTGGAGTGGAAGATCAACTTCCTGCGGCCCGGGATCGGCGAGCGGCTGGTGGCGCGGGGGCAGGTGATGTCCCATGGCGCGACCCAGGCGGTCTGCCGCTGTGACATCTTCGCGGTGACGGCGGGCGAAGAAAAGCTTGTCGCCGCGGCGCAGGGCACGATCGCGAAACGACCCGAGCGGAAGGGCTGAAAGGAAAACGCCCCGGCGCGGGCCGGGGCGTTCTCATCTTGGCGGTTTGCTCAGCGGCCCCGGATGCGGGGGTCGAGCGCGTCGCGCAGCCCGTCGCCGAGGTAGTTCACCGAGAGCACCGTCAGCGAGATCGCGATACCGGGCATGACCACCCTCTCGGGGTTCTGCTGCATGTAGTCGACCGCGTCGAACAGCAGACGTCCCCAGGTCGGGAAGTCCGGCGGGAAGCCGAGGCCGAGGAAGCTCAGCGCGCTTTCGGTGATGATCGCATTGGCGATGCCGAGCGTCGCCGAGACCACGATGGGCGAGATCACGTTGGGCAGGATGTGGCGTGCGATCATCATCGTGTTGGTCGTGCCGATGGAGCGCGCCGCCAGGACGAACTCGCGCTCCTTCAGGGCCAGCACGTCGCCACGCACGATCCGTGCCGTCGGCATCCACGAGGTGATCCCGATCGCCGAGACCATCAGGATGAAGATCCCGGTCTCGATGCCGAAGGCCTTGGCCAGCGGTTCCCGGAACAGCAGCACCATGACCAGAAGAAGCGGCAGCAGGGGCAGCGCCAGGAAGAGGTCGGTCAGCCGCATCAGCAGGTTGTCCAGCCGGCGGAAGTAGCCTGCCAGCACCCCGACCAGCGTGCCCAGCACCAGCGCCAGCAGCATCGCGGTGATCCCGACCGACAGCGAGACCCGCCCGCCCTCGATCATCCGGGCCAGCATGTCGCGGCCCAGCTGGTCGGTGCCGAAGGGATGTGCCCAGGTCGGCCCGACGTTGCGGGCGCGGAAGTCGATGGCCGCCGGGTCCAGGGGCCAGAGCCAGGGTCCGAAGGCCACGCCCAGCACGATGACCAGGAAGACGACGCCGCCCAGCATCGCGCCCTTGTGCTGGCGGAACTGGGTCCAGACCTCGTGCCACTGGCTGCGCGGAGGGGTGGAGGGCAGGGGCGCCGCGAGGACGCCTCCCGGTTGCGTGGTCCCCGCGGGGACAGGGTCATTCAGGTCATCAGTCATAGCGGATCCGCGGGTCGAGGATGCCGTAGAGCACGTCGGCGATCAGGTTGAAGAGCACGATGAGCACGGCAAAGATGAAGGTGAGCGTCTGCACCATCGGCAGGTCATTGGCCTCGATGGCGCCGATCAGCAGGTGACCCAGGCCGTTCACCTTGAAGACCTGTTCGGTGATGATGGCGCCGCCGAAGACCTGCGGCACGCCGAGGGCGATCACGGTGACCACGGGGATCAGCGAATTGCGCAGCACGTGGACCATGACGACGATGCTTTCGCCCAGGCCCTTGGCGCGGGCAGTGCGGACGTAGTCCTGGTTCAGGTTGTCCAGCATCGAGGCGCGCATGAAGCGGCTGATCTGGGCGGCGTTGTAGAGCGCCAGCACCATCACCGGCAGGAACATCTGGCGCACCTGGAAGCCGAAGCTCGACCAGTCGGTGACCTTGTGCGTGGTGTCGTAGATCGAGGGGAACCAGAAGAAGCTTTCGCGCGGCATGTTGACCGAGAAGATCACGATCAGCAGCACGCCGGTGAAGAAGGTCGGCACCGAGTAGCCGACCATCGACACGAAGGTCCCGGCCTGGTCGAAGACCGAGTACTGGCGATAGGCCGAGTAGATGCCGATCGGCAGGGCGATGACGATGCCCACCAGGTAGGAGGTGCCCACGACCCAGAGGGTCTGCGGCAGGCGTTGCACCACGATGTCCATCACCGGCGACCGGGTCTGCCAGGAGAGCACCCGCAGCTTGCCGTCGGCGAAGCCGGTGCCGAAAATATTGTCGATCAGGACCTGGGGTTCGATCCAGAAGAACTGGACCAGCCATTTCCAGAACTGGATGTGAACGGGTTCGCCGAGGCCGAGGGCCTCGCGCATCCGCTGTTTCACTTCCGGGGGAACGGTCAGCGGCACATTGGCCATCGGGTCGCCGGGGGCGAGTTGCAGCAGCGCGAAGATCACGATGGCGCTTGCAAGCAATGTCGGGACTGCGATCAGCAGTCGTCGAAGGGTGAATGTCAGCATGGAAGATCCGGGCGTCTGGGGCGCAGGTCCGGCCGTTCCCTCGGAAGGCATGCCGGGGCGCGGACCCGGTCGTTCTTCTGCCTCGGGGCGGCGCGGTCAGGCGCGGGGGGCGGGGACCCGGACACGCCGGATCCCCAGGGGCAAGGATCACTCCTTGATGCGGTACCAGTCGGCCACGTTCCACAGCTCGGAGTCCCAGGTGTTCAGGACAACGCCGCCGAGGGTGTTCGAATGCGCCGAGACACGACCACGGTCGACCAGCGGAACGATGGTGTAGCTTTCCTTGGTCAGCATCTCGTTCAGCTTGATGGCGATCTCGCCGCGCTTCTCCAGCTCGCCGGTGGCGGCCAGCTCGTCGAGCAGGGCGTCGTATTCCGGATCGCAGTAGCGGTTGATGTTCTCACCCTGCCACTGGTTGTCGGGCTGGGGCTCGTTGTCGCAGCGGTACTGCGCCAGGTAGGCCTGCGGGTCGGTGCCGTCGAAGTTGTTGGCGTACATCTCGGCGTCCGCGTAGAACTTCTGGAAGGTATCGGGCGAACCGGCGTCACCGCCGAAGAAGACCGAACCGGACACGTTGCGCAGCTCGACCGAGAGGCCGATCATTTCCCACCACGCCTTGATGGCGTCCTGGAAGTTCTGGCGCACGGCGTTGGTCGAGGTCTGGAAGAGCACTTCCATCTCGACGCCATCCTTGTCGCGGATGCCGTTGCCGTTGGTGTCGACCCAGCCGGCTTCGTCCAACAGTGCCTTGGCGCCTTCCAGGTCCTGCACCAGGCAGTCGGTATTGGGCGAGGCGTAGAGGGCCGGGGCGGGGACCAGGTTACAGGTCGCGCGGCCCGCTTCGCCATAGCCGATTTCCACCAGGATCTCGCGGTCGATGGCCATCGACAGCGCCTTGCGCACGTTCAGATCGCTGAGGAACGGATGCGGCGCCTCGCGGGTCGAGCGCACGTCCGGGGAGAGGTCCGAGGAGGGATCGGTCAGGTTCATCTCGATCCGCTCGACCAGGGTGCCGAAGCCGACCACGGTCTGACCCTTGCCGCCCTTTTCCATCTCGGCGATGACTTCGGGGGCCAGCTGCAGGTTCCAGGCGTAGTCGAATTCGCCGGTTTCCAGCACGGCACGGCCAGCGGCTGCCGCATCGCCGCCGCCCTTGAAGGTGACGGTGGCGAAGGCGGGCTTGGCCGGGTCACGATAGTTCGGGTTGGCCGACATCGAGATCACGTCGTTCGGCTTGAACTCGTCCACCACGAAGGGGCCGGTGCCGATCGGGTTGAAGTTGGCCTCGGTGCAGGTCGAGGCGGCCGCGCCGAGGCACTCGGCGAACTGGGCCTTCTGGATGATCGGGGACTGACCGCCCATGAAGGGCAGGTAGGGGTTCGGCGTGGGCGCCTTGAAGGTGACCTTCACGGTCAGCTCGTCCAGCGCTTCCACGGTCGACACGCTGTCGAACTTGGCGCCCTGGGCGCAGCCGAATTCCTCGGCGGTGCAGTATTCATAGGTGAACAGCACGTCCTCGGAGGTCACCGGCGAGCCGTCGGACCACAGCAGGCCCTCCTTCAGGACCCAGGTGATCGAGGTCAGGTCTTCGGAAACGCCGCCGTTCTCGACGGTGGGGATCTCCTTGGCGAGGAAGGGCACCAGGGCGCCGGTCTCGTCGAAGCGGCCGAGCGGCTCGAGAATCATCGAGGAGGACTCGATGTCCTTGGTGCCGCCGGACATGTAGGGGTTCAGGACCGAGGGGGCCTGCCAGTAGATGATGTTGACATGGCCATCGCTTCCGCGCTCGGCCATGGCTGCGGGTGCCAGCGCCGACAGGGCGGCCGCACCGAGCAGGACGGATCTCAGGGTCATAGGTATCTCCCAGTTGGTTGTGCCGGACCTTGCAGGTCCGATCGTTGACCCGGGGGGTATATCCAGAGCGCCCGGCGGCCTGAACGGCTGCCGGGCGCTGCGCACCCACCCGAGGATGAGGGTATCGAAAATCGGATTCGATCAAAAAGCAACCCTCTCGCTTGGCTGACGCTGAGGGAATGCGGCTGACGCCAAGAGAGTGGGACAGGCGGTTTGACAAGCTTCGCAAAGGCTCTGTAGCGTTTGCGGGTCATTACACTCACAGGGCCCACCATGCTTGATATCGACGGTTCCGCCGCTCCCATTGCCCGCATCGAGAATCTGCGCGTTTCCTTCGAGACAAAGGACGGTCCGGTTATCGGGGTCGAGGATGTCTCGTTCCAGATCAACCCCGGCGAGACGGTCTGCGTCGTCGGCGAATCCGGGTCGGGCAAGTCGGTTTCCTCGCTGTCGCTGATGCGGCTGGTGGAATTCGGCGGCGGAAAAATCGCGGGCGGGCGCCTAATTTTTGATCGAAAGGACGGGGGCGAGGTCGACCTCGCCAGTGCCGAGCAGGGGCTGATGCGCACCATCCGCGGCAACGAGATCGGGATGATCTTCCAGGAGCCGATGACCGCGCTCAATCCCGTCTTCACCGTCGGTCGCCAGCTGTCCGAAGGGCTGATGCTGCACAAGGGGATGAGCCGCAAGCAGGCCATGGCCCGCGCCGTGGAACTGCTGCGCGAGGTGCGTATCCCCGAGCCCGAGCGCCGCATCAAGCAGTACCCGCACGAGCTGTCCGGCGGCATGCGCCAGCGCGTCGTGATTGCCATGGCCCTGGCCTGCGAACCGCGCCTGCTGATCGCCGATGAACCCACCACCGCGCTGGATGTGACCATCCAGGCCGAGATCCTCGCCCTGATGGACCGCCTGAAGCGCGAGACCGGCACGGCGGTGATGTTCATCACCCACGACATGGCCGTCGTGGCGCAGATGGCCGACCGCGTCGTCGTCATGTTCCGTGGCAACAAGGTCGAAGAGGGCCCGGTCGAGCAGATCTTCACCGCGCCGCAGCACGATTACACCAAGGCCCTGCTGGCCGCTGTGCCCAAGCTGGGCGAGATGACCGGCAAGCCGCTGCCCGAGCCGATGAAGCTGTTCGGCGTCGAGGGCCAGAAGATCGCGCCCATCCCCGGCGAGGACAAGCTGCTGCTCTCGGTCAAGGGGCTGACCACCCGCTTCCCGGTGAAGGGCGGCGTGATGCGCCGTACCATTGCCAATGTCCATGCGGTCGAGGATGTCTCCTTCGACATCCGCAAGGGGCAGACCCTGTCGCTGGTCGGTGAATCCGGTTGCGGCAAGTCGACCACCGGCCGCTCGGTGCTGCGCCTCGTCGAACCGCTGGCCGGAGAGGTCAATCTCGACGGCAAGGACATCATGGCACTGAACGACCGGGACCTGCGCAAGGCGCGGCTCGACATGCAGATGATCTTCCAGGATCCCTTCGCCTCGCTGAACCCGCAGATGCAGCTGTCCGACCAGGTGGCCGAGCCGATGCGCAACTTCGGTACGCTGAAGGGCCGCGCGATGCAGGAGAGGATCGAGATGCTGTTCGACCGCGTGGAGCTGCCGCGCAGCTTCATGCGCCGCTATCCGCACGAGCTGTCCGGCGGTCAGCGCCAGCGTGTCGCCATCGCCCGCGCCCTGGCGCTGAACCCCAAGCTGATCGTCGCCGACGAAGCGGTTTCGGCGCTGGATGTCTCGGTGCAGGCGCAGGTGGTCAACTTGATGATGGAGCTGCAGGCAGACCTGGGCATCTCGTTCCTGTTCATTTCTCACGACATGGCCGTGGTGGAGCGCGTCAGCCACCGCGTCGGCGTCATGTACCTGGGCCGAATCGTCGAGATCGGCAGCCGTCAGGCGGTCTTCGAGAACCCCCAGCACCCCTATACCAAGGCGCTGATGAAGGCCGTGCCGATTGCCGACCCGACGCGCCGCAAGTCCGAGCGCGAGCTGAACTTCAAGCCGATCCCCTCGCCGATCCACGATCTCGACTACCAGGCCGAGCCCTCGGTCTACGAAAGGGTCGGAGAGGATCATCACGTGCTGACCACCGACAGCGGCTACTGACCTTCGCCCGGGACTGTGCAACACTGCGCCGGAGGGTTCCGGCGCACCCGGCCCCCATTGCAACAAGATCCGCGCGAGAGTGGTTGCGCGGCAGGAAAGACCCCCTATGACGCCCCGTTCGTCTGGCCCCGAAAGCCTTACCCCGCGCGAGATCCTCGCCAAGCTCGTTTCCTTCCCCACCGTGTCCCGCGACAGCAACCTGCCGCTGATCGACTGGGTGCAGGGCTATCTCGAAAGCCACGGCGTCACCTGCTACCGCCACGCCCACCCCAGCGAACCCAAGGCCGGCCTCTGGGCCTGGACCGGGCCGGCGGAGACAGGCGGCGTGGTGCTCTCGGGCCATACCGACGTGGTGCCGGTGGACGGGCAGGAGTGGTCCTCGGATCCCTTCGAGGTCACAGAGCGGGACGGCAAGCTTTTCGGTCGCGGCTGCGTCGACATGAAGGGGTTCGACGCGCTGGCGGTCTGGGCCCTGGCCGAGGCGAGCCGTCGCAAGCTGGGCAAGCCGCTGCACCTGGCCTTCACCTACGACGAGGAAATCGGCCTGCTCGGCGCCGACCCGCTGCTGGAGGATGCCCTGCCGCATGTGCCCAAGCCCGCCGTGGCGCTGATCGGCGAGCCCACGATGCTGCAGGTGGTCTCGGGTCACAAGGCGGGGGTGGCCTTCGACACCCAGGTCAACGGCTTCGAGGTGCACAGCTCGATCGCCTACACGGGTGTCTCGGCGATCATGGAGGCGGCGAAGCTGGTCGACTGGGGCAATGCGGTCAACGCGGCCAATGCCGCCAAGGAACCGACAGGCACCGATGCGCTCTTCGATCCGCCCTGGACCAACGCCCATGTGGGCCGGATCTCGGGCGGGACGGCGCATAACATCACCGCCAAGAGCTGCCAGTTCGTGATGGCCTTCCGCTGCGTGCCGGGCGAGGATCCCGAAAGCTACGCGAAAGCCTACGAGCAGGAGGTGCGCCGCGTCGAGGCGGGGATGCAGGCGGTGCGCCCCGAGACCTCGATCACCCTGACGCGGCTCTTCGATGCCAAGGGGCTGAGCCCGGAAACCGACGGCGCCGCCGAACGGCTGGCGCGGCAGCTGACCGGCGACAACGGCAGCCACGTGGTCAGCTACGGCACCGAGGCCGGCTACTTCCAGGCGCGCGGCATGTCCGCCGTGGTCTGCGGCCCCGGCGACATCGCCCAGGCGCATCAGCCGGACGAATACATCACCGTCGAGCAGTTCGACCGGGGCGTGGACTACATGCGCCGCCTGCTCGACCACCTGGAGGGCCTCTGATGCCCCTGCGCAACCGCATCGCCGAACTGGCCCCCGAGGTCGCCAGCTGGCGCCGTCACCTGCATGCCCACCCCGAGCTGCGCTTCGAGGAACATGAGACCGCCCGTTTCGTCGCCGAGAAGCTGCGCGGCTTCGGCTGTGACGAGGTGGTCGAGGGCGTTGGCCAGACCGGCGTCGTTGCCGTGATCCGGGGCAAGTCCGATGGCGGGGCCGTCGGCTTCCGCGCCGACATGGACGCCCTGCCGATCCTCGAGGCGACCGGGCTGCCCCATGCCTCGACCGTGCCCGGCAAGATGCATGCCTGCGGCCATGACGGCCATACCTCGATGCTGCTCGGCGCGGCGCAATACCTGGCCGAGACGCGCAATTTCGCCGGGTCGGTCGTCTGCATCTTCCAGCCCGCCGAAGAAGGCGGCGGCGGCGCCAGGGCGATGATCGAGGACGGGCTGATCGAGCGTTTCGGCATCGGTGAGGTCTATGGCATGCACAACTGGCCGGGCAAGCCGCTGGGGGATTTCACCCTGCGCGCGGGCCCGCAGTTCGCCGCGCCGGAACGTTTCGACGTGGTGCTGACGGGGCGGGGCGGGCATGCCGCCATGCCCAACCTCAACATCGACACGACGTTGGCCGCCGCCCAGGTGGTGACGGCGCTGCAGAGCATCGTCAGCCGCAATGTCGATCCGGTCCACAATGCCGTGGTCTCGATCTGCGGCTTCGTGACCGAGACGAATACCTACAACGTCATCCCCGAGGTGGTCCGCCTCAAGGGCACCTACCGGGTACACGACGACGACGTGCAAAAGCAGGTCCGCACCCGGATCGAAGAGATCACCACGGCCACCGCCGCCGCCTATGGGGTGGCGGCCGAGATCACCTTCCTGCCCGGCCCGCCGGTGCTGATCAACCACGCCGAGAACGTCGGTTTCGCGGCAGAGGCCGGCAACAGGGTCTCCTCCGCCACCACGGATTTCCCGCCCGTCATGGGCGCGGATGATTTCGCCGAGATGCTGCGCCGCCGCCCCGGCGCCTATATCCTGGTCGGCAACGGCGACAGCGCCGGGCTGCACCATCCCGAATATGAATTCAACGACGCGGTCATCCCCTACGGGATGAGCTGGATCGCGGAGCTGGCCGAGGCCCGCCTGCCGCTGTCCCGCTGACCGCCCCCCTGAAAGGAGCCCCCAGATGCCCATCAAGAACCGTCTCGCAGAGATGCACCCCGAGATCACCGCCTGGCGCCGGGACCTGCACGAGAACCCCGAGATCCTCTACGAGACGCACCGCACCTCGGCGCTGGTCGCCGAGAAGCTGCAGGCCTTCGGCTGCGACGAGATCGCCACCGGCATCGGCCGCACCGGCGTGGTTGGCGTGATCAGGGGCAAGAGCAATGCCTCGGGCAAGGTCATCGGCCTGCGTGCCGACATGGATGCGCTGCCGATCCTCG
>NZ_AFPM01000025.1 GCF_000220565.1 Oceanicola sp. S124 | reverse complement strand
GGCCACCTGATCGCCTCGAACGTCTTTTCGATGTCGGAAGCGAAGTGGAGCAGCCTCGACGCCGCCCAGCAGGAAAAGGTGCAGGCCTGCGCCATCGAGTTCCAGGACGCGATGGACGCCGACACCATCCGCCAGGAGGCCGAGCTGGTCGATTTCTTCATCGGCGAGGGGCTTGAGGTCTACGCCCCCGACAAGGAGGCCTTCCGCACCCATGTGCTTGAGGTCTTCGGCAGTTCGAAGTTCTCGGCCGACTGGCCCGAGGGCGTTCTGGAAGGGATCAACGGGCTCTGAGGAGAAGCCCCGGGACAGGGACCGGTCCCGCCGCGAGGCGGGGCGGTTTCAATGAGGGAGGATGAAAAGATGACTTTGAACATGACCAAGGGACTGACCACGGCTCTGGCGCTCTGCATCGCGGGCGCGGCAACGGCACAGGATGTGCCGGGGCTGATCTATTCCGACACCGTCGCCGCCGCCGATCCGCGCAGCGCGGTGCTGGACGAGGGGTTCGCCGCCTGCCTGGGCACGGCTTTCGACTTCCAGCCCTATCACGGCGCCACGCTGGTCAAGCAGGGCACCGAG
>NZ_AFPM01000026.1 GCF_000220565.1 Oceanicola sp. S124 | reverse complement strand
GATGGCCTCCTAGTCTTCGTTCGGACGGTGGGGAAACCCCACCCTACGGTGGTGGGTAGGGCGGGGTTCACCCCGCCACCCGGCTTATGCGTATTTCGCCTGGATCTCGTCAGAGATGTTCTGCGGGACCGGATCGTAGTGGTCGAACTGCATCGTGAACTGCGCGCGGCCCGAGGACATGGAGCGCAGGTTGTTGATGTAGCCGAACATGTTGGCCAGCGGCACGAAGGCGTCGATCGCGACGGCGTTGCCGCGCGGCTCCTGCCCCGAAACCTGGCCACGACGCGAGGTCAGGTCGCCGATGATCGAACCGGTGTATTCTTCCGGGGTGATCACTTCGACCTTCATCATCGGTTCCAGCAGCTTGGCGCCAGCCTTCCGCATCCCTTCACGCATGCACATACGTGCCGCGATCTCGAAGGCGAGGACCGAGGAGTCGACGTCGTGGAACTTGCCGTCGATCAGGGCGACCTTGAAGTCGATCACCGGGAAGCCTGCCAGCGGACCGGAGTCCATGACCGACTTGATGCCCTTCTCGACGCCGGGGATGTATTCCTTCGGCACCGAGCCACCGACGATGCGGGACTCGAAGGAGTAGCCTTCGCCAGGCTCGGTCGGGGTGATGATGAGCTTGACCTCACCGAACTGACCCGAACCACCCGACTGCTTCTTGTGGGTGTAGGTGTGCTCGACTTCCTTCGAGATCGTCTCGCGGTAGGCCACCTGAGGCGCACCGATGTTGGCTTCCACCTTGAATTCGCGCTTCAGGCGGTCGACCAGGATGTCCAGGTGAAGTTCGCCCATGCCCTTCATGATGGTCTGACCGGACTCGATGTCGGTCTCGACGCGGAAGGAGGGGTCTTCTGCCGCAAGGCGCTGCAGGCCCTGGGACATTTTTTCCTGGTCGTTCTTGGTCTTCGGCTCGATGGCGATCTCGATCACCGGATCGGGGAAGGTCATCGTCTCGAGAACAACGGGGGCGTTCTGGGCGCAGAGGGTGTCACCGGTGGTGGTCTCTTTCAGACCAGCCAGCGCGATGATGTCGCCTGCGAAGGCCTCTTCGATCTCTTCGCGATCGTTCGAGTGCATCATCATCATACGACCGACGCGCTCTTTCTTGCCCTTGGTCGAGTTCAGGATCGAGTCGCCCTTCTTCATCACGCCGGAGTAGATCCGGGTGAAGGTCAGGGAGCCCACGAAGGGGTCGTTCATGATCTTGAACGCCAGGCCGGCGAAGGGCGCCGCGTCATCGGCCTTGCGGGCGATGTTGCGCTCTTCGGTCTCGTCGTCCGGCGAGAAGCCCATGTAGGCGGGGACGTCGAGGGGACCGGGCAGGAAGTCGATCACGGCGTTCAGCAGGGGCTGCACGCCCTTGTTCTTGAACGCGGAACCGCCGAGGACCGGAACGAAGGCCAGCGCCAGCGTGCCCTTGCGGATCAGCTTGCGCAGGGTCGGAACGTCGGGCTCTTCGCCTTCGAGGTACGCTTCCATGGCCGCGTCGTCCATTTCGACGGCGTTCTCGATCATGTTGGCGCGCCACTCTTCGGCGAGATCCTTCAGCTCATCACGGATCGGTTGACGGACCCAGCCAGCGCCGAGGTCGTCGCCCTTCCAGACCCACTCTTCCATGGTGATGAGGTCGATGGTGCCTTCCAGCTGATCCTCGGAACCGATCGGCATGCCGACGGGTACGGGGGTCGCACCGGTGCGGTCCTTGATCATCTTAACGCAGTTGAAGAAGTCGGCGCCGATCTTGTCCATCTTGTTGACGAAGACGATGCGCGGAACCTTGTAACGGTCGGCCTGGCGCCAGACGGTTTCGGTCTGGGGCTCGACGCCGGCGTTACCGTCCAGAAGGCAGACTGCACCGTCGAGAACCGCCAGCGAACGCTCGACTTCAATGGTGAAGTCGACGTGGCCGGGGGTGTCGATGATGTTGAAGCGGAACTTCGTGTCGGACGTGCCATCCGCGGTGGGATCTTCCTGCCACTGCCAGAAAGTGGTGGTCGCAGCGGAAGTGATGGTGATCCCGCGCTCCTGCTCCTGCTCCATCCAGTCCATGGTGGCGGCGCCATCGTGGACTTCGCCGATCTTGTGGGAGCGGCCGGTGTAGTAGAGGATACGCTCGGTCGTGGTGGTCTTGCCGGCATCGATGTGGGCCATGATGCCGAAGTTACGATACCGTTCGAGCGGATAGTCGCGTGCCATGGTAAGTCTGCCTTCCTGAGGGTTTACCAGCGGTAATGGCTGAACGCTTTGTTCGCGTCGGCCATCTTGTGGGTGTCTTCGCGCTTCTTCACGGCGGAACCGCGAGAGTTGACAGCGTCCAGAAGTTCGCCGGCAAGGCGCTCTTCCATGGTGTTCTCGTTGCGCGAGCGCGAAGCGGTGATCAGCCAGCGGATCGCCAGGGCTTCACGACGCTCCGGGCGCACTTCGACGGGCACCTGGTAGGTGGCACCACCGACGCGGCGCGAACGCACTTCGACGGAGGGTTTGATGTTGTCCAGCGCTTCGTGGAAGATCTCCACGGGGGCGCGCTTGACCTTGGCTTCGATGCGGTCGAGAGCGTTGTACACGATCTTCTCGGCAGCAGATTTCTTGCCATCGATCATGAGGTTGTTCATGAACTTGGTCAGGACGCGATCGCCATACTTGGCGTCGGGCAGGATTTCGCGCTTCTCGGCAGCGTGACGACGGGACATTCTCTAATCCTCTTACTTCGGACGCTTCGCGCCGTACTTGGAGCGACGCTGTTTACGGTCTTTGACGCCATGGGTATCCAGCACACCGCGCAGGATGTGGTAGCGAACGCCCGGAAGGTCTTTCACCCGGCCGCCACGGATCAGGACGACGGAGTGTTCCTGAAGGTTGTGGGATTCACCGGGGATGTAGGAGATGACCTCGAAGCCATTGGTCAGACGGACCTTGGCGACCTTCCGCATAGCGGAGTTCGGCTTCTTCGGGGTCGTGGTGTACACGCGGGTGCGAGACGCC
>NZ_AFPM01000027.1 GCF_000220565.1 Oceanicola sp. S124 | reverse complement strand
ATCCCCGCCGACAGCTTCCGGCCCGACGGTGCAATCCTGGCCTATGCGCGCAACGGAACGCCCATGACGCTGCGCAGCAAGGGGCCACTCTGGCTGGTCTATCCCTATGATTCCGCACCGGACTTCCGATCCGAGGTGATCTATTCCAACTCCATCTGGCAGCTGGATCGCATCGCATTGAAATAGCCCCCGCCTGGGAACGGCTTTGAAGGGCAACCGCGGCCGCCCGACGGGTGCCAGCAGTATCTGTGGGAGGGAAACGCGAGGCGTCATATGGCGATCAGCACGAGGGGGACAAGGCGCAGCGAACAGTCGACCATCCCGGGCGCCACGGGCACCAGCCTCGACGCCGGGGTCATCCGTCTGGCGGTTCTCGGCACCATCTCGGCCCTGTGTTTGGTCGTAATTGTCTTCCTGCTTACCGAGGTACGACAGAAGCTTGATGAGCTGGCATCGTCACCGCAGGACAATGTGCAATGGACATTGGCGCAGTTCGAAGTCGAGTACCTGAAGCTGCTGTCCGCCACGGCCGAGGGGCGCCTGGTCGCTTCCGGACTGCCATCCGGTGAATCCCTCCTGAAAGGTGCCGAGAACGGGCTGCCGCAGAGCCTCGCGCAGGTCGATCTGGACAAGACCCTGTCCGAGATCCGAAGACGCTACGACATCCTCTATTCGCGCGTTGACACCCTCGCGGCCTCGACGCTCTACAATCGGGCGCTGCGCGAGGACACCCTCCATGGGGCTTTTGACGAGATCCGGGCCGACCTGTACGCCCTTGCACAGATCATCGACGCGCCGGACCTCCAGCTTGTCCAGCGCCTGCCCGAGTTGAACCTGCGACTGGAGGCCTGGCGACCCGACCTGCGGCGGATGCTTTCCCATGCCAATCTTTCTCTGGTCGCCGAATCCGACTCGGCCCGGTTCGAGGTTCTTGCGGTGCTGCAAGGACTTGCAGCCGCCAGCCTGGTGCTGCTGGCCGCCCTGACCGCGATGGTCATCCTGTTCCGCTCCCTGGCGCGGGTTTCTCAGAGGCGTCTGGCGCAGAAGCAGATCGCCTCGGCCCGCCTTGAAACCATCTTCTCGACCTCTCGCGACGCGATCCTGATGCTGGACGGCCAGGGGGTGATCCGTGATACGAACCGCGCCGCGCGCAAGATGTTCGGCGTCTCGGGGCAGCGGCTGGACGGGCTGCCGGTCGGTCGCTTCCTGCGTCATGACACTGATGCGGGCACCCGTCCCGCGACCGGGCGCAGCCTGTTCGAAGCCTGTGGGCGTGGGATGCGAACAGGGTTCCGGCTGCTCGGGCGCAACCGTCATGGCAAGCGATTCCCGCTTGAACTGTCGATGGATACGACGGACAGCGAAGGCAAGCCGATGCTGGTCTGCATGATCCGCGACATCTCGCACCAGGTTGCCGCCGAGGCCGAGCTGACGGCCTCGCGCGACAAGGCGTTGGCGGCGGAGCGGGCCAAGGCGCGCTTTCTCGGGGTGATCAGCCACGAGATGCGGACGCCCCTGAACGGGATCCTCGGCACGATCGATCTGCTGGCCGAGAACGAGGATCCCCACGAGGTTCCGGGGTTCCTTGATGTCATTCGCACCTCGGCCCAGACGCTTTTGCAGCTGGTCAACGACGTGCTGGACATCACCCAGATCGAAGGGGGCGACATCCCGATCAGGCGCGCGCCCTTCGACCTCGACCGCCTGGTCTCGGACATCCTGGCCAGCGAAATGCCCCGCGCCCGGGCCCAGCAGAACCGCCTGTTCCGCATTGGGCTGCCCGAGGCCGGCTGGGTTGATGGTGACGGGACGCGGCTGCGCCAGGTGCTGCTGAACCTCGTGTCGAATGCGGTGAAATTCACCCGTCAGGGGTCCGTCAGCATCGAGTTGCGCCGCGACGGCGCGCGCATCGACATGCTGATCCGCGATACCGGACTTGGCATGTCCGAGGCCGAGGCGGCGCGGATCTTCGACGATTTCGTGCGCCTTGACGGCGCCTTGCAGCACCAGATCCCGGGCACCGGGCTGGGCCTTGGCATCGCGCGCCAGCTGACCCGTGCCATGGGCGGCGACATCGAGGTGGCAAGCGCGCCGGGTAAGGGCAGCGTCTTCACCCTCTCCCTGCCCCTGCCCGCCTCAGCCGCCCCCGACGCCAGGCCCCCACCCCCTGAAGACATGCCGCGAAGCCTGCGTTCACAGCACATCCTTCTGGTCGAGGACAATGCCACCAACCGGTTCGTCGCCCGTCGGATGCTGGAACGCGATGGCCACAGCGTCACCGAGGCACCCGATGGCGCCGCCGGTGTCGCGGCCGCCGGGAAGCGGGTTTTCGACTGCATCCTGATGGATGTCTCGATGCCGGTCATGGACGGGATCGAGGCCGCCGCAGCCATCCGCGCCGGATCCGGACCCAACCGCGACAGCCGGATCATCGCGTTGACCGCCCATGTCGGCGAAGAGGTCTCGGAGCAGCTGATGGCCAGCGGGCTTGACGATGTGATCGCCAAGCCGATCCGCGCCCAAGTCATCCGCCGCCTGCTCGCCGAGAACGAGGACCCGGATGGCGGGCGCCGCAGCAGGTGGCGGCAACGCGACGCGCCCGATGATCAGCCCCAGCGGGGAAAAGGCCTCTTGCCGCCCGGAGAGGAGACCGGGTGATGGCACCTGCCGCCCCCGCCCGTCCCCTCGCGCGGGCACCCCGCCCCTCCCTTGCATGTTTCGCGGGGACCGCGAAGCGGGCAGAGGCGCATCGGGCGAAGAGCGGAAGCCTGGCATGCGCATGCACCCGCCAAAGGTCCGGTCACCGGTCCCCAGGTTTCATGTCCACCTCAGGCAGCGCGGCCCCGAGGCACAGGGGAAGCAAGATCTTCTGACGGGGCAACCCCTTGCCCGGAAGACTGATCGCGCCAGATCGGCTGGACCTCTGCCATGGCTCCGGCACCAAGTGGCCCTGAGACAGTCACGGGACGCCATTGACTGGTGGAAAGGAATGCGCCGATCCGGATGTGCCCTCTCTCGGGCCCAGTCATGTGATCCCGGAAGCCGGATTATTCCGAGGCCCTGAGACCCTGACTGCAGATGCGACCGACACGTCTTGGACATGCCTCGTGCAAGAGTGCCACTGGGGGGGGGGAATGGCGGAGAGACAGGGATTCGAACCCTGGAGACGGTTTCCCGCCTACACACTTTCCAGGCGTGCGCCTTCGACCACTCGGCCACCTCTCCGTGGAGGCGTCTTTAGCCGCGAACGCCGGGGGTTTGCAAGAGGCTGAACGGAAAAAAGAGAAGGTTTTTCCGGTCGCTCCGTCCTGCCCCCGGCGCGGGGCTCAGCGCTCTGCGCCATCGCCCTCCCCCGCCTCGCCATCACCACCCTCATGCAGGTCCTCCTGGCGCAGATGCGTCGGCGCCGGAGAGCTCGCCGGGCCCTTGCCCGTCGTCGCGTCAGCCCCTTTCCGCGTGGTGGTTTCCGGCACGGTCTGGCTGGCGACGGGGGCGCCGGCGGCACCGCCCTGCGCCAGCAGGGCCTCGGGATTGCGCAACCAGATGTCGCGCTGCGCGAAGGGAATCTCGATCCCCTCTTTCTGGAAGCGCTCGGCGATCCGGTGCAGGATCTCGGTCTGCACCGCGAGGATCTGGGTCACGTCGCGCAGGATGGCGCGGATCTCGAAATTCAGCGAATCTGCGCCGAAGGCGGTGAAAACCACGCCCGGCGGCGGGTTCAGCAGCACCAGCGGCTGCTCTTCGGCGATCTCGCGCAGGATCTTCTCGACCCGGCGGGTGTCAGTGCCATAGGCCACGCCGACAGGGACGATCAGGCGGCCGATCAGGTTGCCGCGGGTCCAGTTTGTCACCTTGCCGGAAATCAGGTCGGCATTGGGCACGATCACATCCGTCCGGTCGAAGGTCTCGATCCGGGTCGAGCGGACGGAGATCGAGCGCACAAAGCCCATCTCGCCGCCGACCTCGATCCAGTCGCCTTCGGAAATGGGGCGTTCGATCAGCAGGATGATCCCCGAAACGAAGTTCGACACGATGGTCTGAAGGCCGAAGCCGACCCCGACCGAAAGCGCACCGGCAACGATCGCAAGCGAGCTGAGGTCGATGCCCGCCGTGGTGATGGCAATCAGACCGGCGAGGAAGATGCCGACATAGCCCAACCCGGAAACGACGGCCTTCTGGCCACCGATGTCCAGCCGGGTCTTGGGCAGCACCGTCGTGCGCATGGCGCCCTGCACCAGCCGGGTCAGCCCGTAGCCCAGCACGAAGACCAGAACGAAGACCATGAAGTCGGTCGGAGAGATATGGGTGTCTCCGACCGAGAAACCGGCCCGGAAGCGCGACCAGAGTTCCGAGAGGTCGGTCTGGCGCGCGCCCCAGATCAGCGCCAGCAACGGCAGCGCCGCCAGGTTCAGGGCAAAGCCGAGGATCACCGGCAGCAGCGCATCGCTGGCCCGCTGGCGGTCCCCCGAGATGACCACGTAGATCTCGACGATCATCTTCTGGAGGATCAGTAGCAGCGCCAGCAGCTCGAGCGAATAGAACATCTTGAGCACCAGTGCCGTCCCGGCCTGGAAATAGCCGATCGCCGCCAGCGCGGGCCCGACGACGGCCAGCAGCGCCACCGTCTGGCCGAGGAAGAGCACGAGCTGCTGAAGGAAACTCTTGCCGCCATCGGTCTCTTCGGCCTTCTCGCGGCCGTGCAGGATCAGGAAGCGGGAAATCCGCAGCTGGAAGAGGCCCAGCACGACCAGCAGCGGGAACATCAGCACATTGACGGTGGCCGCGTTCCAGTCGTCCAGCGTGATGGCTTGGCGCATCAGCGCATAGAGGCCCAGCAGGAGCCCCAGCACCATGGCATAGACCCGGCCCTCGCGGCGCTGCGCCGGGCTCAGCGACAGCATCAGGCCGCTGCGTTCGGCAACCGGGAAGACGAAATCGCCCAGCCAGCGAGTGGCGAAGATCAGGAAACCAGCGGTCGGCAGGGTGCCCACCAGGGCCTCGCCGCGCGGCCCGAGCAAGCCGCTGGTGATCGCCGCCGTCGTCAGCAGCAGCAGGCCCAGCACCGGCAGCAGGATCTGCCCCAGGGACACGATGAACGAGACCAGCCAGCGCGCCGCAGAGCGGTCCTGGTCCAGCAGGCGGATGGCCAGGCGCTCGATCCAGCCCCTGCCCCGCGCCACCAGCACCAGCGCCAGCAGCACAAGGAAGATGATCACCGGAAGGTTCTGGCGCACGACGTCGCGCTTGGTTTCGCTGGCCCAGTTGTCGGCGATGTCATGACCGATGCCCATGACGAAGACGCTCAGGTCCTCCAGGGCGCCGGGCCATTTCGTCGGATCCAGCGGCGAGGGCCCCAGTTCCATCAGGGCCTCGGCCTGGCGGGCCCGCAGGTTGGTATCGATCGAGCGGATCAGCGCATCGGCGCGGCTATAGGCGATCTCGGCGCGGCGAACGGGTTGCTGAAGCCCGGCCAGACGGTCTTCCAGCTCGGCGCGCTGATCGGCAACGGCCTTGGGCTCTTCTCCGCTCTCGGGCACGGCGCCGAGGGTCTCGATCTGCGCCTCGACGGCAGAGATCGCGGCAGAATTGGCCGAGCGGGCTTCTTCGAAGCGGCTGCGCCAGGCGACAAGCTCGGCGCGCAGGCTCTCGAAGGCGGTGTCCGAGGCACGGTCGCTCTCGATCGCGGCCTCGGCCCGTTCGGCGACGGTTTCCCAAGCGGTGATATCCTGCTGGCTGAGGACGGAGCCGCCGCCCTCTCCCTGCGCCTGCACCGGCTGGGCGGCCAGCACGGCGAGGCCGAACAGGACCGCCACCAGCATGGCGAGGGCCATGCGGATCAGCGCGCCCCCCTTTTCGTCGGACTTCTCGGCGGAAAGGAAGGGTCGTGCTGCCTGCATCTTGGTCTTAGTCCTCGTCAGAGAAGACACCGGGGATCGACCGCGGTGCCTCGGTCAGCCAGGGCGGCGTGGGAAGGCCCTTGCCGCGCAGAAACTCGGGGTTGAACAGTTTCGACTGATATCGGTTCCCGTAGTCGCAAAGAACAGTCACGATCGTATGACCGGGGCCCATCTCCTTCGCAAGACGGATCGCACCGGCAATGTTGACGCCCGAGGACCCGCCAAGGCACAGCCCCTCTTCGGCCAGCAGGTCAAAGACCAGCGGCAGGGACTCACTGTCGGGGATCTGATAGGCGAAATCCGGCGTGAAACCGTCGAGGTTGGCGGTGATCCGCCCTGCCCGATGCCCTCGGTGATCGAGGTGCCCTCGGCGCGCAGCTCGCCATGGGCATAGTGGTTGTACATCGCCGAG
>NZ_AFPM01000028.1 GCF_000220565.1 Oceanicola sp. S124 | reverse complement strand
GGTCGTGCAGGTGGCGCGCGACCGCAAGCTGGTGGAACAGCGCTTCTCGCGCGGCATCCCCCTTGGCCCGGTCGAGGAAATCGGCGCGGCGCCGAACCGGCGCGGCACCACCACCACCTTCCACGCGGACGAGCAGATCTTCGGCAGCCATCGCTTCAAGCCCGCGCGGCTGTTCAAGTCGATCCGCTCGAAGGCCTACCTGTTCTCGGGCGTCGAGATCCGCTGGAAATCCGCCATCGACGACGGCGTGACCCCGACCGAGGCCAGCTTCCACTTCCCCGGCGGCCTGTCCGATTACCTGCGCGAGACGCTGGAAGGGTCCTCGACCTATGCCGACAACCCCTTCGGCGGCCGCGTCGACTTCATGGAGCGTTTCGGAGAGCCGGGCCGTGTCGAATGGGCGATCAACTGGACCCCCTCGCGCGACGGGTTCATCCAGTCCTACTGCAACACCGTCCCCACCCCCGAGGGCGGCACCCACGAGGCCGGCTTCTGGGCCGCCATCCTCAAGGGGATCCGCGCCTATGGCGAGCTGGTGAACAACAAGAAGGCGGCCAACATCACTCGCGACGATCTGGTCACGGGCGGCTGCGCGCTGGTCTCCTGCTTCATCCGCGAGCCCGAGTTCGTCGGCCAGACCAAGGACCGCCTGGCCACCACCGCTGCCGCCAAGCTGGTCGAGAACGCCGTGCGCGACCACTTCGACAACTGGCTGGCCTCTGACAGCAAGTCCGCCGGGGCCATCCTCGATTTCCTCGTGCTGCGCGCCGAGGAACGCCTGCGCCGCCGCCAGGAGAAGGAAACCCAGCGAAAGTCGGCCACCAAGCGTCTGCGCCTGCCCGGCAAGCTGGCGGACTGTTCCAACACCAACCGCGAGGGCACCGAGCTGTTCCTGGTCGAGGGCGACTCGGCCGGTGGCTCGGCCAAGATGGCCCGCAACCGCAAGACCCAGGCCCTGCTGCCCCTGCGCGGCAAGATCCTGAACGTGCTGGGCGCGGCCAGCAACAAGATCGGCGCCAACCAGGAAATCGCCGACATGTGCCAGGCGCTTGGCGTCGGCCTCGGCACCAAGTTCAACGTCGACGACCTGCGCTATGACAAGGTCATCATCATGACCGATGCTGATGTCGACGGGGCGCATATCGCCTCGCTTCTGATGACCTTCTTCTTCACCCAGATGCGCCCGATGATCGACCACGGGCACCTCTACCTGGCCTGCCCGCCGCTGTTCCGCCTGACGCAGGGCGCCACCCATGTCTACGCCCAGACCGAGGAAGAGCGCGACAAGTGGCTGGAAAAGGGCCTGGGCGCGCGCGGCAAGATCGACGTCAGCCGCTTCAAGGGCCTCGGCGAGATGGACGCCAAGGACCTGAAGGAAACCACCATGGACCCGAAGTCGCGCAAGCTGATCCGGGTGACCATCGACGAGGACGAGCCCGGCGAGACCGGCGACCTGGTCGAGCGCCTGATGGGCAAGAAGCCAGAGCTGCGCTTCCAGTACATCCAGGAGAACGCGCGCTTCGTGGAAGAGCTGGATGTGTGACGACCAGTACCTGCTGGCCCATGTGATCAACCTCGACAGCGCCGGGGACAGGCTGGCCCACATGGCCGCCTCGCTGGACCGCCTCGACCTTGCGCACCGGCGCCAGCCCGCCTGCACCCCGCAGGAGGTGCCGCGCGCCTCTGCCGCGCTCGGACTTCGCTTCGGGGCCCGGCTGCGGCCGCTTGAACGGGCCTGCTTCCTCAGCCACGCCCGGGCCTGGCAGGAGATCGCGACGGGCCCGGCCCACTGGGGCCTGGTGCTGGAGGATGATGCGATCTTTGCCCGGGATGCCGCGGCGGGGATCCACTTCGCCGCCCGCGACTCGGAAGCCGAGCTGGTCCGTATCGAGACGCTCGACAATACCTCTCCCCGTATCCGTCTCAGGCCCGATGTCCGGGGTGGGGACGAGGCGGCGGGATTTGCCCTGCACCGGCTTCTCGGGCGCACCATCGCCGCCGGCGCCTACATGCTGCACCGGCAGGCCGCCGGGCGCCTGCTGGCGGAATTGCGCGGCATGGCCGAGATCAGCCTGGCGGTGGACGAATACCTGTTCCTCGACCCGGCGATCTGCCCGCTTCGGCAGCAACACCTCTGGCCCGCCGTCTCGATCCAGAGCAGCGTGCTGGCAGAGGTTCCCCGGTCAGAGCTGCCGCCGGCCTGGGCCACGACGGGTCTGCCGCTCTTCGCCTCCAGCATGCGCCACGAAGAGGAAGCGCCGGAGCGGAAGTTCAGGGTGCGCAAGTCTGTCGGACACTCGCTGCGCCGCTGGCTGACCGGCCATCGGCGGCGCCCCTGTCCGCTGTCACCGGCGGGACCGCTGCTGCTGCCCGCCGGGATGGGCGACGCCGGCCCCGCAACCACGCTGGCGCGCCTGGCTGCCAGCGCTCCCGACCGGCAGTCCGCCGCCCATCCCGGCGACGTCTGAAACAAACCGTCCCGTCCCGGCGTTGCTCCCCTAAACAGGAGCCAGCCATGAAACAGATCCTCTTCGCCACGCTCACCGCCCTCACCGCCCTCACCGCCCTGTCGGGCGCGGCCTATGCCAATCCCGGCAACGGGCACAACAACGGCAAGGGCTGGGGTGTGGGCCATGTGCCCCCCGGTCACCAGAAAAAGATGCATCGCTATTACTACGCGCCGGGCGACCGCCTGCCCGAGGGCTACGTGGTGATCCGCGACTATGACCGCTTCGGGCTGCAATACCCCGGCGATGGCTATCGCTATGTCCGCTACGACAACGAGGTCTACCGGGTCATGCGCGACACGGCGACCGTGGCCGCCGCGATCGGCATCGTCTCGGACCTGCTGAACAACTGACACGCAGTGCGCTGAAAGGACCAAGGGCGCGCCCGCATCCGGACGCGCCCTTGGTCATCACCAGGCTGAAAATACTCTCGCCGAAGGCAGGCCGCGCCCGGCGCGGCTATCCGGCCACCAGCCGCCCATCCTCCATCCGCAGCACGCGATCCATCCGCGCCGCCAGCTCGAGATTGTGGGTGGCGATCAGAGCCGACATGCCCGTCTCGCGCACCAGCGCCATCAGCGCGTCGAAGACCCGGTCCGAGGTGGCGGGGTCGAGGTTGCCCGTCGGCTCGTCCGCCAGCAGCAGCGAGGGCCCGTTGGCCAGCGCCCGACAGAAGGCCACGCGTTGCTGTTCGCCCCCAGACAGTTCGGCCGGGCGATGCTCGGCCCTCTCGGTCAGCCCGACGCGGTCCAGCAATTCCGCCGCCCGCGCCATGGCCGTGCTGCGAGAGGCCCCCGCGGCCAGCTGCGGCAGGGCGATGTTCTCGGCCGCCGAGAACTCGGGCAGCAGGTGGTGGAACTGGTAGACAAAGCCCACCTCGTCGCGCCGGATCGCGGTGCGGCGACGGTCCGGCAGGCCGGTGACCTCGGTGCCATTGATCGCCACGGCGCCGCTGTCAGGCGCATCGAGCAGACCGGCGATATGCAGCAACGTCGACTTGCCCGATCCCGAGGGCGCGACCATGGCGACGACCTCGCCGGGCGCGATCTCCAGCGAGGCGTCGCGCAGCACGGTAATCTCGTTCGGCTGGCCGGCGTGGTAGCGCTTCACCAGGGCGTCGAGGCGCAGGACGGGATCATTCATAGCGCAGGGCCTCCACCGGGTTCAGCCGCGCCGCACGGCGGGCCGGAAAGATCGTGACGCCGAAGGACAGCAGCAGCGACAGCGCGACCGAGGAGATCACGTCGCCCGCCTGCAGCTTGGCCGGGATCTGGTAGATGCCACGGATCGAGGGATCCCAGACGCCGCCCCCGGCAAGGTAGTTCACCAGGCTGAAGATCGGGTCGATGTAGAGAGAGAACAGCACCCCCAGCACCAGCCCGACGGCGGTGCCGATGATGCCGGTGAAGGCGCCGCAGATGAAGAAGACACGCAGCACAGCGCCCTCGGTCAGCCCCATGGTGCGCAGGATGCCGATGTCGCGACCCTTGTTCTTGACCAGCATGACAAGGCCCGAAGTGATGTTGAGCGAGGCGATCAGCACCAGGATCGACATGATGATGAACATCACGTTGTCCTCGACGGTCAGCGCCCGCAGGAAGGCCCCGGACGCATCACGCCAGGTCCAGATCAGCGCCCGGTCGCCCGCCACCATGAGGATTGGCAGGGCGTACTTCTCGACATCGTCGGGATCCTCGACCATGACCTCGATCTCATCGGCCACGCCCTCGCGGTTGAAGAAGCTCTGTGCCTCGGCGAAGGGCATGTAGAGCCGCGTGCGGTCGATGTCGTAGCGCCCCGCAGTGAAAATGTAGGTGACCTCATAGGTCTTGACGCGCGGAGAGGTGCCGAAAGCGGTCTTCACCCCGTCGGGCGAGATCAGCTTTATCTGATCCCCGGCGACGACCCCCAGCTCGCGTGCCACGCCCGAACCGATGGCCACCCCATCGTCAAAGCGCGCCAGGTCGCCCTGGGCCTCCTGCGGCTTGGCGATGCGGGGAATGGCGGCCAGGTCCTCGGCAGCGATACCGAAGACCTCGACCCCGGCGTTGCTGCCGTTGGCATTGGCCATCAGCTGCGACTTGATCAGCGGCGCGGCGCGGGTGACACCCTCGACCCCGGCAATCCGCGCCGCCTGCTCGGCATAGTCGGGCATTGCGCGCGACAGGGTGCCGTTGGCCTCGGCCTCGGCCGAGTTGAACACCGTCACATGGGCATTCGCACCCAGGATCGTGTCGACGAACTCGGCCCGGAAACCGGCCCTGACGGAGAGCGTGGCAATCAGCGCGAAGACCGCCAGCGAGATCCCGACCAGCGAGATCCAGGTCATCACCGAGACCCCGCCCTCGGCCCGCCGGGCACGCATGTAGCGCCAGGCGATCATCCATTCGTAGCGGGCAAACGGGGGGGCGGCTCTGCTCAAGTCATCGTTCCTCTGATACGCCCCGTCCCGGGGTCTGGCGGAAGGTGGAGCGGCAGTCCCCTGCCGTCAAGGGCAGCCCGCCGATATGGCGCTTTCGCGCCATGCCTCCGGCAGTGAGTATTTTAAGCCTGGTGATGCGCAGGAGGGCCCTCCCCGGAGAAGCGGCCTACTTTCCCATTGCGAGCGTGCCACGCCCTTCACGGAGAAGGAGGCCGCCCCGATGTCCATCTCAAGCATCATCACCAGGCTGAAAGTACTCCGGGGGTGAATTGGGCCCGCAGGGCTCAAGAGGGGGCAGCGCCCCCTTCCCCTCACCGCAGGATCGGCGGTTTCCCGGGATCACTGCCGGGCGCGGCCCTGGTCAGTTCCTGCGGTTCGGGCGGTTTCGGCAGGTCGAAGCGCAGCCCGACGCGGGCCAGGGCCCCGGCATGGACATCGGAGGCGCGGAAGAAGCCTACGTCCATCTCGCCCGCCTCTATCCCCGAGAAGGTCAGCGCCTCGGAGGCGGCGCGAGCCAGCGAGGGTTCGGCGCCGGGGATCGCGTCGATGAAGGCCAGCATGTGCGAGCGCCGCCCGGCTTCGTCCTCGGTGCCCGCAAGGAAGGCGCAGTCGGCCAGTCCCCGGGCCGTCGCCAGCTTCTGGTCCAGCGCGGTGATCAGCACCTCGGGCAGGCCGGCGGGCGGGTGGAAGGCCTCGATCTGCGCCTCGACCTCGGAGGGCTGATGCGCGATGGTTTCCGCAAGCCAGGCGACCGCCTCGGGCGGGATCAGGATTGCCGAGGGGGTTTCGAGGTTCACCGCCAGGCCGATGCCCTGCCCTGCCAGCTGTTCCACGATGGCGCGACCCGACATGGCGGCATAGGGCGAGGGGCGGGCGGTGAAATCCGACAGCCGTTCCTCCCGGTCGAAGACCAGCACGAAGCTCACGTCCTCGACGGGGAACAGCTCGGGCGCGGCGGCCTCGCCCTCGGCCTCGCCGGCCAGCAGCAGGAACAGCTCGCTGTCGGCCAGGCGTTCGTAGAAGCGCAGCCGCGCAGTGTCATCGGCGGGCGCCGCTTCCATGGCCGCATGGGCCCGGTCGAGGGGGGTCTCTTCGCTCATATGTCGTTCCCTTCGGAAAGGGCCTTTCGTACCTGCTGGCGCAGGACCGGCAGCAGCTCGGTCTCGAACCATGGGTTGCGCTTCAGCCATGCCGTATTGCGCCAGGAGGGATGAGGCAAGGGGATCACGCCCGCCGGGGCCTCACGCCAGCGCGAGACGGTCTCGGTGAGCGAGGCGCGCACGCCCATGTGGAACCGTTGCGAATAGGCGCCGATCATCAGGCGCAGGCGCAGCGCGGGCAGGCCCCGCAGGATCTCCGCGTGCCACGTCTGCGCGCAGAGCTTCGGCGGCGGCAGGTCCGAGCCCTTCGCGTCGTAGCCCGGAAAGCAGAAGGCGGCGGGCAGGAAGGCAAGGTTCGCCAGGTCGTAGAACTCGGCCCGGCTCACCCCCATCCAGTCGCGCAGCCGGTCGCCCGAGCGGTCCTCGAAGGGGCGCTGCTTCTCATGCGCCTGCAGACCCGGCGCCTGTCCGGCGATCAGGATGCGGGCGCGCGGATCCAGCCAGACCACCGGCGCGGGGGCATGCCGGGTGCGGGTGGCGGCGAAGCGCGCCGTGCAGAGACGGCAGGCGCGGATATCCGAGAGAAGCTCTTCCATGCGCCCAATCT
>NZ_AFPM01000029.1 GCF_000220565.1 Oceanicola sp. S124 | reverse complement strand
AGCCTTCGAAAGCGCCAAACAGCGCTTCTTCGGCCATTTGCTCACCTCGATGAAGACCCCCACGCTGATCGCATCCATCGATGCCGATCTGGCTGCGGGTCATGCGGCCGTCATGCAGATCGTCTCGACGGGTGAGGCACTGATGGAACGCCGCCTGACGGAAATCCCGACCGACGAGTGGAACGATATCCGCGTCGACATCACGCCCAGGGAATACGTCCTGGACTACCTCGCCCATTCCTTCCCGGTGCAGCTCTACGAACCTTTCACCGACAGCGAGGGCAACCTCTCGTCACGCCCCGTCACGCGCGACGGCCAACCGGTGGAGTGCCGCGAAGCCGTCCGGCGTCGTGATGCGCTGATCGAGAAACTGGCTTCGCTGCCGCCGGTGCCGGGTGCGCTCGACCAGATCGTCCAGCGCTTCGGCACCGATCTTGTGGCCGAGGTCACGGGGCGTTCACGGCGCATCGTGCGGAAGGGCGAAGGGCATTCGGCACGGCTCGTGGTGGAGAACCGGGCCGGAGCCGCGAACCTCACTGAGACCCAAGCCTTCATGGATGACGAAAAGCGTATCCTGATCTTCTCGGATGCCGGCGGCACCGGGCGCAGCTATCACGCAGATCTCGGGGCGAAGAACCAGCGCTTGCGGGTCCACTACCTCTTGGAGCCCGGCTGGAAGGCAGATGCGGCGATTCAGGGCCTTGGTCGCACCAACCGCACCAATCAGGCGCAGCCGCCGCTCTTCCGGCCGGTGGCCACCGATGTGAAGGCGGAGAAGCGGTTCCTTTCGACCATTGCGCGACGTCTCGACACGCTTGGCGCTATAACGCGCGGCCAGCGCCAGACCGGCGGGCAAGGGCTGTTCCGGCCCGAAGACAACCTCGAGTCGCCCTACGCCCGCGACGCCCTGCGCCAGCTTTACCGCCGCATCTATCGCGGCGATCTGGCCGGAGTTTCGCTCGGGGCTTTCGAGGATGCGACCGGGCTCAGCCTGACCGATGACAACGGGCTGAAGGACGACCTGCCGCCGATCACGACCTTCCTCAATCGCCTGCTGGCGCTGACGATCGACATGCAGGCCGTGTTGTTCGCGGGTTTCGAAGAACTCCTCGACCAGCGGATCGAGGGCGCCATCGCCGCCGGGGTCTATGATCTCGGGCTCGAGACACTCCGTGCCGAGAGCTTTCGGGTGACCGACGCACAGGTCATCTACACCCATCCGGGCTCCGGCGCAGAAACCCAGCTTCTCACCATCGCGGAAAAGCGGCGCAACACGCCGACTTCCCTCGCGGATGCGCTCGACTGGCTGGATGACCCGAAGGCGCGGTGTCTCATCAACACACGTTCGGGCCGGGCTGCGGTGCAGGTTCCCGCCACCAGTCTGATGCTGGATGATGGGACCATCGAGCCGCGCCTGCGCCTGATCCGCCCGCTTGAAGCCAGCACGGTCCCGGCGAGGATCATGGAGGACACCCACTGGCTCGAGGCCGATCGCGCGGCCTTCTCCGCAGCCTGGACCGCGGAACTGGCCGAGGTGCCGGAGTTCTCCGAAGCTACGCTGCACATCGTGGCAGGACTGCTGCTGCCGATCTGGAAGCAGCTCCCCCAGGATGAAACCCGCGTCTACCGCCTGCAGACCGATGACGGGCAGCGCATCATCGGTCGACGAGTCTCGCCTGCCTGGGTCGCGACCACGCTCGCCGCCGATGCGCCCAAGCTCTCGGCCGCGCAGGTCCATGCCCTCGTTCTGGAGGGAAAGACTGTGGTGCGCCTGGCCGAAGGGATGGAATTGCACCGTTCCCGCGTCATGGGTGCGAACCGGATCGAACTCTCGGGCTTCTCGGAGGCTGCCAAGGACCGGCTCAAGGCCGATGGCTTCTTCTCGGAGATCATCAGCTGGAAGCTTCGGCTGTTTTGCCCGACCGACGCCGATGGCGTTGCGATACTGGATCGTCTGCTTGCACGTTGTCCTGTCACAAGGCTACATGATCGCGGAGGCTGTTGACCCATGTATTCCGAGACCGAAGACCTCGTGCGCGATCTGGCAGAAAATGCCGAAGGCGTCTGTCGCGCTTACCTTCCCGCCGGACGGCGGGAAGGATCCTACTGGATCGTCGGCGATCTGCAAAACAACCCCGGCCGGTCGCTCTTCGTGCGGCTGGCGGGCCCTGCGTCGGGGCCGGGGGCAGCGGGCAAGTTTACGGATGGGGCCACAGGCGAGCATGGCGATCTCCTGGACATCATCCGCGCCCGGACGGGGATCACGCGCTTCCCCGACCTTCTCGCCGAGGCCCGAGCGCATCTTGGCCGTCCGCAGCCGGTCGTCCCGGATAGGCAAGAGCCGAGGAGGGCCAAGGTGCCCGGTGGCACTCCTGCGGCGGCGGCGCGCCTGTTTGCTGCCTCGAACCCGATCACAGGCACGCTTGCTGAGACTTACCTCCGTTCCCGAGGCATCACCCAATTCGGGGCGAACGGTGCGTTGCGCTTCCACCCGAAGTGCTGGCATCGGGAAGAGGGGCAGACCCGGAGCATCCCCAGACCGGCGATGATCGCGGCGGTTATCGATGGGGCAGGGGCCACGCAGGGCGTGCATCGCACCTGGCTTGCGCCCGACGGAAAGGGCAAAGCAGATGTCGATCCGCAGCGGAGGGCTATGGGTCACCTCCTGGGCAACGCCGTCAGGCTGACTCCGCAGGATGACATCCTCGTCGTGGGCGAGGGCATCGAGACCATGCTGTCCCTGTCCGAGGCGGCTCCGGGTCTTCCCGTCTGGGCGGCACTCTCTTCGGGTCACCTTGGGGCGGTCCTGTTGCCGGAGGGGCTCAAGCGCCTTTACGTTGCGATCGATCGCGATCCGGCCGGGCAGCGTGCGGCAGAGAGGTTGACCGCCAGAGCCACCGAGGTCGGGGTCCCTGTGCGGCTGCTGGAACCGAGGCTCGGGGATTTCAACGATGATCTCCGGGCGAACGGCAAGGACGCGCTGCGCCAGCATCTGGCAGGTCAGATCGGGCCAGAGGATCGGCATCGCCTGTCGGGCTGAGCTGCATCG
>NZ_AFPM01000030.1 GCF_000220565.1 Oceanicola sp. S124 | reverse complement strand
CCGCTGCCTTGGCGAAGCTGCTGCCCGCCGTCTTCGCCCGGCACGAGGCGCATCTGCTGCACTGGCTGGACAGCGCCCCGCAGACCAACGAGATCCGCCGCTCCGCCGGGCTGATCCTGGCCGCCAGCCTGCTGGCAAGCCGTTTCCCCGGCCTGCCGCTGCAGCTGTCAGAGCTGGGCGCCTCGGCAGGGCTGAACCTGCAGTTCGACCACTACGCCATGGCTCTGGAGGGCCGCCGCTTCGGTCCCGGAGAGGGCATCGCGGCGCCGCTGTTGACGCTTGCGCCGGACTGGCAGGGGGATCTGCCGCCGCAGGTACCCTACACGGTGGCCGAGGCGCGGGGCGTCGACCTGAACCCGCTGCGCAGCGATGCGCGCGAGGACATGCTGCGCCTGCGCTCCTATATCTGGGCCGATCAGCCCGACCGGATGGCGCGGCTGGAGGCGGCGCTGAAGGGTGCGGTGCCGCCGGTGGATCGCGGGGATGCGGCTGAGTGGCTGGAGGCGCGGCTGGCGGCGCCGGCCACGGGCCGCCTGCATCTGGTCTATCACACCATCGCCTGGCAGTATTTCCCCGAGACGACGAAGGCCCGCTGCGAGGCGGCCCTGGCGCGGGCCGGGGCGGCAGCCAGTCCGGCGGCTCCGCTGGCGCGGCTGTCGATGGAGGACGACGGTCAGCGGCCCGGCGCGGCGCTGAGGCTGACCGCATGGCCCGGTGGCGAAGAGCGCCTGCTGGCGCGGATCGATTTCCACGGGCGCTGGCTGCAGCGGGTCTGAAAGGGCGCGGCCTGGCGGCGGCGGCGCGCCCTGCCGTGCCGCTTGCACCGGCGGGGGGCGTCGCTATTCTGACTGAAGGGCGCTGATCGGGCGCCAGGCTGTGCGAGGCTCGCCATGGACAAGGATCCGTCGACCAATGCCCTCGGGGGCGCGCTGGAACCCTGCTCGACTCACCCGATGACCGGGTTCTTCCGCGACGGCCATTGCAACACCTGTGTCCGCGACCAGGGTTCCCACACGGTCTGCGCGGTGATGACGGCAGAGTTCCTGGCCTATTCGAAATACGTCGGCAACGATCTCTCGACGCCGATCCCGCAGTTCGGCTTTCCCGGCCTGCGACCGGGCAACCGCTGGTGCCTCTGCGCGGCGCGCTTCCTGCAGGCTCATGACGAGGGCTGCGCCCCGCTGGTGCGGCTGGAGGCGACGCATATCCGGGCGCTGGAGGTCGTGCCGCTGGAGGTGCTGGAACTCTACGCCGAGACCGCACCCTAGGGAGGAACCGTTGATCGCGAGCGAGACGCCCTGAGGCGGCGGGGAGGGGAGCTGAACCGGAGCTGGCGGTTCTTGCGCCGTGTTCCGGTGGGTCAGGCTCTGCCGATCCTGAAACAAGCGCGCCGGCATGACGCGCATCGGTCTGAAACGCGTGGGCCTCAAGCCCCGGGGCCTGACATTCTCAGGCCGGGCTGGTGGGATACCTCCCACCCTACGCCTGTTGCCTGGCCTGCCCTCGACGGAGTTGGGCGGTTGCCCAGACCTGGACGCGACGACGTACTTTCCTGATGCCGGACGCGAATGCCGCTTGACCGTGTTGCCCTGCCGTGTCCGTCCCAGTGCAGTGCAGTGCAGTGCAGTGCAGTGCAGTTTCGCCAGTGCCCTTTCACGGCGCCGGCCCCTTGATCCCGATCCCGGGTAACGGCGCCCGGGGCGGCCACCATGTTGCAACCCGTAGCGCGCGGGGCTTGCCCCGCGCCCCCGCTCAGGCTTTCCAGCGGCCCGAGAAGTCCTCGGGGATCATCAGGTCGCTGCGACCCATGTCCTTGATGTCGCGCTT
>NZ_AFPM01000031.1 GCF_000220565.1 Oceanicola sp. S124 | reverse complement strand
GCCGCAGAGCGCCATCGAGATGTCCATCTCCCTGGCGATCACCTCCAGCGCGCGGGTCACGCCCGCTTCGCCCATGGCGCCGAGGCCATGCACGAAGGCGCGGCCGATGAAGGTGCCCTTGGCGCCCATCGACACCGCCTTCAGCACGTCCTGACCCGAGCGGATGCCCGAATCCAGATGCACCTCGACATCGTCGCCGACCGCGTCGAGGATCGGGTCCAGCATGCGGATCGAGCTGAGCGCCCCGTCCAGCTGCCGCCCGCCGTGGTTTGACACCAGGATCGCGTCGCAGCCCACCTTTGCGGCCATCTTCGCATCCTCGGGATCCAGCACGCCCTTCAGGATCACCTTGCCGCCCCACATCTCCTTGATCTCTTCGATCTTCTTCCAGTCGAGACGCGGGTCGAACTGCTCGGCCGTCCAGGAGAACAGCGACGAGGGGTCGTCCACCCCCTTCGCATGGCCGACGATATTGCCGAAGCTGCGCCGCTTGGTGCCCAGCATCTCCAGCCCCCAGGTCCACTTGGTGGCCAGATCGGCCAGCACGGTCGGTGTCAGCTTGGGCGGCGCCGAGAGGCCGTTCTTGAGGTCCTTGTGCCTCTGCCCGAGGATCTGAAGGTCGAGGGTGATCACCAGGGCCGAACACCCGGCCGCCTTGGCGCGCTCGATCAGGCGGCGCAGGTAATCCTGGTCCTTCATCGTGTAGAGCTGGAACCAGAACGGCTTGGTCGTATGGTCTGCCACGTCCTCGATCGAGCAGATGGACATGGTCGACAGGGTGAAGGGCACGCCGAATTTCTCGGCCGCCTTCGCCGCCTTGATCTCTCCGTCGGCGCGTTGCATGCCGGTCAGTCCGACCGGGGCCAGGGCCACGGGCATGGCGACCTTCTGGCCGATCATCTCGGATTCGAGCGTGCGGTTGGTCATGTCGACGGCCACCCGCTGCTTCAGCCGGATCTGCTGGAAGTCCGAGGTGTTCTCGCGGAAGGTCTGTTCCGTCCACGAGCCGCTTTCGCAGTAATCGTAGAACATCTTCGGCGTGCGCCGCCTGTGCAGGCGCTTCAGGTCGTCGATGCAGGTGATGACGGGCATGGCGGTTCTCTCCCGGATCCTGTGGTCAGGTTTTCTTACCAATCTGCCGGGGTTCGGGCAAGCGGCGAGGGATGTGACGCCTTGTGGCATCTGTCCGCTTTGGCCGGTGGGGATCCTGTGATAGGCTGACGGGCATTCAACACCGAAAATTTAGTCACGGCCGCCGGGGCGCATGCGTCCCGGCATTTCCAGATCAGCAAATCTTTGGTGAGGGATTTATGGGACAAATTCTGATTGGATTGGTGCAGCTCGGCTTCCTGGGCTTCGCCGTCGCCTGCATGTGGCTGGCGGCCGACCTGCTGAAGGACGTGGTCTCGGCGGGCGAGGCGCGGTTGGGAACGCAGCGGCTGCGGGTCCGGGCGGGCTTCGGCTTTCTGGCGCTGTCGGCCTTCGTGATCACGCTTGGCATCTTCTACAGCATCTATACCAAGCCGGCGAAGATCACCGTCGATCTCGCCCCTGAACGCTTCACCCGCGCCAACGCGGTGCTGGACGCAGAGCTGGCGGGCAAGATCGGCTTCGTGGTCCGCGGGCCGGCCGCACTCTATCAGCAGGGCATGGAGCTTGAGGTGATCACGGGCGACCGGCTGACGATCAAGCTGGATCCGCTTGAGCAGGTCCTTCGCGAGTTGGTGACGATCCAGGCCGACCAGGCGCGTCAGCTGGCCCAACTGGAGCGGCGGTCCGAGGGGCTGGCCGCGCAGAGCGATGCCCTGAACCGCGCCACCTTCGCGCCTGCCGCCCTGCTGCTGGAGGACCCGACGCGATGACCCGGCAGGTGAGCTTCGGGGCGGCATGCCCCCTGCGCCACCTCCTCGGCGCATGTGCCCTGGTTCTGGCGGGCCCCTTCGCGGCGCGGGCGGCGGGCCCCTGCCTGTTCTCGATCGACAGCCCGGTGCGGCAATCCCTGGTGGCCGCCGTCAGCGCGGCGGCGACCCCGGATGTGCCGGAGGCGGCGGTGCTGGAAGGGCTGCTTGAGGGCAGCGGTGACTTCTGTTCGTTCTACGAGCTGGGGCGCTACTATGGCCGTCTGGACGACTACGGGGCGGCGCAGACCTGGCTTGAACGCGCCCAGCAGACCAGCGAACAGCAGCAGATCCCCGCCGCGCTGGCCTTCCCGACACGGAACGTCCTGGGCTTCATCGCCCTGCAGAAGGGCGACTACGACGTGGCTGCCGAGTGGTTCGAGGCGCAGCTGGCCGACCTCGAGGCCCTGCCCGAGACGGAACAGGTCAAGGTGCTGAACAACGCCGGCTACACGATGATCCAGCTTGGCCGCTACGATGAGGCCGAGCAGGAGCTGCTGCGGGCAAGCGCCCTGGGGTCGCTTTCGGCGGGGCGCAATCTCGAGGCGCTGCGCTCGATCCAGGTGACGCTGGAATCCGGGGCTATCGACGGCCCCGGGGCCTTCGGGGTCGCCCTTGGCGCGGTCGCGCGCGAAGCTGATGTCGAGACGCTGCTGAGGCGTGTGAAGGGGCGCCTGGATGTTCCTGCCGACAGCCTGGGCGTGTTCCGGACCGGCACCGGCGCCCTGACCGTCGTGCTCGAGCCCTATTCGAGCTATCCCAAGGCGCAGGTTCTGCTGCGCGAGATCGAGGCCCAGGGCGGGTTCAACGGGCCCTACGTGACATCCCTGTCCCAGTGGCAGGACATCTCGGTGCCGACCAGGTCAGTCGCGCTCGGAGAGGAATAGGCCGCCGCCGGCCAGCCCTTCAGCGCTGCTGCGCGGCGATGCGGGGCTGGGCCGGGGGCATGTCGCTCTCGTCCACGGGACGGGCGGCGGCGTGCATGTAGGCCGAGATCGGCGCCTGCCGGGGCCGCGGATCGTAGGAGACCGAGAGCACATGGGCATCCTCGGCGCTGACCGAGAGGTAGATATGCGCCATGGAACTGTCGAAATAGGCACTTTCGCCCTGCTTCAGGCGGAAGGGAGCATATAGTTCTGTGTGGATCTCGATCTCGCCCGAGAGGACGAAGACGAACTCCTCTCCGTTGTGGCGCGACCAATGGTCGAACTCTTCGACCGAGCGGGCGCGGACATGCAGCTCCAGCGGCACCATTCCCTTGCGGAACAGCTCGGTCGCATGGGCCTTGTAGTCGTACTGGCCACAGGTGAAGCGCGCGCCGGACCCCGAAAGCGTGGTTGTCTTGCGGCCATTCATCGCCGGGGCGGGGGCCGGTTCGGCATCGCCCATCATGTCCTCGATGGCGATGTCCAGCCCGTCGCAGATCCGTTTGATGATGTCGAAGGAGGGCGAAACCTGCGCGTTCTCGATCTTCGACAGGGTCGAGGCCGAGACGCCGGACATTTCGGCAACGCGGGTCAGGGTCAGCTTGCGGGACTTGCGCAAGGCCTTCAGGCGGCGCCCGATGGGCTGACGGCTGTCGGCTTCCAGGGCGGGCATCACTGGGTCGTTCTCCATCTTTCACCGCTGCTCTTCTGACGCGTTCGGGCATCATAGCCGGGCCCGGCAGAGAAGGGCAGGAAAAATTTTCCGATCCGCAATTCAGGGCGCATGGGGTGGCATTCCTGCCTCGCAGAGCAGCGCATGGGCGACCCAATGGGCCACCAGGCCGTCCTGTGCCTCGGTCAGGCCGGCGCAGCCGACGGCCACCCCCGAGATCCAGGCCGAGCCGGTCCAGGCGCTGTCGCGCTCCGGATCGCGTTCGCAGGACGGCACCATGGCGCCGGCCATCCGCTTGCGCTGCGACAGGCCGCGCTTCTGTCGCGCGATCTGCCCGTTGGGGTAGGGGTTCGACGACAGGTCGCCGATGGTGAAATCGCCCAGTTCGACCGGGGTGCCGGTCACGTCTTCGCAGGCGATGGACAGCGCCAGGCCATCGCGGCCGACATCGGGCTGGGCCAGCAGGCTGGCCAGCACCGGGCGCAGGCGGTCGATGGCGGCGGCGGTCGCCTCGGGGGTCAGCGGGTGGCTCATGCGGCGGGCTCCGGGATCAGGCACTTGTTCAGGGGGGTTGCGGCATCGGTCAGCGCGGCCGCGTCGAAGCGCGCGCCCGAGGCGATCAGCTTGCGGGCGTGGATATGGTCGCCGGCGCGGTTGACCGAGAAGGTGGCGCAGAGACGCGCGCCCCGCATGTGCAGCACCGAGAAGGCCCCGGCCGCCGGATCTCCGCGCAGCACGACCTCGGCGCCCGGCTGGATGAAGCCGGCCATCTGCAGCTTCCAGTCGTACTGGTCGGACCAGAACCAGGGCAGCGCCTCAGCGGCCGGGGGCGCATCGGTCTTGCCGGCAAGCGCGGCGCCGGTGGCGCGGGCCTGATCGGTCGCGGCCTGCACGGATTCGATCCGCGCCGGGCCACCGGCAAAGCGGTTGTCCTGGGTGGCGCAGTCGCCGATCGCCCAGACATGGGGCAGCGAGGTGCGGCCATGGCTGTCGACCGCGAAGCCCCCCAACCGGGTTTCTGCGCCCGGCGCCAGCTCAAGCCGCGCTTGCGAGCCGATGCCGACCAGCAGGTCATCCGTGGCAATCTGCGTGCCGTCGCTCAATTCGACCCCCGTCAGGCGGCCGTTGCTGTGGATCAGCCGGGTCAGGGTGGTGCCCAGCCGGATCTCGACCCCGGCGGCGCGGTGCAGTGCCAGCAGCGGGGCCGAGACTTCGGCGGGCAGGGCGCGGGCCAGCAGCGAGGTCTGCGGTTCGACCACGATGACCTCGACGCCCCGCTTGACAAAGGTCGCGGCGACTTCAAGGCCGATGAAGCCACCCCCGGCGATGACCAGGCGGCTGGCGCTGTCCCGACGCCGGGCCAGGGCATCGGCGTCGGCGAGGTCGCGCAGGCGGTGCAGCCCGGTGCGGATCTGCTCGCTGCCCGGCAGGAGCCGGGGACGGGCGCCTGTGGCCAGGATCAGGTCGTCATAGGGGATCACCTCATCGCCGGCGGTCAGGGTGCGGGCGCGAGGGTCCAGCCCCTCGGCGCGCAGCCCATGGCGCAGGATGATCGCGTTGTCCTCGTAGAACGTCGCGCCACGCAGGGCGATCTGCTGGGCGCTCTTCTCGCCAGAGAGATAGGCCTTCGACAGGGGCGGCCGATGGTAGGGCAGCGGGCAGGCCTCGGCCGACAGCAGGGTGATCGCGCCGTCGAACCCATTGCGGCGCAGCGCTTCGGCTGCGGTGACGCCGGCATGCGAGGCGCCGACGATCAGGGTGTGCTTGGTCATGGGGTCTCCGTCGTGGTCCGGCCGCGGGGAAGGCCCGGACAAGATGCGGAGCACCGGCGGTCAGGGCATGTTTCGGGACCGATCGTCATCCTCGGGGCCTTCCGGGAAGAAAAGCGCGGCGCCGGTCAGAGGACCGGGCGCCGCAAAGAGGAGAGCCACATGAGGGACTCTCCGGGGGAGATTGCTTGGGAGGGGGGCCGGTCGGCGGAGCCGGGCCGGACATCTGCCTGCCTGAGGGGAGTAAACCGGATCTCAGGGAAAATTTCCACAGGAAATATCGTAAGCGAAAATAATCCTCGCGATCAAACCGGGAGGGGCGGCGCAGCAGCCCGCGCTGGGGTGCGCGGCAAGATTCCAAAAATATTTTTTTAAAACATTGCCTTATGTGTTTTCATGTCGGGTGGCACCTGTCACGACCACTTTGTCTGGGGACTCTCGTGGTGAACCGTATTCGGGCGGGATGCCTTGGAGTCGAGCGGGATATGACTGCCTAAATTTCAATCGAACAAATGTTTTCATTGTTTATTCAGTGTGTTACATGGAATCCTGCCTCTCTGGGTGGTTCATCTGATTTCATGAATTTTCGAATGTGAAATATTCATGTTGACCTTGGCCGGCCTGCCCGTGATCCTGCCGCCAAAAGCGCCGCCCCGGGGGCGGGCAGGATATCGACCAAGGACAGATCATGAAAATCAAACGCATCGAGGTTTTTCCGCTTCGCCTGCCGGTCCGGCGCGACTTCAAATGGGCGGGGCTGCGCGAGAATCTCGGCGGCTTCGTCATCACCCGGCTTGAGACCGAAGACGGGGTCGTCGGCTGGGGCGAGGCCACGCCGCTGCCCGATTGGGGCGGCGCGGCGGGCCGACGCGGAGGCGAAACCCAGGCCACCGTCGTCGCGATGATCCGCGATGTGCTGGCGCCGGGCCTGATCGGCATGAATGTCTGCGACGTCAACGCGGCACGGCAGGCGATGGATCGCGCCGCCATCGGCAACTCCTATGCCAAGCTGGCGCTGGACATCGCGCTGCATGACGCCTGGGGCAAGGTGCTTGGCCAGCCGGTCTACAACCTGCTGGGCGGCAAGGTCCGCGAGGGCATCCGCTATGCCCATATGGTCGGCCTGATGGACCACGCCGAGGCGATGGAAGAGGGCCTGGCGGCGCTGGCCGACGGCTGCACCGCGCTGCAGATCAAGGGCGGCGTCGACCCCGAGCGCGACATCAGGCTGGTTGCCGAACTGCGCCGCGAGGGCGGGGACGCCTTCTTCATGCGTCTGGACGCCAATCAAGGTTACCGGACAGCCCGGGATGGGATCGACTATCTCGCCCGGCTGAAGGATGCGGGGGCGAATGGTTGCGAGCAGCCCGGCGCCAATCTCTCGGCCATGGTCGGCATCACCCAGCGGGGCGCCCTGCCTGTGATGGCGGACGAAAGCTGCTGGGACGCGGTGGACGCGATGGAGGTGGTGCAGAACGGCGCCGCCGACTGGATCTCGATCTACCTCGCCAAGGCGGGCGGCTATGTCGGAGCGCGCAAGGTTTCGGCCATCGCCGAGACTATGAACATCCCCTGCGACGTCAACGGCTCGATCGAGTCGGGCATCGGCAATGCGGCGAACCTGCATTTCGTGCTGTCCCAGCCCTGCGTGACCCTGCCCAGCGTGATCCCGGTCAACGCTCCGGCGGGGACCCACCCCTGCAAGGTGGCGGGCAACTACTACACCGACGACATCATCGCGCAGCCGATGGCGCTGGACGGCGACTGCATCGCCGCCCCGGTCGGCCCCGGCCTGGGGATCGAGATCGACGAGGCCAAGCTGGCCAAGTACCGGCAGGACCAGGCATGAGCGGTTCGGGCTACCGTATCGCCGCCGACATCGGCGGCACCTTCACCGATATCGCCTGCCTCTCGGCGGACGGTCGGCTGGTGACCCGCAAGGTGCCCTCGACCCCTGCCGATTACGCCACGGCGATCATCGAAGCCATGTCCGACCTGGGCCAGGCCGAGGGCGGCGTGCGCTTCGACGAGGTGCTGCATGCCTCGACCGTGGCCACCAATGCGATCCTCGAAGGCAAGGGCGCGAAGACCGCGCTGATCACGACCGAGGGCTTCCGCGACGTGCTGGAACTGCGCCGCATCCGCGTGCCGCGTCTTTACGAACCGCTCTATGAAAAGCCCGCGCCGCTGGTGCCCAGGCGCCACCGTTTCGAGCTGCCCGAGCGTCTGGACGCCCAGGGCAACGTTCTGAAAGCGCTGGACGAAACGGCGCTTGAGGCGCTGATCGACCATATTGCCGGGCTGGACATCGAGGCCGTGGCAGTCTGCTTCCTGCACTCCCACGTCAACCCTGTTCACGAGCGTATGGTTGGCGAACGCCTGCGTATGCGCCTGCCGGATCACTTCATCTCGCTCTCTTGCGAAGTGCTGCCCGAGATCCGTGAATACGAGCGCACCTCGACCACCGTCGCCAACGCCTATATCGGCCCGCCGGTGGCGCGCTACCTGCGGTCTCTTTCCGCACGGCTGAAGGAGGCCGGGCAGGACGGACGCCTGTCGATGATGCAAAGCTCGGGTGGCGTGCAGCAGATCGAGACGATCATCGCCAAGCCCGCCACCGTGGTCGAATCCGGCCCTGCGGCGGGCGTTGTCGGCGCGGCCCGCATGGGCGCCCGGGCGGGCTATGACAACATCATCACCTTCGACATGGGCGGCACCACGGCCAAGGCGGCGATGGTGGAAGGGGGCCGGATTTCCTCGACCAGCGAATACGAGGTGGGCGGGGGGATCTCCCTGTCCGCCGGGCTGGTCAAGGGCGGCGGCTACGCGCTGAAACTGCCGGTCATCGACGTGTCCGAAGTGGGCGCTGGCGGTGGTTCCATGGTGCGGATCGACGCAGCCGGGGCGCTGAAGGTCGGGCCGCAGTCGGCGGGCTCGGCCCCCGGGCCGCTCTGCTACGATCAGGGCGGCGAAGCCGCGACCGTGACCGACGCGAACGTCGTGCTGGGCTACCTGAACCAGGACGCGCTGGCGGGCGGCTCTGTCCCGATCCGCTCGGACCTGTCGCGGGCCGAGTTCGAAGGAAAGATCGCGCCGCATCTCGGCACCGACCTGCACGAGGCCGCCTTTGGCGTCCACAAACTGGCCAACGTCACGATGATGCGCGCGGTGAAGGCGGTCAGCACCTATCGCGGTCGCGATCCGCGCGACTTCACCCTGTTCTGCTTCGGCGGCAATGGTGGTGTCCACGGCGCGATGATCGCGCGCGAGCTTGAGATGTCGCGCGTCGTCGTCCCCCCCGCCGCCGGTGTCTATTCCGCCGTCGGCCTGCTGTTTGCGGACTTCGAGGCGACCCGCTCGCGCGCCTTCCTCGGCCTGCTGGACGCGGAAACCGCGCCCCGCGCCGAGGCCCTCCTGCGCGAGATGGAGGCCGAGGTTCTTGATGAACTCGACGTCGAGGCGCCGGAGGTCCGCTGGTCCGCCGACCTGCGCTATGCGGGGCAGGCCTTCGAGCTGCAGATCGACCTGCCGCGCGGCGATCTTGCCGGTCATCTGGACGCGGTGCGTGAGGCCTTCGAGGCCGAGCACCGCCGCAGCTACGGCCACCTGCTTGAGGGCGCGATCCAGATCGTCAATCTGCGTGTGCTGGGCGCCGTCGCGCCGCAGACCCCCGACCAGATGACACTGGAAGAGCGCAGCCCGCCCGCCGAAGGCACGATCCGCCCGGTCTATTTCGGCGCGCTCGGCCTGCATGACACGCCGGTCCTGCGGCGCCATGCGCTGACCGAAGCCCCCATGCAAGGCCCTGCGATCATTGAGGAATACGAAGGCACCACGGTTGTACCCCCGGATGCCACGGTCTTCCGCGACGCCTTCGACAATATCGTCATCGACTTCGTGAAGGGGGCAGGCGCATGAGCATTCAGACAGATCCGATCCTTCTGGAAGTCCTGAAGAACGGCTTCGAGGCCATCGCCGACGAAATGGCGCTGATCCTCATGCGGACGGCCCATTCGCCCATCGTGCGCGACGCGATGGACTACTCGACCGCGCTCTGCAACGCGCGCGGAGAGACCATCGCCCAGGGCGTCACCACGCCGATGCACCTGGGCTCCTTCTACGATGCGATGAACTTCCTGGTGCAGCATTTCGCCGGCGATATTCACCCGGGCGACGTCTTCATCGGTAACGATCCTTACCTGATCCAGGGCCAGCACCTGCCCGACATCTACGTCATCGAACCGATCTTCGCGGAAGGCGAGATCCAGGCCTGGGCGACCACCATCGCGCATCACGCCGATGTCGGCGGGCTGGTGCCCGGGTCGAACTCTATCGGTGCGACCGAGATCCATCAGGAGGGCCTGCGCCTGCCATTCCTGAAACTTCTGGATAAAGGGAAAGAGAACGACACGGTGATGCAGATCGTCGCCGCCAACGTCCGCGTGCCCGACCAGGTGATCGGCGATCTGCGCGCCCAGATGGCTGCCGCGCGCGCCGGCCGCCAGGGTTTCGAGGCGCTGCTGAACCGCTACGGCGCGGCGCAGATCAGCCACTATGCCGAGGCGCTTCAGGACCAGGCCGAGGTCTTTTCCCGCAAGGCGATCGAGGCGATCCCGGACGGCACCTACAGCTTTGTCGACCATATCGACGGGCTGGGCGAAGATCCGCAACCCATTGAGTTGCATCTGAAACTGACGGTGCGGGGCAGCGAGATCACCGCCGACTGGACGGGCACCAGCCCGCAGGTCAAGGGCGGTATCAATGCGCCGCTGTCGTTCTGCAAGTCCAACGTCTATGCCGCGCTGCGCTCGATCATGCCCGAGGAAGTGCCGAACTGCCACGGCTACACCCGGCCGATCACCGTCACGGCCCCCCCGGGCACGCTGGTCAGCTGCACCTACCCGGCGCCCTGCGGCGCGCGAGGGATCACCGGCTACCGGATCATCGACTGCATCTTCGGCGCCCTGGCCGAAGCGCTGCCGGACAAGATCGCGGCGGACAATACCGGCGGCTCGACCCTGCCCAGCTTCGGCGGCCAGGTCGGCGGCAAGCCCTTCGTCTTCTCGGAATGCGTCATGGGGGTCTGGGGCGCGACCTCGCAGCATGACGGCCAGTCCGGCGTGCCGCACATGGGTTCGAACCAGTCCAACGTGCCGATCGAGATGATCGAGGCCGACTACCCGCTGCGCATCGAACGCTACGGCTTCGTCGCCGATACCGGCGGCGCGGGCGAGTTCCGTGGCGGCGTCTCGATCCAGCGCGAATGGCGGGCGCTGGCCGGGGATACCTACTTTGGCGTCCGCTCGGACAAGGTCTATCACCCGCCGCATGGCCTGTTCGGCGGCGCCGAGGGCAAGCCGGCCTTCACCGAGATCGAGGCGGGCCATGCCCTGCGTTCGATCCCGCCGCTGGCCACCCGCGCCGAGACGCTGGGCGAGGGCGATCTTGTGCGCCACCGCATGGCGGGCGGCGGCGGCTACGGCGATCCGCTGCGGCGCGACCCGACCCGGGTGGCCGAGGACGTGCTGGACGGGCTGGTGTCCCCCGATGCCGCGCGCGAGGCCTATGGCGTCGTGCTGACCGAAGCAGGCCCCGACCTTGCCGCCACCGAAGAGCTGCGCGCCCGCCTGCGCGCCGCCGCGACCCAATAGACCGGAGCCAGACATGCCCGACCGCGTGACATCGCAACTTGATCCCTTCAGCCCGGAGTTCCGCGCCGACCCCTATGCCGCCTACGAAGAGCTGCGCGGGCTGGGCAAGGTCGTCTACCTTGAAAAGCACGACATCTGGTGCGTGCACCACTACGACACCTGCCAGCAGGTGCTGACGGATTACGAGACCTTCTCGAATGCCGGCGGTGGCGGCATCAAGAACTACTTCAAGGAAAAGCCCTGGCGGAAGCCCTCGATCATCCTCGAGGTCGACCCGCCCGAGCATACCCGCACCCGCACCGTGCTGTCACGGGCGCTGTCTCCGCGCGTGCTGCGCCAGATCCGCGACCGCTTCGAGGTGGATGCCGCGCGCATGGTCGCAGAGGCCGGCGCCAAGGGCGAGATCGAGGGCGTTTCCGAGCTGACGCGCCCCTACCCGCTGAAGGTCTTCCCCGACAGCGTCGGCCTGGCGGATGCGGATCGTGACAACCTGCTGATCTACGGCACCATGGTCTTTGGCGCCTTCGGCCCGACCGTGCCCTGGTACGAGGAGTACATGGAGACCCACAAGGACGTGCCCGAGTGGATCATCGCCCGCTGCCAGCGCGACGCCCTGGCCGAAGGCGGCATCGGGCAGATGATCTATGCCGCCGCCGACGAAGGCAAGATCACCGAGGAAGAGGCGATGATGCTGGTGCGCACCTTCCTTTCGGCGGGCGTGGATACCACGGTGGACAGCATCGGGCTGTGCCTGCGGGCCCTGGCCGAGCACCCCGATCAATACGCCAAGCTGCGCGAGGATCCCTCGCTGGCGCGCAATGCCTTCGAAGAGGCGACGCGCTATGACAGCTCCTCTCAGTCGATCTTCCGCACCACGCTGACAGAGTGCGAGGTGGCGGGCCAGAAGATCGGCGCCAACGAGAAGGTGATGTGCTTCCTGGGCTCCGCCAGCCGCGACGGGGCGCATTTCGAAGATCCCGACGCCTTCGACATCACCCGCAAGATCAAGGGGCAGATCGGCTACGGCGTCGGGATCCATGGCTGCGTCGGCCAGATGTTCGCCCGGCTGGAGGCCGAGTGCTTCTTCCAGGCCTTCGCCCAGCAGATCGAGAGCGTCGAGGTGACCGGCCCGACCGAGCTGCGGATGCATCCGGGCCTGCGTGGCCTGACGAAGCTGCCGCTCAAGCTGACACCCAAGGCCGCCTGAAGGAGATCACGCGATGCCCAAGGTAACCTATATCGCCCATGACGGCACCGAGACCGTGCTGGAGGTGGCCGTCGGCACCTCGGTCATGGAAGCCGCGGTGATGAGCAACGTGGACGGGATCATGGGGGAGTGTGGCGGTTCGATCAACTGCGCCACCTGCCATGTCTATGTCGCCAATGCCGACAGCTTCACCCTGCCCGAAGTCGGTGCCGTCGAGGACGAGATGCTGGATGCCACCGCCTGTGACCGGCTGCCGGAAAGCCGCCTGTCCTGTCAGCTGATCATGACCGAAGAGATGGACGGGCTGCGCGTCCGCCTGCCCGAGGCGCAGTACTGATCATGACCGCCGCCCTGTCCCTGCCGCCCGGCCCGGCCCCGCTCTCGGCGGTGGCCATGGCCGAGGGCGTGCGCGCCGGGCGGCTGGACCCGCTGGCGCTGCGCGGCGCGGCGCGGTTGCGCGGGGCAGAAATCGCCGGGCTTCAGGCCGTGGCCGAGGTCTTCGACCCGCCGCTTGCGACCCATGCCACCGGGCCGCTGGCCGGGGTGCCGATGCTGGTCAAGGATCTCTCCTTCGCCATCCGGGGGCAGGTCTGCGCCAATGGCTCTGCCTTTCCCGCCGCAGCGGCCCCCGACAACGCCCTGCTGCTGGATCGCTACCTTGCGGCCGGCGCGCAGGTGCTGGGGCGCAGCCATTCGCCGGAATTCGGCGGGACATCTTCTTGCGAAAGCCGTCATCATGGGCTGGCCACCCGCAACCCCTATGCGCCTCACCTCTCGTCGGGCGGTTCCAGCGGCGGGGCGGCGGTGGCGGTTGCGACGGGCATGGTGCCGCTGGCCCATGCCAGTGACGCGGGCGGCTCGATCACCATTCCGGCGGCGCTGTGCGGTGTGGTCGGGCTGAAACCGACCCATGATCTGATCCCCCTCGGCCCCGAGCGGAGCGAGGGTGCGGCAGGTTTCGCCGCCCAGAACGTGCTGAGCCGCGATATCGAGGATACCGCGCTGGCCCTCGCCGTCGGCGCCGCCCGGCCCGAGCTGGCCCGGATCGCGCCTCCGCAGCCCCTGCGCCTCGGTCTGGTGCTTCAGGCCGCCGACCGGGGGCCGACGGATCCCCAGATCCTGTCGCGGCTGCACACCCTCGCCGCGTCCCTGCGCGGCCTCGGCCATGAGGTGACGCCCGCCAGCCTGCCACCGATCCCTGAGGCATTGTCCGAGGCCGAGCGTGACCTGCGCCTCGCCTCTCTCGCCGCCACGGTCGCGGGCCTGGAAGAGGCCGCCGGCCAGCCCGCGCAGGACAGCCATTTCGAGCCCGCCACCTGGGCCCGCCTGCTGGCCGGGCGCGCGGTCTCGGGCGCCCGGGTGCTGATGGCCCGGCAGGAGGTGCTGCGCTACAGGCAGGCCATGGCGGCGCTGTTTGACAGCCTCGACGTCGTGCTTTGCCCGGCGCTGAACGCCCCGGCCCCGGCGCTGCATGCCCTGTCGCTGATGCGCCCCGATGCCGAGACCCGGCCGCTGAACCGCCCCTACACCTGCTTTGCCCGCCCCTGGAACCTGACCGGCTACCCCAGCCTCTGCCTGCCGCTGCTGCGCGACGCGCTGAACCGCCCCGAGGGCGCGCTGTTCGCCGCCGCGCCGGGGCAGGAGGGGCGGCTGCTGTCGCTCGGCCTGCAATTGCAGCAGGCCATCGGCTGGCAGCACGACCACCTGACGACCCGTTTCCCTGAAGGAGCCCTGACATGACCCGCGTTCTCATCGCCGGAGGGGCCACCGGCATCGGTGCCGCTGCCGCCCTCGCTTTCCTCGAACAGGGTGCCGAAGTCACCGTCTGCGACCTGAACGCCGAGGGCCTCTCGGCGCTGGAAGACAAGGCCCGCGACCTGCCGGGCCGGATTGCCACGAAGGTGCTCGACCTCTCGCTCATGTCCTCTCCGGCCGAGGCGGTGGCCTTTGCCGTGGCGCAGCAGGGCGGCATCGACTGCCTCTTCGTCAACGCGGGCCTGCTGCTGTCTGCCGATCTCGCCGACTGGAGCGAGGAGATGTGGCAGCGTTCGATCGCCGTGAACCTCTCGCTGCCGATGTTCCTGACCCAGGCGGCGCTGCCCTACCTGAAGGCCTCTGAGAATGCCTCGGTGATCTTCACCTCTTCGACCGGCGCGCTGCGCGGCCATGCGGGGATGCCCGGCTACCATGCGACGAAGTCCGGCGTGCTGGGGCTGGTGCGCGCCCTCGCGGATGAGCTGGGGCCAGAGGACATCCGCGTCAACGCCCTGCTGCCCGGCTGGGTCGACACGCCCTTCAACGATACCTTCTGGGATCACCAGTCCGACCCCGCCGAGGCGCGGCGCAAGATCGACGCGGGCATCCCGATGCGCCGCCATGGCACCGCCGCCGAGCTGGCGGGCACGGTCCTCTACCTCGCGTCGGATGCGGCGCGCTACGTCAGCGGCACCCAGCTTGTCGTCGACGGCGGCTACACGGCGGTCTGAGGGGATATCATGTTCGAACTGGCCGATCCCTTCTCGTCGCCGCAGCGCCCCGTGATCGAGGGTGCGCGAGGCACGATCTCCTGCGAGACGCCGCTGGCCGCCCAGGCGGGGCTGCGTGCCTTCGATCTTGGCGGCACGGCGGCGGATGCGCTGATCGCGGCGCAGGCGGTGCTGGTCGTGGTCGCCCCCGAGGCCTGCGGGCTGGGCGGTGACATGCTGGCGCTGGTGCATGGGGTCGATGGCAGGACCACCGCCTACAACGGCACCGGCACGGCGCCGCTCGGCTACGGCGGCGAGGCCATCGAGGGGCCGAACTCCATCACCGTGCCGGGCATGGTCGCGGCCTGGGCCGCGCTGCACGGCGCCGAGGGCCGCCTGCCGCTGGCCGAGGTGCTGGCCCCGGCGATCCGGCTGGCGGAAGAGGGGCTGCGCGTCGGCTCGTACCTGGGCGGGGCGCTGCAGGTCCAGCGGGACCGGCTGGTCGCGGGCGGCGCGCAGGGCTGGCCCTTCTTCGACAAGGCCGCCGGGGATCTGGTCTGCCTGCCCGCGCTTTCCGCGCTGCTGCGCCGGATCGCGGCAGAGGGCGCGCCCGCTTTCTACGAAGGCGAGATGGCCGAGGCCACTGCCCGCGCCGTGCAGGCGCTTGGCGGTACGCTTTCGACCGCGGATCTGGCCGGGCATGACACGGTGATCTCTGCGCCCAATGCGACGGACTGGTGCGGGCTGCGGCTGATGACCCAGCCGCCGATGACCCAGGGCATCCTGCTGAACATGGCGCTTGCCGCGATGGAAGCCCAGTGCCCCACCGATGCAGGGCCTGACCATGCCGTACCCGATCACGCCGTACCCGATCATGCCGGTGTCGAGCTGACCGAGGCCGCCTTCGCCTACCGTGCCCGCGCCGGAGAGGGGCTGCCGCTGATGGCCGAGGCGCTGACCTATGATCCCGCCCGGGCGCTGCACCGTGGCGGGCCGCGGGCCTATCTTCACACCGCTGGTGTGGCCGCTGCGGATGCCGAGGGGCGGGTGATCTCGTCGCTGGTTTCGGTCTTCGATGACTTCGGCTCGGCGGTCTATGTGCCTGAAGGGGGCTTCGTGCTGAACAACCGTGCCGCCGGGTTCGGGCCTGCGCCGAACGATGCGGCGCCGGGCAAGCGGCCGGTGCACACGCTGGCGCCGGCGCTGCTGAGCGGGCCGGATGGCGCCGTCTGGGCCCTGGCGACGCCGGGGGCGGACGGCCAGGTGCAGACCCTGCTGCAGGTGCTCTGGAAGGCGCGGCACGGCGCCGACCTTGCCTCGGCCGTGGCCGCGCCGCGCTGGCGCAGCGAGGCCGGCAAGCTGCTGATCGAAGAGGGCCACCCCTCTGCCCCGCGCCTCGCCGCGCTTGGCCATGCCCTCAAGCCGCTGCCGCCGGGCGACCTGCGTTTCGGCGCCGTGGTGGCGGCGGGCCTTCAGGGGGGCGTGCCGCGCGCGCTGGCCGACTGGCGCCGGCTGACCACGGCGGGGGCGGCGTGATGCGCCCCATGCCCGGCTGCCCTGTGCCTGGCTGCCCCGTGCCCGCCTGTCTCGTGCCCGGACTGGACGCGTGTCGCCACCCTCGCGCTGACGCGCGGCGGGTCGGGGCTGGCGTAGGGTGGGTGCAACCCACCTTCGGCGGCCCGAACACCCTGGCGCAGCGTGCTGCCGGGGCGGGCGGTGCCGCAGTTGGCAGGGGACACCGGCTCTGCCGTCTTGTTGACACGCCGCCCGGGATCGCGCAGGCCGATCCATGCCGCCCCCGGGCCGCAGCTGCGGATCCCGCGCCGCGCCTGCAGCCCCGGCCGGGCGGAGAGACTTCGACAGGCATCGCGCTCCAAAGGCGCGGCGCCGCGTGATCCCGGAAGGAAAGACGACGTGAATCAGCTGAAGCGCATCGGCATTGATACCTACATGATCCTGCTCTTCGTCATGGTGCTGGCGGGGGCCTTCCTGCCGGCGCGCGGCGTGGCGGCAGAGCTGCTCTCGCATGCCAGCTACTGGGCGGTGACGCTGCTGTTCTTCCTCTACGGCGCCAAGCTCGACCCTTCGGCGGTCAAGGCGGGTTTCCTCAACTGGCGGCTGCAGGGGCTGACCTTCTCGGCCACCTACCTGCTGTTTCCCGCGCTCGGCCTGCTGCTGGCCGGGATCTTCGACGGGGTGCTCGGGCCCGAGATGGCCACGGGGCTGATCTTCCTCGCCATCCTGCCCTCGACGGTGCAAAGCTCCATCGCCTTCACCTCGATCGCCGGAGGCAATGTCCCGGCGGCGATCTGTGCCGCCTCGGTATCGAACATGATCGGCGTGGTGCTGACCCCGCTGCTGGCGGCGCTGGTGCTGCACCAGGAGGGCGGCGGCGTCTCGCTGGACGCGGTGGTGCGGATCGGAGAGCAGATCGTGCTGCCCTTCGTGCTGGGCCAGCTGCTGCGGCGTTGGATCGGCGGCTTCGTGCAGCGCCACAAGATGCTGACCATGGTCGTCGACCGCGGTGCCATCCTGCTGATCGTCTACTCGGCCTTCGGCGCCGGCACCGTTGCGGGCCTCTGGAGCGAGGTGCCCACCATCAACCTGGTCCTGCTGCTGCTCGTGGTCTGGATCTTCCTCGCCTTGGCATTCGTCATCATGGCGAAGGGGGGGCGCAGCCTCGGCCTGCCGGAAGAGGACCGGATCGTCCTGCTGTTCTGCGGCTCGACGAAGAGCCTTGCCTCGGGGCTGCCGATTGCCACGGCGCTGTTCCCGGCGGCGACGGTGGGGGCCATCGTGCTGCCCACCATGCTGTTCCACCTGTCCCAGCTTCTGCTCTGCTCGGTGATCGCGCAGCGCAAGGGGCAGGCGCTGGCGGCGGAATAGACCATGGCAGGGCGGGGGACATATGAAAGGCGGCCGGGGGATCCCGGCCGCCTTTCGTCCTTCAACGCCCCTGCGACCCCTTTGGCCCCCGTGGCTCCTCTGGCCTCAGCTGTCGCAGCCAAGCGCCAGCGCTCCGGCCTCGGCGCAGGCCTCGTCGAGATCCGCCGAGGCGCCACCGACGCCGATAGCGCCCAGAAGCACGCCCTCGCGGATCAGCGGTACGGCGCCCTGGGCGTAGATCATGTTGCCGCCCTCAAGCTCGGCAATGCGGCCCATGACCACCGAGGTCGGCGGGATCTGCCCGGACCGGCAGCGTGTCGCCGCCGCGGTCAGCGCTTTGCCCTGGGCGCCCCAGATCGAGGCCCAGTTCGACCCGTCCATGCGCAGAAAGCTCATCAGGCGACCCCCGGAATCAAGCACGGCGATGCAGACGGCGATGTCCAGCTCTTCGGCCTTGCGCTGCGCGGCCTCCATGGCGAGCTGCGACTGTTCAAGATTTAGACTCATGAGTGGATTTTCTTCCCGGAAAAGCGCTTCAAGATTTGTTCATATTGACAACACTTGTTCAGATCCGCAACTTTTTCCCATCAGACAACTTAAACCAACGGGGAAGACATGGTGACTCTTACACGACGCGCGGTGATGGCCGCCGGACTCAGCAGCGCTCTGCTGACCGCCTTCGCTTCGAAGCTGGCCGCCCAGGACAGCGGAGAAAAGACCGTGCTGCGCCTCGCCGCGACCAAGGCTTCGAACCGGCTGGATCCGCATGTCGACGTGAAGTGGGAAGTGCTCATGGTGCTCTCCGCGATCTATGACACGCTGGTCTACCAGGACGCCGAAGGCAATATCGTGCCCGGTCTCGCCGCCTCCTGGACCGTCTCGGAAGACGGGATGGAGTATATTTTCGACCTTCGCGAAGGCGTGACCTTCCACGACGGCACCGTCTTCGATGCCGAGGCGGTGAAGTACAACTTCGACCGCATCGCCGGACTGGGGGCCAAGAGCTACAAGGCCGCCTCCCTGACCGCCGACGTGGCCAGTGTCGAGGTCCTGTCCCCGACCCAGGTCAAGCTGGTGATGAAGCAGGCCAACAGCTCGCTGCTGTTCAACCTGTCGCTGACCTATGTCGCCATGGTCTCGCCGACTGCGGCCGAGCAATGGGGCGAGGAGTACCACCTGCACCAGGTCGGCACCGGCCCGTTCATGTTCACCGAACTGGAACTGGGCGACCACTACACGCTGGCCAAGAACCCCGACTATGCCTGGGCGCCGGCGATCTACGGCCACGAAGGCCCGGCGCTGGTGGACGAGATCGAATGGCGCTTCCTGCCCGAAGCGTCCTCGCGCTCGGTCGCGCTGCTGGCGGGTGATTTCGACATCGTCTTCGACCTGCTGCCGACCTCGCTGACCCGTGTCGAGGCCTCGGGCGACTACACCGTCACCCCGACGCTGCTGTCCGGCCAGCCCGCCTACTGGTTCTTCAACACCGAGCTGGCGCCGACCGATGACCCGATGGTGCGCAAGGCGCTCATCCTGGCCGTCGACATGGAAGCCGCCGTCAAGGCGATCATGCGCGGCGTGGCGCCCAAGGCCTATGGCCCGCTCTCGAAGATCACCGCCGAGTTCGCGCCGGATGTCGAGGGTCTCCACCCCTATGACCCCGCCGCCGCTGCCGCTCTGCTGGACGAGGCAGGCTGGACGCAGGGCGCGGATGGCATCCGCCAGAAGGACGGCCAGCCGCTGGTGCTGAAGGTGCAGATGGCCTCCTGGGGCAACTCCGAGAACTTCTCGATCTTCCTGCAGTCGCAGCTGAAAGAGATCGGCGTCTCCGTCGAGCTTGAGATGATGGCCTACATGGTCGGCATCGAGGCGGGCAAGAACGGCACCCACAACCTGCTGTTCACCGGCGGTTCGGGCTTCGCTGCTGCCGATTCGCTGCTGCCCTACTTCCTCTCCGAGAACACCGCGAGCGGTTTCGCCTTCTCGAAGATGCAGGACGCCGAGCTGGATGAGATGCTGTATGCCGCCCAGGCCGCGACCTCGCTGGAAGAACGCAAGGCGCTGTTCCAGCAGGCACAGGTGCGTATCATGGAACAGTCCCTGATCCTGCCGATCTACGACTATGCCCTCGCCATCGGCGTGACCAACAAGATCGAAGGGCTCGATTTCGGGGCAACCGGCCTGGTGCCGAACGCCTATGAAATCGACCTCTGAGAGAAGCAGCAAAGCGAGTAACACGTGCTCAAGTTCTTTCTGAGTCGTTGCGTGTCGGCCATCCCGGTTGTTTTCGGGGTGGTCACATTGTCATTCCTGATCATGCATGCGCTGCCGGGCGACCCGGTGGCGGCCATGCTGTCGCGCTCCGGGGCCACTCCGGCGCAGATCGAGGCGCTGCGGGCAGAGCTTGGCCTCGATAAGCCGGTGGTGGTGCAGTACTTCGGCTACCTCTGGAACCTGGTGACGGGGGATCTGGGCCGCTCGCTGATCTCGGCCGAGCGGGTGACGCAGCTTCTGGCCGACAACCTGCCTCCGACGCTGTTGCTGGCCTCGCTGGCGATGGCGGTGGCGATCCCGGTGGGCATCGTCATGGGCGCCTTCGCGGGCATCTTCCGGCGCAGCTGGTACGATCATTTCGTCATGGGCTTCACTGCCATCTCGGTCTCGGTTCCCGCCTTCTGGATCGGCCTCATGCTGGTGATGCTCTTCTCGGTGCAGCTCGGCTGGCTGCCGGCCTCGGGGCAGGGCTCTGCCCGGTCGCTGATCCTGCCGGTCGCCGCGCTGTCGCTCGGGGCGATCAGCACCGTGGCCCGCGCCACCCGCACCAACATGCTTGAGGTGCTCAAGCAGGACTACATCCTGACCGCCCGCGCCCAGGGCAAGTCCGAGCTGTCGATCCTCTTCATCCAGGCCCTGCCCAATGCGCTGGTGCCGGTGATCACCATGATCGGCCTGCAGTTCGGCTGGCTCTTCGCCGGCGCCTTCTTCATCGAGGCCGCCTTCTCGCGGCGGGGCCTCGGCACCGTTCTGGTGGACGCCATCCAGAAGAGCGACTTTCCCGTCGTGCAGGGCGCCGTGCTGGTGACCGCGCTCTTCTACGTCGGGCTCAATATCATCATCGACGTGCTCTACGCGGTGATCGACCCCAAGATCCGATTCGACTGACACAAGGCCGCTTCGGCCAGCCCCGCGCCCGCGGGGAAGGAACAGACCCATGCTCAGCTTCGCCGCCGCCTGCTACCGCCACCGCACCGCCCGTTTCGCCATCGCGATCCTCGTGGTGTTCTCGGTCCTGGCCATTCTCGCCCCGCAGATCGCCCCCTACGATCCCTATGATGCCCGCATCCTCGAATCGATGATGCCGCCCTCTGGAGAGCACTGGATGGGCACCGACCTGTCCGGGCGCGATATCTTCTCGCGGATCATCTACGGCGCGCGGGTCTCGCTGGTGATCGGGCTCTTCGCCGTCGCGATCTCGTGCTCGATCGGCACGACCATCGGGCTGATCTCGGGCTACTACGGCGGGCGGTTCGACAACCTGGTGATGCGCATGATCGACGTGATGATGGCCTTCCCGGGCATCCTGCTGGCAATGTCCATCGTCGCCATGCTGGGCACCGGGCTGGTCAACGTGATCATCGCCGTCGGCATCGGCGGGATCACCGAGTTCGCCCGGGTCAGCCGGGGCTCGGTGCTGACCATCAAGGAAGAGGTCTATGTCGACGCCGCCCGGTCCTCGGGCTGTTCGGATGCGCGGATCATCTTCCGCCACATCCTGCCGAACGCCTTCCCGCCGGTGCTGGTGCTGGCCTCGATGTCCTACGGCTGGGCGCTGCTCTCGGCCACCGGGCTGTCCTTCCTGGGTCTGGGCGCCGCGCCGCCCGCGGCCGAATGGGGCGCCATGCTGTCGGACGGGCGCAACGTGATGTGGGACGCGCCCTGGGCGGCGATCTTCCCGGGCATCGCCATCCTCTTCGTCGTTCTCGCCTCGAACCTGCTGGGCGATGCGATCCGCGACATTCTCGACCCGAAGATCACCGACTGATGTCCAAGGTGTTGTCCCGGGGCTGCCTGATCCACGCCGGCCTGCTGATCACCGACCCTGAGGCCACGCCGGGTGTCGAGACCGATGCCGGGCTGCGCCTGGACGGCGACCGGGTCGCCGAGGTCGGCCCCTTCGCCCGCCTGCGCGCCGCCCATCCCGACCTGCCGGTGATCGGAGGCCCGCAGATGATCGCCCTGCCGGGGCTGATCAACGCCCATGACCACGGGCGCGGGCTGTCGCCGCTCAGCCTCGGGATCCGCGACGACCTGCTTGAGCCCTGGATCCTGTCGCTGATGCGGATGCCGGCGCTGGACGTCGGGCTGGACACGCAGCTGTCGGCGCTGCGCCAGCTGGCCTCTGGCATCACCACCACGGTCAACAGCTACTACCACCCGCGCTGCGACGGCGATCATCTTGCCGCCGTGCTGGCCGGCTACGAGGCGGCGGGCCAGCGTGCCCGCGTCGTCTTCAGCGCCATGGATGCCCCCGCCACGGGGCGCCTGCTGGCCGAGGCCGCCGCCCTGATGCCCGACCACGCGGCCGCCGAGGTGCGGGCCTTCCTCGCGGCCCGCAAGCCCTTCGAGCAGTCCGCATGGGAGGCGCTGCTGCGGGCCCTCGCCCCGGGTCGCCGCGACTCGGTCGTGGGGCTGATGGCGGGCGTCGTCTCGGGCCACTGGAGCAGCGATGCCCAGATCGCCCGCGTTGCCGAGCTGGCCGCCGAGCTGGGGCTGGCCCAGCAGATGCACCTGCTGGAAAGCCGTTTCCAGGCCCGTGACGATGCCCCGGCGCATCCGCGCTTCGGCGGTTCGATCACCCGGCACCTGGCGGGGCTTGGCGCGCTCGGGCCGGGCGTGTCCTGTGCCCATTGCGTGCAGATGCGCCCCGCCGACTGGGCGGTGATGGCCGGGACCGGTGCCTCGGTGGTGACCAACCCCAGTTCCAACCTGCGGCTGCAAAGCGGCGTCGCGCCGCTGCGGGGCATGCTGGATGCCGGGGTCAACGTGGCGCTCGGGCTCGATTCGATGGGGCTGGACGACCGGCCCGACATCTTCGCGGAAATGCGCCTCGCGCATCGCCTGCACGGAGACCTCTCGCCCCGCGAGGTGCTGGCCATGGCGACCACCCGCGCCGCCCGCGCCCTTGGCCTGGGGGACGACCTTGGCCGCCTCGTGCCCGGTGCGGCGGCGGATCTCGTGCTGCTGGACGGGGCCGGGATCTTCGCGCCCGGGCTCGCCGCGCCGGGGGATGTCTTCGAGAGGGTGGTCTTCTACGCCAGCCCCGCAATCGTGCGCGAGGTGGTCGTCGCCGGACGTCATGTCCTGCAGCAGGGGCGCCACGGGACGCTGGACGAGGCCGCGCTGGTCGCCGCGCTGGCGGATCAGGTCACGCCGGGCGATCCGGCGCTTGAGGGGTTCCTGTCTCGGGTCGCGCCGTATCTGCGCGATGCGCTCTCTGGCACGGCGCGCGGGGCGGGCAGTGCCCGCGCCCAGAGGTAGCCGGCCAGCACATCGCCACCCGAACTGGCGCCCGGGGCGGCCACTGCGACCACCAGCGCGGGCAGCTCGGCCTCGGATCCGGTCAGCAGCGCCCGCCAGGCGGCAGAGCCATGCCCCTGTGCGGCCGCCTGCAGGAAGGCGCGCGAAATCGCGTGGGTCGCAGTCTGCGCCGCGCGCAGCAGCGCCTGGCAGGTGCCGCTCTGGCCGCGCGCCGCGATCAGCACGCCGCAGAGAAAATCATCGCCCGCCGGTGTCAGCCCCGGCCCCAGTCCGGCCAGCGCCAGCGCGCCACGGCAGAGCGCCGTGCCATCGCGCCCGGCCAGCCCCTCTGCCAGGTCCGCACAGCCGTCGGGCAGGGGGGCGCCGGTCAGCACTGCCTCAAGCAGGGCAGAGCGCTGGCGCTGCGCCAGGGCCGCCGGACGCAGGGCGCGCAGGGGCGGGGCGCCCTCGGGCAGTGCCGTGGGCCAGGCCTCTGCCTGGCGTCCGTCCAGCTCAAGCCCCGGGAAGCTCAGCAGGCCCGCTTCGAGCCGGCCCGGGCCCGGGCAGAGCGCCTGCCAGTCGCGCCAGAGTGCCGGTTGCAGGTCCAGCGCGCCCCGGGGCTGCCCGGCGCGCGCCAGGATCAGCACCTGCGGGGCGCCGAGGGGCGGGGTGATCTCGAGGTAGGCGTGGTTGTCGAAGCTGGCCAGCAGGCGCACCGGTCCCGAGAGGCCGTGCAGGCGCTGCAGGGCCAGCGCCCCGCCCCGGACCAGCGCGCCACGCATCAGGCCACCGCCCGACGCCCGGGCAGCACCCGGGTGCCGGCACGACCCTCGACGATCTCGCCGATCTGGTCCAGCGCGCCGATGACGGCGGGCTTGCCGGTCTCGCGCACGAAGCGCAGCGCGGCTTCCACCTTCGGCCCCATCGACCCGCGCGAGAAGGCCGAGCCTTCCAGTTCGTCCGCGTGCAATTCGGGCACCAGCCGCTGCTCGGGGGTGCCCCAGTTCTCGTAGACGCCGGGCACATCGGTGGCGATGACGAAGAGATCCGCCGGAATGCGCCGCGCCAGCAGCGACGAGGCGCGGTCCTTGTCGATCACCGCCTCGACCCCTTCAAGGCGCCCGTCGGCCTGCTGCACGACAGGGATGCCGCCACCGCCGCCGCAGATCACCACGGCGTTCTGTTCCAGCAGCCAGCGGATCGGCCGGTGCCAGAGGATGCGCTGCGGCTGCGGAGAGGGCACCACGCGGCGCCACCTGGCGCCGTCCTCGCGGAAGGTCCAGCCATGGGCCGCTGCCAGCCGGTCGGCCTCGGGCCTGTCGAAGCCGGGGCCGACGAACTTGCTGGGGTCAGAGAACTCGGGATCCCGGGCATCGACCTCGATGCGGGTCAGCAGGGTGGCAATCGGCACGTCGTAGCCCAGCAGGTTGCCCAGCTCCTGCTCCAGAATGAAGCCGATCATGCCGCCGGTCGCGGCGCCCATCAGGTCGAAGCTGTAGGGCTCGGCCCCGTCGAAGCTTTGCGCCTGCATCGCCAGCAGTCCGACCTGTGGCCCGTTGCCATGGGTCAGGATAAGCTGATGGTTGCGCGCCACGGGTTCCAGCGCCCTGGCGGCGATGCGGGCGTTGGTCCATTGGGTGGCCAGGGTCAGCGGTTCATTGCGCTGTTGCAGCGCATTGCCGCCCAGGGCTACGACAAGTCTCATTTCTTCCTCATCCGGCGGGGAATGCCACCCCGCCGCTATGTTCACATGATGCACACTAGTTTTCTATGTGCAACATGCTATCCCTGCCGGGATGCGTGAATCAGGGGGGCTGCCCGGTCCGCAGGCGCTGTCGGCGCCGCCCGGGGAGGGGCGGGCGCCGCAGGGGCCTGAGGGGGCGCTCCCAGCCGCGCGACGGCTCGGACGGGCGTTCTTTCGGCATGTCGCCCGACGGGGGCTGCCGTGGCCCGCGCGTCCGCCGCTGGCGCCTTGCGAAAAGGCCTTTGTTTCGCGTATCCCGGTCCCTGACCAGAGCTTCGGCAGCCAGGGCAGGGCCGGGTCGCCCAAGACCGGCCGGCTCAGCCGTGCCGCCCCGAAGAAAGAGATTGATGGCCGTGACCCAGACCGACGACGACCAGACCGCTGGCACCAGGACCGCAGCAGCCCAGCCGAAGGAGGCCCGGACCAAGCCGCTTGTCGGCTCGCTTGTCCATGGGCTGAGCATCATCATGGCCTTCGACAAGTCCGACCCCGAGATGACCCTGACGCAGGTCGCCGAGAAGACCGGCATGGATCGCGCGGGCGCCCGGCGCTACCTGCTGACGCTGGCCTCTCTGGGGTTCGTGTCGCAGACCGGGCGGCTGTTCCGGCTGACGCCCAAGGTGATGGACCTCGGCTATGCCTACCTGTCCTCGATGCCGCTGGCCGACAAGGCGCAGTTCTACCTTGACAGGATCCGTGACCGCACCGGCTTTCCCATGGCGCTCGGGGTGCTGGATGGCGATCACATCGTGCACGTGGCCTCGGCCAATACCGACGACCTGCTCTCGCCCGCGCTGACCATCGGGCGGCGCTTCCCGCTAGGCTATTCCTCGGCCGGGCGCAGCATCCTTGCCAATCTCGACGAACCGGCGCGCGAGGCGCTGCTGGCCGAAGTGCGGCTGGTGGCGGCGACCGAGACCGCGCTGACCTCGATCGCCGACCTGCGCAACGAGCTGGCGCGCATCCGGCAGCAGGGCCATGCGCTTGTCGACCAGGAGATGGCGGTCGGCGTGCGCTCTCTGGCCGTGCCGATCCTCGGCGCGAAGGGAGAGGTGGTGGCCAGCTTCAACACCTATACCTTCACCTCGATCGTCTCGCTCGAGCGGCTGCTGGACGAGGCGCTGCCCGAGATGAAGGAAGCGGCGGCCGAGATCGGCCGCACGCTGACCTGATGCAGGCTTGACGGGGGCTGTCGGGACCCAGCGAAAGCCCCCGTCGTCCGGGAACACTTCAGGCCATGTTGCCGGGGGGGCGGCGGGCGGCTCAGGCCGCCGTGGCCAGCCGGTCCGAGAAGTGGCAGGCGGCGAAATGGCCCGGTGTCACGACATCCAGGGTCGGGGGCGACTGGCGGCAGATATCCTGCACCAGCGGGCAGCGGTTGCAGAACCGGCAGCCCTTGTGAACCTCCATCGGGCTGGCCAGCTCTCCCTTGATCCCTTCCAGCGTCGGCTTGCCCGCCGCCGTGACCTGCGGCACCGGAACCGACTTCAGCAGGGCGCGGGTATAGGGATGGCGCGGGCTGGCGTAGAGGCTTTCCGAGGGGCCCATCTCGACCACCGCGCCGAGGTACATCACCGCCACCCGGTCCGACATGTGCCGCACCACGGCCATGTCATGCGAGATGAACAGGTAGGTCACCCCGGTGTCGCGCTGAAGGTCCTTCAGCAGGTTGATGATCTGCGCCTGGATCGAGACATCCAGCGCCGAGATGCTCTCGTCCAGCACGATGAAGTCGGGCTCGACAGCGAGGGCGCGGGCGATGCCGACGCGCTGGCGCTGCCCGCCCGAGAACTCGTGCGGGTAGCGCTCCATCGCCTCGGTGCCAAGGCCGACGGTTTCCAGCAGGGCGGCGACGCGGGGCGCGACGGCGCGGCCTTTCGCCAGGCCGTGCACGATCAGGCTTTCGCCCACGATGTCCTTCACCTTCATGCGCGGATTGAGCGACGCATAGGGATCCTGGTGCACGATCTGCATCCGCTTGCGCATCTGGCGCAGCCCGCGCGGCCCGAGCGCCGACAGGTCCTGCCCGTCGAACATCACCCGGCCGCGGGTCGGATCGACCAGCCGCAGGATGGCGCGGCCCGCCGTGGACTTGCCGCAGCCGGATTCGCCGACAAGGCCCATGGTCTCGCCGGGACGGATCTTCAGGGTCAGCCCGTCCACCGCCCGCACCTTGCGCGCGGAGGACTTGCCGAAGCCTTCGCGGCCGATGTCGAAATGCACGTCCAGGTCCTGGACGAAGATCAGCTCTTGCTCAGCCATGGGAGGGGGCTCCTTGCCTCTGGCGATCGGGGCGGAAACAGGCGGCGCGATGGCCGGGCGCAAGGCTGTCCAGCGCCGGACGGTCGGCCGCGCATTGCGGCTCGGCATAGCTGCAACGGGCGCGGAACAGGCAGCCATCCGGGGCCTCGCGCTGGCCCTGCGGCAGGGTGCGCAGCGCGCCGTCCGGGGCCTGGTCGACGCGCGGCATCGAGGCCAGCAGGGCCTCTGTGTAGGGATGGCCGGTGCGGTTGAAGAGCGCCTCTGCCGGGCCCTCCTCGATCTGGGTGCCCGAGTACATGACGATCACCCGGTCGGCCAGCGCGGCGACCACGCCGAGGTCATGGGTGATCCAGATGATCGACAGGCCAAGCCGGGCCTGAAGGTCCTTCACCAGCTCGATGATCTGTGCCTGGATGGTCACGTCCAGCGCCGTCGTCGGCTCGTCCGCGATCAGCAGCTCGGGCTCGCAGATCAGCGCCATGGCGATCATCACCCGCTGACGGATGCCGCCCGAAAGCTGGTGCGGATAGGCCTTCATGCGGGCCTCGGCGGCGGTGATGCCGACGGTTTCCAGCACCTCGATGCCGCGCGCCCAGGCGGCCTTGCGGCTGAGCCCTAGGTGCTGCCGCCCCAGGTCGACCATCTGCCGCCCGACCGAGAGCAGCGGGTTCAGCGCCGTCATCGGATCCTGGAAGATCATGGCGATGCGGCGGCCCCGGATGCGACGCATCTGGCGCGGCCCGTAGCCGGTCAGGTCCTCGCCGTCGAAGACCAGCTGGCCGACGCTGCGCCGCCCCGGTGCGCGCACAAGGTCCAGCAGCCCCAGGACGGCGTTCGACTTGCCCGAGCCGCTCTCGCCGACGATGGCCACGATCTCTCCGCGCGCCACGTCGAAGGAGAGGTTGCGCACCGCGTGGACTGCGCTGCGGCCCTGGCCGAAGGACACGTTCAGATCCCTGAGGGAGAGCAGCGGGCCGGTCATGGGCGCGGCCCGGCGTAGGCGGCGCCGAAGGCGCGCAGCGCCTGTTCGAAGGCGGCCAGCGGCGCCCGGGTCTGGCCCGCGCCGATGACGCCACCCTTCCTGTGGGCGATGGCGGTGTCGATCACCGGGGTGATCTGGGTCTTCACCACCTTGCGGATGTCGATTCCGGCGGGGACACCGGCGAAGTCCATGTTGGGCACCTTGAACTCGGTCAGCTCGCCCTGGCAGATCTCGCCCATGTCGCGCATCAGGCCACAGGCCCGGGCGAAGGAGCCGCCGACGAACTGCTGCAACACGGGCGCTGCCGCCTGCGCGTGCCCGCCCAGGCCCACGGTCTCCATGATCGCGCTGTCGCCGATGTCGGGCACCGCATCGGCGTCGCTGTATTCAGAGCTGAAATAGAGCCCCTCGATCCGGTTCGCAGGCGCGGTGAACCACTGTTCGCCAAGGCCGGAAACCTTGATCCCGAAGTTGACCCCGTTGCGGCAGAGCGTGGTGACGATGGTCGAATGCTCGACCCCCTTCATCGCCTCGGCCATGGCCTTGCCCGCGGCCATCGACAGCACCAGAGAGAACTGCTCGTTCTCGATCAGGTAGGCCAGCGCCTGTTGCAGCAGGTCCGGGTCGTCGCAGGTCTCGCAGAGCGGCAGCATCAGCTGCGTCAGCAGCAGCGCCGAGCCGCCGGAGTTGCGGTTATGGCATTCGTCGCCCATCTGCAGCGCCCGACCGATCATCGGCTTCACCGGAATGCCGCCGGTATGGCGCACGGCAGCGCCCAGCACCGGGCCGAGGACTTCGGTCAGCCAGGTCCAGCGCTTGCGGGCCTCCTGGTTGTAGAGGTCGCGGTCCTGCAGGCCCGAGGCCGGGCCCTGGAACAGCTGTGAATGGCCGGTGACGCCGTTCACCTCGTCGCGCACCACGGCTATGGGCGCGCTGGCCGAGGTGATCCCCGCCATGCCGCCCGTGGCGTTGTAGTCGTGGCAGGGCGCCACGGTGATCTCCCCGGCCAGGATGCGTGCCTCGGCTTCGGCCTCGTCGGTGGCCAGGCCTTCGTGCAGCACGGCCTGCACCACGCCCATCTTCTGCGGGCCGCACATGTCCACCCAGGCAATCGGCGGCCCGGCGTGCAGCACGGTTTCGCGGGTCATCCCCGGCAGGCAGTCGATGGCCAGCTGTACGTCGACCCAGACCGGATTGGCTGAGCGCAGACGCCCGAAGGCCTCGGCATTGGCGGATGCGATCTTTTCGGAAAGGTCAGACATTTCAGCCCTGGACCTTCTCGCCGAAAGCCTTCAGCGCCTTCTGGAAGCAGCCGATGGGCGCGCGGACTTCGCCCGCACCGATCAGACCGCCGTCCTTGTGGGTGATCGCGGTGTCGATATGCGGCGTGATGCCGGTCTTCACCACCTTGCGGATGTCGATCCCCAGGGGCGCCGGGGCAAAGTCCATCGCCGGGATGCGCACATCGGGGTTGGTGCCGATGCAGATCTCGAACATCTCGTTGGTATTGGCAATCGCCTCGGCCAGCGAGCCGTCCACGTATTGCGTCACCGTCGGCGCGCAGGGCTGGATGAAGCCGCCCAGACCCACGGTTTCCGTGATCGAGCTGTCGCCCAGATCCGGCGCGGCGTCCTCGTAGCCCCATTCGGCGCGGAAGAAGAGGCCCTTCACGTCGTTCGCCGGTGCGGTGAACCACTGATCGCCAAGGCCCGAAACCTTGATGCCGAAATCCACCCCGTTGCGCGCCATGGCGGTGACCATGGTGGAATACTCGGTCCCCTCGGCGGGCATCAGCATCGACTTGGCCCCCGCCATGATGGCGTGCAGCAGGAAGTGCTCGCTTTCCACCAGGAACTTGATCGAGGCGCGCACGTCCTCGGTCAGCTCCATCGCCGCCAGATGCGGGTAAAGCTCCTTCAGGAACAGGAAGGTCGAGGCGACCGAGCGGTTGTGGCATTCATCGCCCATCTCGACGGCGCGCGAGATGATGTTCTTCAGGTCGATGGGGCCCGAGGCGGCCAGCGCGGCCTTCAGCACCGGCGCGAAGTGATCCGCCTGCCAGCGCAGGGTGTCGATGACGCCCTGATCGTACCAGCCCCACTTCAGCAGCCGCAGCCCGCCGCCTTCCGAGATACAGGAATAGGCGCGATTTCCGTAGGTCGTGTTCTCGATCACCATCATCGGCGTCGAGGCCGAGGTGATGCCCGCGCCCGCGCCCACGGTGGCGTGGTGATGGCAGGGGGCGGTCTCGATCTCGCCCGACAGCAGCTTCGCTTCGGCCTCTTCGGCGGTGGCCGCCAGCCCCTCGAAGAGTGCGGCGCCGATGACGCCGTTCCTGTGCGGGCCGCACATCTCGGCAAAGGCGATGGCCGGGGCCGAATGCAGGATCAGGTTGGGTTTCATGCCGGGCACCACCTCGATGGCAGGCGCCACGTCCACGATCTGCGGCTTGCCTTGGCGCAGGATGTCGAAGGCTTTTCCGTTGGCCTCTTCGATACGGGTCTTCAGGTCGGTCATCGTCTTGGTCTTTCGTCAGAGCAGGGTGTCGAGGAGGTCCAGCAGGTCGTCGTCCTGCGCGGCGGGCGGGGTCCACTGGACCTGCACCACGGGCACCTCTTGCTGGCGCAGGGCCTCGGCGAAAAGCTCGGCGCCGAGGTTGATCACCGAGAGCGGTGCAGAGAGCAGGGGGTTCGGGGCTTCAGCCATGGATGTCCTCCAGGTAGGCAGCGGCAAGGCGCACGGCCTCGGCGTTGGAACGGGTCACCAGGATGTCCGCAGTTTCCAGCCTGGCGACCTGCGCGGCATGGTCCTGCGGGTCGGCTTCGGTGCCGCAGATGGTGACGATCACTGGCAACTCGCGGCCCGCCTCGGCGGCGCTGGCGCGCGCCTCGGTCAGAGTCCGGGCCAGGCTCTCGGCGGGGTCCTCATGGGCGGCGTAGCCGATCACCAGGTCCAGCAGCAGCAGCGCGACCTCCGGGTCGGCGGCTTCTTTCAGGATGCGCTGGTTGCGCAGGCCCGGGTCGATCATCGGGTGGGGGCGACCGTCGGTATAGTCATCCTCGCCCATGTCGATCACCGTGTGACCGACCGAGGTAAACAGATCCGGCAGCGGTCCGGCGCCTGCGGACAGGTTTGACTGAACTTTCAGCTCTTTCAGCCCCAGCAGGGCCTCGTAGCAAAGCGTCCCACCGGCATAGAGCCCGCGCAGGTACTTTTGGCCGCCGGTGCGCTTGGCCCTGGCGGCGGCCAGATAGGTCTCGGCCTCTTCCTCCGACAGGGCGGGCAACTCGTCATTGGCGCCGATCAGGCGGGCGGCAGCCAGAGCGGTCTCGGCCAGCGTATCGGTGAAGGTCACGTTGCCCTCGGTGCCGGTGCGCCCAAGGCCAAGGAAGTTGATCACCACAGGTTTTCCCACCGCGCGGCAGGCGGCGACGACCTTTTCGGCCACTTCCGCCGAGGGCGGCTTCGAGGTGATCGCGATGACCTCGGTCCCCGGGTCAGCGGCCAGCAGATCCAGCGCCTGCAACATCGTCGCGCCGCCGATCTCGGCCTTCAGGTCGCGGCCCCCGGTGCCGATGGCATGGCTGAGGCCAGCGCCCAGCCAGTCCAGCAGGGACGTGATCTCCTGCGTGCCGGTGCCCGAGGCGCCGATCACGCCGACCTTGCCGGGGCGCACCTTGTTGGCAAAGCCGAGGCAGGCGCCGCCGATGATCGCGGTGCCGCAGTCGGGGCCCATCACCAGCCGGTTCTTTTCAGCGGCCAGCTCCTTCAGCCGGCGCTCGTCCTCAAGCGCGACGTTGTCGGAGAACAGGAAGACGTTCAGCCCCAGTTCCAGCGCCCGTTTGGCCTCGCGGTAGGCATGTTCGCCGGGCACCGAGATCGCCACGACATTGGCGCCGGGGGTGGCTGCCTGGGCCGCATCCAGAGTGCGGGGCAGGGCGACACCTGCAGCACCGCCGGGCTTCTGCGCCAGGCTGTCCTCGGCCAGTTCCAGCGCGGTGGCGGCATTGGCCTCGCAATCGGCGATCAGCGCGATGATCAGATCGTCCGCCCTTGCGGCCTCGGCCTCACCCGACAGCAGCCCGGCATTGCCAAGGATCTTCTTGTTGTTCGGCGTCGCCATCATCACCATGGCCTCGGTGACGCCGGGGGATTTACGGATCGCTTCCGAGACCCGCATCAGGCGGACAGAGTCATGATATTCGCGGGCGCGGATCAGGATACGTTCAGCCATGGCTCAGACCTCCACCATGTCGGTGTCGTTGAACAGCGGGTAGGCCCCGATGGCATCGAAACTCATCCCGGTAACTTCCTTGCGGGTGACAACCAGGTTGGTGTTGCAATGCAGCGGTACGGCCAGCGCGGCCTTCATCACCTCGACCTGAACCTTCTCGAACAGCGGCACGTAGTCCGCGGGCTCAAGCGCGGTTTCGGCCCGGTCGATCAGCGCGTCGATTTCGGGGAAGTCCTGCGGGCCGCGCTTGGACCAGCCATAGGCCCCGGGGCCGGACTGGCGCGAGTGGTAGACGAAGCTCAGCAGCTGCGAGGACGAGGCATATTTGCCCTGCGGGATCAGGTTGTGATCGCCCGCCATCCCGGCGGCGATCCACGCGGGTGGGCTGCACAGTTCGACCCTCACCCCGATGCCAAGGGGGGCCAGCTGGCGGGTCACGATCTGGCCGAACTCGGGGTAGAAGTTGACCGGCAGCGCGTAGAAGGTGACCGAAAGCGGCTCTGCGTCGCGGTAGCGGATACCGTCTTCGGCCATCAGCCACCCGGCCTCGTCCAGCAGGGCGTTCGCGCGGGCGGGGTCATGGGGGTACATGCCCTCGACCTCCTTCGCGTAGCCCAGGGTGAATTGCGAGACTGGCGAATGGGCGCGCTCGAACTCGCCCTGGAAGACCTCGGCGACCAGCGCGTCGACGTCCAGCCCGTGGCTGATCGCCTGGCGCACGGCCATGCTGTCGGTCGGGGTCTTGTGGATGTTCATCATCAGCGAGACCGGCACACCGCGAATGGGCCAGGTCGCGACCTCGAAGCGGCCATCGGCGCGCAGGCGGGCGCAGTCGCCGGGGTTGGTGGCGAAGATCGCATCGACCTCGCCGGCCTCCAGCGCGGCCGAGCGCGCGGCGTCACCGGGCAGGAAGCGGAACAGGATCTCGTCCAGCAGCGGCGCGCCCTTGTTGTTGGCGGTGTCCGGCGCCCAGGCATAGGCGGGGTTCTTCTTGATCACCAGGCAGTCACCTGCCTCCCAGCGGTCGAAGATGAAGGGGCCGGTGCCGACGACATGGCGGCGGATGCCCTCTCCCATCTCGGCAATGGCCTTGGGCGACATCGGCGCCAGCCAGCCCTGGCTGAGCGCATCCATCAGCAGCGCATAGGGCTGATCGAGGTGGATCTCGAGCACATGCGGGGCGGTGACCCGGGCCTCGCGGTAGCTGCCCAGAAGCGAGCCCGCCAGCTGCGACTTGTTGGCCGGATCACGTGCCCGGTCCAGCGAGGCCTTCATGGCCGCCGCATCGAAGGGCGTGCCGTCGTGGAAGGTCACATCCTCGCGCAGGTGGAAGGTATAGGTGCACTGGTCGTCCGAAATCTGCCAGCGCGCGGCAAGGCCCGGCAGGTAGGCACCCTCGGGTGTTTTCACCACGAGCGTGTCGAAACAGCCATTGGTCATTTGCAGCGCCAACTCGGCCGCGCCAAGGTGGGGATCGATGTTGGAAGGCTCGTAGTGGACGCCGATTCTAAGTTGTTTCACGCTTTCCTTCCTCGCGACCGTAGTTCATATTGTAAACATGTGTGCGTATTTGGAACATTCCGGCCTGCTGATGCAAGGGGAAACTCGGGCCGCGGGCGGCTTTGCGCGCCCGGCAGTGGTCGCGTGCCCGAAAGCGTGGCAGGCCTGCGGGCCGGGCCATGCAACGGGGCGGGGAAGGGCAATCGATCATGACTGAGAGACAGGTGTCGCCGCTGCCCGAGGCGGCGCGCAACCGGGTGCTGGCCCATGCGGCGGCACAATCCGGGGTGATGAACGGATTGGCGCAGGCGCTCTGGCAGCGGCCCGAGCTGGGCTACCTCGAGCAGGAAAGCTCGGCCGCCCTGGCCGCGGCCTGCGAAGCGGCGGGCTTTGCGGTGACACGCGGCGTTGCGGATCTGCCGACTGCCTTCGTTGCAAGGCGCCGGCGTGGGGACGGGCCGGTGATCGGGCTGCTGGCCGAGATGGATGCGCTGCCGGGCTTCAGCCAGGATGCCAGCCCGCGCCGCAGCCCGATCCCGGGGCAGTCGAACGGGCATGCCTGCGGTCACCACCTTTTCGGCGCGGCCTCGGTCGGGGCGGCGCTGGCACTGGCCGCCTGGCAGGACGAGACCGGCACCGGCGGAGAGATCCGCCTCTACGGCTGTCCGGCGGAAGAGGGCGGGGCGGGCAAGGTCTACATGGCGCGGGCCGGGCTGTTCGACGATCTGGACATCGCGCTGCACTGGCACCCGGATGATTGCAACACGGTCTGGCAGAGCCGGTCGCTGGCCTCGATCGGGGCGCGGGTGCGCTTTCACGGGCGCACGGCCCATGCGGCGCAGTCGCCCGAGCAGGGGCGCTCGGCGCTGCACGGTCTGGAGGCCTTCCACCACATGGCAGCGCTGCTGCGCGAGGTGGTGCCCCAGGGCAGCCATATCCACTATGTCACCCTGCAGGGCGGCCTGGCACCGAACGTGATCCCGGATTTCGCCGAAAGCCACGTCAATGTCCGCCATCCCGACCCGCGCATCGCCGCCGAGATATTCGCCCGGCTGGAAGCGGCGGCAGAGGGCGCGGCGCTCGGAACCGGGACACGGGCCGAGGTCGTGCGACTTGGCGCGGTGCATTCGATCCTGCCCAATGCCACCGTCGGCGCGGTAATGCAGGCCAACATGGCGGTGCTGCCCCGGATCAGATGGAGCGACGAGGAACGCGCCTGGGCGGAGGAATTGCAGCAGAGTTTCGACACCCCGCCGCCGCTGGAGCGGATCGGGCAGCTGGATCCCTACCGGTTCGACCTGCAGGGGGCGTTTTCCTCGGACGTGGGGGATGTCAGCTGGATCGCGCCGACCGGGGCGCTTGGCACGGCAACCTGGGTGCCGGGAACGCGGCCCCACACCTGGCAGGCGGTGGCGGCGGGCGGCATGTCGATCGGCTGGAAGGGCATGCAGGCGGCGGCCGAGGGGCTGGCGGTGTCTGCGGCGCAGTTCCTCTCCGATCCGGCGCTGGTCGCCGCGGCGCGGAAGGACCACCGGGCCGCACGGGGCGAGGGCTATCGCTATCGCGCCCTGGTCGGCGAGGCGCCGCCGCCGCTGGATTACCAGCGCGACCACGGCTAGCGGGTGCAGGTGGGTTGCCACCCACCCTACGCGGCTGCGCGCGTCCTGCAGGGATCAGGGGGCGGCGCCTGCGCCAGGCGTAGGGTGGATGCAATCCACCGCTGCTGGCGCCGATCACACTGCGCCGGCCCCTGACACGGGGGCGACAGGCGCGGCAATGCGGTCGTCGGGGGCTGGCGCGGGCCGGAGGGATCAGACGTGGGGATCAGACGCGGGGATCTGGTCCGAAGACGGTCGGGCCCCAGGGATCAGGCCCGAAGGATCAGGCCCAAAGCATCAGGCCCAAAGCATCAGGCGCTGTGCGCACCGTCGGCGAGGCTCTTGACGAAGGCGAGGATCTCTTCCACCGGCTGGCCCGCCGCGATCTGGCTGACGATGGCCGAGCCGACCACGCTGCCATCCGCCACCGCGGCCACTTCGCGGGCCTTGGCGGGGGTGTTGATGCCGAAGCCGACGATCACCGGCAGGTCGGTCTGTGCCTTGATCCGTGCGACCTCGGGCGCCACCATCTCGGCCGAGGCCTCGGCAGAGCCGGTAATCCCGGTGATCGAGACGTAGTAGACGAAGCCCGAGGTGTTCTGCAGCACCTTCGGCAGGCGCTTGTCGTCGGTGGTCGGCGTGGCGAGGCGAATGAAGTTCAGACCCGCCGCCTGAGCCGGGATGCAAAGCTCGTCATCCTCTTCGGGCGGCAGGTCGACCACGATCAGCCCGTCGATCCCGGCCTCTTTCGCCTCGGCCAGAAAGCGGTCGACGCCGCGCGAATAGATCGGGTTGTAGTAGCCCATCATGACGATCGGGGTGCTGTCGTCCCCGGCCCGGAAGGCGCGCACCATGTCCAGCAGCTTGTCCAGGTTCATGCCCGCTTCCAGCGCCCGCTGGCCGGCCAGCTGCACGGTGGGGCCATCTGCCATGGGGTCGGTGAAGGGCAGGCCCAGTTCGATCACGTCGACCCCGGCGCCGGGCAGCCCCTTCATCACCTCGAGCGAGCGCGCCGGGTCCGGATCTCCGGCCATGATATAGGCCACGAAACCCTTGGTTCCGGTGGCTTTCAGGCTGGCAAACTTGGCGTCGATCCGGCTCATTCTCTTCCCCTTCGCTGGTCGCAACGGGTTTGGCGGAAAATCCCTGCCCGTGCAAGGCCGCAGCGGCCGGAACCGGCGTGTCGAAGGCTCAGGGGCGCCGCAGCAGCCCAGCGCGCTCAAGCCGCTGCCAGGTGGCCTCTTCGAAGGCGGCGGGCCAGGGCACGCCGCGCTCTGCCGCCAGTGCCCGGGCGCGGGGCAGGAAGGCCGCCGCGATGGCCTCATGTGCCGCGACCAGCGAGGCCAGTTCGGGTGCGGGCAGTGGCAGAGCCGCCAGCTCGGCCTGCTGCGCGGGCGAGATCAGCCGGTTCAGATGCAGCGCGCCGCCGCGATCCGGTGCCCCGGTCTCTTCGACCATCAGGTCGATCAGCTGGCCACGCAGCAGGAACCAGCCGGTGACCCCGTTGAGGTACTCCTGCCGCCCCGCCACAAGGTGCAGCAGGCCCAGCACCCGGATGAATTCGTCGATCAGATAGGCCAGCCGGGCCGGCGGCATGTCGCGCGCCGGTCCGCCGCCCTCGGGCAGGCTGTCGAGGATGCCGTCGCGGTCGATCAGCGCCCGCAGCGCGGCCCGGCTCTGGCCCCCCAGCTGGTCGGGTTTCAGCAGCACGGCGTCAAGCCGGGTCCAGTCGGCGGTGATCGCGTTGATCAGCGCCGGGCGCACGATCCGGTCACGCCAGAGCACGATTTCGCCGCAGCCTGCCACCGCCTCGCGGAAGATCTCGGCCATGGCGTCGCTGGCCCCCTCGGGGCTGACGATGAGGAAATCGAGGTCGCTGTAGTTGTCCGCGCGCCCGTTGCCATGGCTGCCCGAGAGGAAGAGGCCCCGGATGCGGTCGTCCCCGGCAAGCGCCCCGGTGATGGCCTCGATCTGTTGCTGCTGGTCCGGCATGCGGGTCTCCTCCCTGCCCGGGCCGAAGGCTAGGCCGCGGGCGGCGCGTGGTCAAATGGCGCATCGGCTGCCAATTGCCCGGGGCAGGACCTGAGGCGGGGCGCCGGCAGGCCACCGGGGCAAATGTCGCAAGGCTCCGCCATCCTGATTGCTACCTCCCCCCGCTTTCTGTATCCACGCCGCCAAAGCCTTTTCACCCAGTTCAGGGAGAGCCTCATGGCCGCCTACCAGTATGTCTACCACATGTCCGGCGTCTCGAAGACCTATCCGGGCGGCAAGAAGTGTTTCGAGAACATCCACCTGAACTTCCTGCCCGGCGTGAAGATCGGCGTCGTCGGCGTCAACGGCGCCGGTAAATCCACCCTGCTGAAGATCATGGCCGGCTGGGACAAGGACTTTCAGGGCGAGGCCTGGCATGCCGAGGGCGCCAAGGTCGGCTACCTGCCGCAGGAGCCCGAGCTGGACCCGAACCTGGACGTGCGCGGCAACGTGATGCTGGGCGTGGCGCCGAAGAAGGCGATCCTCGACCGCTACAACGAGCTGGCGATGAACTACTCCGACGAGACCGCCGAGGAGATGGCCAAGCTGCAGGACGAGATCGACGCCCAGAACCTCTGGGATCTCGACGCGCAGATCGACATTTCGATGGAGGCCCTGCGCTGCCCGCCGGACGATGCCGATGTGACCAAGCTGTCCGGCGGTGAAAAGCGCCGCGTCGCGCTCTGCAAGCTGCTGCTGGAAGCGCCCGACATGCTGCTGCTGGACGAACCGACCAACCACCTGGACGCGGAAACCATCGCCTGGCTGCAGAACCACCTGATCGAATACAAGGGCACGATCCTCTGCGTCACCCACGACCGCTACTTCCTGGATGACATCACCGGCTGGATCCTGGAACTCGACCGTGGCCGCGGCATCCCCTACGAGGGCAACTACTCGTCCTGGCTGGAGCAGAAGGCCAAGCGGCTGGAACAGGAAGCCCGCGAGGACAAGTCCAAGCAGAAGACCCTGGCCCGCGAACTGGAATGGATGCGCCAGGGCGCCAAGGCCCGTCAGGCCAAGTCCAAGGCGCGGATCAACGCCTACAACGACCTCGCCAACCAGTCCGAGCGCGAGAAGCTGGCCAATGCCCAGATCGTCATTCCGAACGGCCCGCGCCTTGGCTCGAAGGTGATCGAGGTCACCGGGCTGAAGAAGGCCATGGGCGACAAGCTGCTGGTCGAGGACCTCTCCTTCGCGCTGCCGCCGGGCGGCATCGTCGGCGTCATCGGCCCGAACGGCGCCGGCAAGACCACCCTCTTCCGCATGCTGACCGGCCAGGAACAGCCCGACGAGGGCACGGTGGAATTCGGCGACACGGTCAAGCTGTCCTATGTCGATCAGTCCCGCGACGACCTGAACCCGAACGAGAACGTCTGGGAGGCCATCGCCGACGGCCAGGACATCATCAAGCTGGGCGATGCCGAGGTGAATGCGCGGGCCTATTGCTCGGCCTTCAACTTCAAGGGCGGCGACCAGCAGAAGAAGGTCTCGCTGCTGTCGGGCGGTGAGCGCAACCGCGTCCACATGGCCCGCCTGCTGCGCTCGGGCGGCAACGTGCTGCTGCTCGACGAACCGACCAACGACCTCGACGTGGAAACCCTCCGCGCCCTGGAAGACGCGCTGGTCGACTTCGCCGGCTGCGCCGTGGTGATCAGCCACGACCGTTTCTTCCTCGACCGGATCTGCACCCATATCCTGGCCTTCGAGGGCGATGCCCATGTCGAATGGTTCGAAGGCAACTTCGAGGATTACGAGGAAGACAAGAAGCGTCGCCTCGGGCCTGATGCGCTGGAACCGAAGCGGATCAAGTACAAGAAATTCGCCCGTTAGGCCGGTCGGGGGCGCCCTGCGCCCCCTTCCGCCGAGGCGCGAACAGCTAGACTTAGCGGGTCGTTTGCGCAGCCGGGCCAAATGGTGTGGCTGGCAAGCACGACCAAAGACCCCTGTGGAAAGTCTCTTTTCGCAAGGAAACGGATCTGCGATAATGGGCTCGCTAAGCGACCTCTATCGATACCCTGTTTCTCTACCCGGCGACAGTCTCGACTAGACGAAACTGAGGCCACGCCGCCGCAATGACGCGGGCGGTTTGACGACAAACAGGAGATACGGTTCATGGCTACCGGCACCGTAAAATGGTTCAACACCACCAAGGGCTACGGCTTCATCGCCCCCGAGGGTGGCAGCAAGGACGTCTTCGTCCACATTTCCGCCGTCGAACGCGCAGGTCTGACCGGCCTGAAAGATGGCGCCAAGATCAGCTTCGAGATCGAGACCGGCCGCAACGGTCGCGAATCCGCAACGGATCTCGCCCTGCTCTGAGCCCGTCCGGGCACCGCTTCGGAGCCTTCGGGCTCCGAAGTCCTCTTCTCCGGGCCCTCATCCTTCGCGGGCCCTCACCTTTGTGC
>NZ_AFPM01000032.1 GCF_000220565.1 Oceanicola sp. S124 | reverse complement strand
GCAAGGGCCGGGGCAGGGCGCCCGGACGCGCCGCACAGAGGAGAGACAACATGCATGTCGGTATCATCGGCGTCGGCCTCATGGGCCATGGCATCGCCCGCAACGTGCTGAAGAAGGGCGGCTTTGCCCTCAGCTTCCTGGATCACCCCGGCAACCAGCCGGTGGACGAGATCACCGGCCTGGGCGCCACGCCCTGCGCCACCCCGGCCGAGGTGGCGGCGGTGTCGGACGTGGTGATCCTCTGCGTCACCGGCTCGCCCCAGGTCGAGTCCATCGTGACCGGAGAGAACGGCCTGATCGGCGCGCTGAAGCCCGGCGCCGTGGTGGTCGACTGCTCGACCGCGCTGCCCGACTCGACCCTGCGCATGGGCGCGGCCGTCGCCGCTGCCGGTGGCCGCTACATCGATGCGCCTATGACCCGCACCGCGAAACACGCCCATGAGGGCACGCTGAACCTGCTGGTCGGCGGCGAAGCCGAGGTGCTGGAAACCGTCCGCCCGGTGCTGGCCTCCTTCACCGAGGCGGTGACCCATGTCGGACCGCTCAGCCACGGGCATCGCCTGAAGCTGCTGCACAACTACGTTTCTGTCGGCTTCATGACCCTTCTGGCCGAGGCGGCGGCGCAGTCGGCCGATGCCGGTGTCGATCCCGCGGTGCTGGTCGAGGTGCTGGCCACCGGCGGTGGTGCCAGCGTTGCGCTGGACCGCCTGGCGCCCTTCATCAAGGACGGCGACCGCGAGGGGCTGCCCTTCGCCGTGGCCAATGCCCAGAAGGATATCGACTATTACCGCGCCATGTCCGCCGAGGCGGGCGCGCAGCAGACCGTGGCCGATGGCGTCTCTGCCGCGCTGGCCGATGCGGTTGCCGCGGGCCACGGCCAGGCCTATGTGCCCGAGCTGGTCAGGCTGTTCGGAAAGTCCGCGAAGGATTGATAGCGAAAATTCCGCCCCGGAGACATAATCTGCGTGTCCGGGGCGGGTTGCTTCCCGAAAATTGCTTGTGTAGCTATGCGGCGGATCTAAGGGAGGATATTCCATGACCATCGTTACCCGTGGCCTTCTGGCCGCTGGCGCTCTTGCCGCCTTCAGCCTTCCGGCCGCTGCCCAGACCGAAGTCAAGATCGGCTACGCCCTGGCTGCCGACAGCCACTACGGCGTCGCGGCCCAGACCTTCGAGGATGTCGTGCTGGCCGAGACCGGCGACCAGTTCACCTTCACCCATTTCCCGTCCTCCGGCCTCGGTGGCGAACGTGAGGTGATCGAGGGCCTGCAACTGGGCACCATCGAGGCGACCATCGTCTCGTCCGGCACCCTGGCGAACTTCGTGCCGGAAACCGGCGTCTTCGACATTCCGTTCCTGTTCAGCGGTTTCGACCATGCCCGCGCCGTGCTCGACGGCCCGATCGGGCAGGACATCCTGGCCAAGTTCGACAACGTCGGCCTGCATGCGCTGGCCTGGGGCGAGCAGGGCTTCCGCCACATCACCAACAACCGCAACCCGATCCACACCCCCGCGGACGTGGAAGGCCTGAAGATCCGCACCATGGAGAACCCGGTTCACCTGGCGGCCTTCAACGCCATGGGCGCGGCGCCGACCCCGATGGCCTGGCCCGAGGTGATTTCCTCGCTGCAGCAGGGCGTGATCGACGGTCAGGAAAACCCGCTGTCGGTGATCGTCTCGGTCAAGCTGAACGAAGTGCAGAAGTACCTGACCCTGTCGGGTCACGTCTATTCGCCCGCCATGCTGCTGGTCTCCAAGCCCTTCTGGGAAGGTCTGGATGACGACCAGAAAGCCGCCTTCCAGAAGGCCGCCACCGAGGCCGCCGCAGCGATGCGCGGTTTCGTCGATGATGTCGAGACCAGCGGTGTCGCCACGCTGAAAGAGCGCGGCATGGAAGTGAACGAACTCTCGGCCGAGGAAAAGGCCGCCTTCCAGGCCTCGATCGAGTCCGCCTACGAGGGCTACTACGACACCTACGGCGAAGACCTGGTCAAATCCATCGTCTCGTTCGAGTGACGCGGACCGACCCAACCACAACAGACCATCGGCGCCCTGCGGGGCGCCGGTGACTTTCAGGGGGCTCCTTTGAAAAAGCTGGAACACTATTTCGTCGCGCTGAACGGCTGGGTGCTGATCGCGATGCTTGCCGCGATGACGCTGGTGGTCGGGGCGAATATCTCGCTGCGCTACCTGACCGGGCATTCGCTGCCCTGGGCCGACGAGGCCGCGCGCTACCTGATGATCTGGATGACCTTCACCGGGGCGGGGCTGATCCTGCGCTCGGGCGGGCATGTGGCGATCACCAACCTGCAGGACGCCCTGCCGAACCTCGGCCAGAAGCTGCTGCGCGCGGCCATCGTGCTGGCGCTGCTGCTGTTCTTCGGCTTCATGGTGCAGGTCGGGATGCAATACGCCCAGCGGATGCAGTACCAGGTGACCCCCGCGCTGCGGCTGCCCTTCCTCTACATCTACGCGGCGATGCCCGTGGGCTTCAGCCTGCTGATCGTCCACCTGCTGCTGATCGCCCATCCCTTCATCACCGCCGGCCACTACAAGCGCAGCGACGACCACGACGATGAAGAGATCACCTCTCTGCCCGGAGGCGCCAATGGCTGAGATCCTCTTCCCCGCGCTGTTCATCCTGCTCGCGCTCGGCCTGCCCGTCGCCTTCGCCATGGCGATCGCCGTCTTCGTGGCGCTCAGCTTCGGGTCGTCCTATCCGCACCTCGTGGTGGTGAAGGAGATGTTCGCCGGTCTCGACAGCTTCCCGCTGCTGGCCGTGCCCTTCTTCATCCTCGCAGCCGAGATCATGACCGGCGGCGCGGTCACCATGGCGCTGCTGCGCCTGGCGCAGTCGCTGGTCGGCCACCTGCGCGGCGGCCTCGGCCATGCCAATGTCGTCAGCTCGGCGATGTTCGCGGGCATCTCGGGCAGCGCCCTGGCCGATGCGGCCGGCCCCGGCTCGATGATGATCCGGATGATGGAAAAGGGCGGCTACGACCGCCCCTATGCCGGCGCCCTGACCATTGCCAGCGCCGTTGTCGGCCCGATCATTCCGCCTTCGATCACCATGATCATCTACGCCATGCAGGACCAGCAGGTCTCTGTCGGCTCGCTGTTCATGGCCGGTATCCTGCCGGGCTTCCTGATCACCCTGATGGTGCTGCTGGCCAATGCCTATGTCAGCAAGAAGCGCGGCTACGTCAGCGGAGAGGCCATGCCGCCGCTGGCCGAGATCGGCCGGATCTTCGTCTATGCCCTGCCGGCCCTGTCGCTGATCGTGCTGATCGTCGGCGGCATCCGCTTCGGCATCTTCACCCCGACCGAGGCCTCCGTCATCGCCGTCTTCTACGCGCTGATCGTCGGCATGTTCATCTACCGCTCGCTGAAGCTGCGTGACCTGCCAGGCATCCTGCTGCGGGCGGCCATGACCTCGGGCGCGGTGCTGCTGATCCTCGGGGCGGCACGGGCCTTCGCCTGGGTGCTGATCATCGAGGGCATCCCGCAGCTGCTGGCCGAGACGATCATCGCCTGGGACCTGTCGCCGGTGGTCTTCCTGCTGGCGGTCAACCTGCTGCTGCTGGTCTTCGGCCTGTTCATGGATCCGCTGCCGGGCGTGATGATCCTGGTGCCGATCCTCGCCCCGATTGCCCTGGCGCTTGGCATCGACCCGAACCACTTCGCGATCATCGTCATCGTCAACCTGACACTCGGCCTGACGACACCGCCCGTGGGCAGCCTGATCTTCGTGGTCTCCTCGACCGTGGGGCTGAAGCCGACGACCCTGATCCGCGAGATGCCGCCCTTCTTCCTGGCGCTGGCCGGGGCGCTGTTGCTGATCACCTTCGTGCCGGTCCTGTCGACCTGGATCCCCGCGGTCAGCGGGTTCTGAGGCCGGGCACATGGCACGGCAAGGGGCCGGAGGCTGATCGCCTCCGGCCCTTTGCGTTCTGCGTCTCTAGGGCTTCAGGCGCGACCAGGATTCCACCACGGCGCCGCCGTCGGCGCCATCGCTGTAGCGCACGGTGATGCGGTTCGACTTGGTGCCGTCATAGGACCATTCGGTGCCGGTCTCGCTTTCCTCAACTTCGAGGCCGCGCTCTGCGGGCAGGTAGCCGATCTGTTCGTCCAGGTCGGACTCGAGGCTGGCAAAGCCCTCGGCATCCAGGGCCGTGGCAGGGATGGTGACGCGGCAATAGACCTCTTCATCCGAGGCCGAGAGCTGCAGCGTGGTGCCGTTCGGGTGGTCGTGGAAGTCCATCCCGTCACGGTCTTCGTGCTCGGTCATGCCGGCGCCGTACTGAGCCATCATCCCGGCGGTCATCTTGCTGCGCAGGCCCAGCTCGTCCAGGATGCAGGCCGTGCCGAGGAAACTGACGTACTTGTCCCAGGTGTCGAGGGTCTGCTGGGCGCGCGCGGCCGGGGGCAGCAGCAGCGCCATGGCACATGCGGCGGCGAGGGAAGCTTTCATCATCTGGTTGTCCTTCTCAGTCAGCGGTGTGAAGAATGTCGAAGGTCATCATGACCTTGCAGTCCGCCAGGCCCAGGGCGGCAAGCTCTGCCACCCCCATCATGGCGCCGATCTGCAGGTCGACCCAGGCGTCGATCTCGGTCGGCGTGCGGATCTCGGTGCCGACCTTTGCGGCAACCTGCGACGGGCCCGAGGCGAGGTCGAAGAGGTCACCCTCGTAGCTGTCCGGCCCGGTCTGGCGCCAGGTGATGCGCTGACCCTCGCCATTGAGGAAGTTGAACTGTTCGGGGTCGAAACGGCCGTTCCAGGTGAACCGGTGCGTCTCGTTCTGGGTGTCCATCTGGCCGGTGGCGCGGAACATCGCCTCCATCTGCGCCGGGCAGTTGGCGAAGGTCTGCTCGCGCGATCGGACGCGCCAGAGGCCATCCCGGGGCACGATGCCGCCTGCCTCCTCCTCGCCTGACTCGGTCGGGAAGAGATCGATCACCATGTCGCGGCCGGTCTCGCCCGGCGCGAAGACGGTGATCGCCCCGGTTGCGGAACTGTCGTTCGGGCGGAAGACGAGCCGTGGCATCGGGCCGGCGCCGCCGTAGGCCTGGTTCACCGCCTCGGGCGACAGTGGCACGAACTGCGCCGCCTTTTGCCCGGGGATATAGACCAGCGAGACCTGGCCCGGCACCGCCGGCTGGCCGAAGAGCACTCCGGCTCCGGTTTCGCTGATCGCCGCCTCGCCCCGGGCGCAGCCCTCGCCGGGGGTGCAATAGAGCACCGGGGCCGGCGTTTCGGCCAGGGTAGCGGCGGGCCCCGTCACACTCAGTGCGAGGGCGAGCAGGATCGGGGTGCGGGTCTGTCTGGTCATGGCGGGGTGTCTCCTCGGGACGGTCATTCGATGGGCTTCAGGGTCTGGAGCAGGGTGGTCAGGCCGATCATGGCCGCGACCTCATCCGGGGTCAGGTTGCAGACCGGCCCGAGGGCAGAGGGCATGCAGAGCGCGCCCTCTGTCATGCCCTCGGGGGCGTTCAGCGACAGCCGGGCGCCGGTTGCCGTGTCGAAGATCGTCATCCGCACCGGCGCACCGGGCCCGTCGCGATAGGGAAGGTCGGTGGCCCAGCCGGGACGCAGGAAGAAGCTGATGCCGGTCTCGGTGTCCCGGATCTCGCAGCCGAGGGTCTCTTCGCAGAAATGGCCGAGGTCGTCGCCCGCGCCGTCTGCTGCCACAGCGCCCTGTGTGGCCGCGTCTGATCCTTCCGGCAGCTCGAGGGTCTCGGCAATCGCCGGTGTTTCCGGCGCCGGGGCCGCCTGGGACTGTGCGCCCGCGCCGGCCCCTTCTTCGTCGTGACCGGACGGAGCGCTGGCCACGGGGGCCTCTGCCGAGACGGTCAGGGGCTGGCGGTAGAGGATCGCCCGCTCGGTCGTTTCGGCACGGCCACTCTGGGCGTAGCCGCCGACGTAGCGGATCTCGTAGGTGCCCGGCGCATCGGGGGCGCTCAGCTGCATCTCACGCCCGTCCGCAGGGGCGGCGTAGCTGTAGGTGGTGTAGTCGTCGTAGCCATAAACACCCTCGGTGCCGGGGTCGACGACGTCGATCCGGTCATAAGGGCCACCGGGGCCGGACCAGGTCAGGGCAAACAGGCTGCCCGGCTGCACCGCGACGGGGGCATCGAAGCTGACCTGGGCCCTGGTCACCGAGATGGGGGCCTGGCTGAGCACGGCGCCGCCGTCAGATCCCTCGACGATGTAGCGCAACTCGTAGCTGCCGGGATCCAGCGGCACCTGGATCTGGACGGGGTTGCCCGCCGTGACCGCGACCGAGGTCAGCCAGGCGTCGATCGCCGCGGCCCCGGCGTGATAGAGCGCGATGTAGTCGCGCCCCCCCCCTGGGCCGCCCCAGTCCACCGCGACCGTCGCCCCCTGGCCCACAGAGGCGGGGGCGCGCAGGAACCGGTCGATCTCGACCACCGAGATGCTGCGCAGTGCCAGGCTGCGCTCGGTGGTGCCATTGCCGAGGGCCCGGCTTTCTTCGTCGGTCAGCGGCTGCACGTAGCGCAGCACGTAGTCGCCCAGTTCCGCGGGCATCGAGAGGGTGACGCGGTCGCTGCCGGAGTCAACGGGGCGGGTGTCGAAGGCATGGGTGCCCGCGCCGTCGAAGGGGGCCACGTCGATATAATCGCCCTGCCGCGCCGGCCCGGTCCAGAAGACCTCGACCTGGCTGGCCCGGCCCACGGTTTCCGGGGCCTGAAGCGAGGCGGCGGGAGGCGGGGGCAGGGCGGCGGCCTTCGGGGCGGGCACCGCCGAGATGGTCTGGTTCAGCGCATCGCGCAGTCCCGCCGCGTCCCCGGCCTCGATGTAGCGTCCGCCGGTCTCGCTTGCGAGGCAGGAGAGGGCCAGGCCCTCGTCCCGACCCAGGCCAAAGCCCACCACATGGGCGGTGAAGTCGACCCCCCCGGCCTCAAGCGTGCGGCCAAGCGCACAGGGATCGCCCTCACAGGTCTCGATACCGTCGGTGATCAGGATCACCGTCGCCGCCTCCTCGCTCGAGCGCAGGTCCAGGGCCGCCTGGCGCACGGCCTCGGTCAGCGGGGTCTTGCCCTGGAAGCGCATGGTATTGGCGGCGTCCAGCACGCTGGCGACCTGGCCCGGGGCGGGCGGCACCAGCAGCTCGATATCGGCGCAGTCGCCCTTGCGGCGATGGCCGTAGGCCAGCAGTCCGAGCTGGCGCTCGGCGGGGAAGGTGCCCAGCACCTCGGAGAGGGTCTGCCTGGCGATCTCGAGTTTCGGGCGGCCGTCGATCTGCCCCCACATCGAGGCCGACCCGTCCATGACGATGATCGTGTTCGCCTGCTGCGCCGGAGCCGCCTGCGCAAGGTTTGCCACCAGTGCGGCGATTGCCAGTTTCGCTTTCATCTCCCGTAGGTCTCCCTCCTTGGCATCGGCCTGGCGGCCCTGCCGGTTGCCTTGCGCCGGCTTTCTGCATGCGGATCCGTCAGGGGCGCGCCGGCAGGCGGACCCTAGGGGCGGTCATCGGGCGCGTCATACACCAGATGGTGTATTGCGCAGGGCCGGGCCTAGAATGCCCCGGCGGGGGCGGTCGCGGCGGCAATGATCCGGTCAAGGATCAGGTCGGTCTGCTGGTAGAAAATCAGCTCTCCCGCGCCGGGCACGGGGTCGACCCGGGCCAGGGGGCTGCGACTTTCGAGCCGGCGATAGGCGGTTTCGTCGAAGACGCCGTCTTCGGTCGGGGCCAGGAACCGCAGCGGCACGCGCAGGCGTTCGATCATCGGATCGACGGGCGCGCAGGCCAGTTGCAGGTCACGCACGAAGGCGGCATGGCCCTGCTTCAGCAGGTGCTCGCAGGCATTGCGGATCAAGGCGGCGACATCCGGATCCTGGCAGCTCTGCATATCCAGCGCCCGGCCCCGGTAGGCCCGGCTGAGATACCAGTCCACCCCGTGCTGGCGCATCATGCGGTGGCCGGACTTGGCCATCAGTTCGGCCAGCCAGGGGGCGGGGCCGGCCAGCCGCATCATGGTCCGCTGCACCGGCTGCAACCTGTGGATGCCGCTGCGGTCCAGCACGCCGGTATAGCCGATGGCGATCAGGGCGCGGAAACGCTCGGGGCGGGCGTCCTGCTCGGCCAGCAGCGGGACAAAGCCGTTGGACATGCCGACCCCGACGCAGGGGCGGTCGATCTGGCGGTCGAGGAACAGCCGCAGCGCCGTCAGGTTGTCCGCCAGGACCTCCTGGTCCTGATGCAGGCTGCTGTTGCCGTAACCGGGGCGCGAGAGGGCGTAAAGCTTGATGCCCGCCGCCTTCAGCCGGGCCTCGCCCTCGCCGGGCAGCAGGTAGGTCATCGGGAAGCCGCGCAGGGCGACGACCGGCAGGCCCGCCTCGTCGCCCATCCAGGTGAAGGCCACGACGCGCCCGTCCGGGCCGGTGATCTGCTGTTCGCGGCCCAGCGGATCCTGCCAGACCGGGGTTTCGCCGCGCCGTCCCAGCAACTCGCGGCTGGCGACCATGAAGAGCAGCCGCATCAGGTCGATGTTCGAGGGCGCGCCGGTCTTGGCCTGGATCGCCTTGATCTGGGTGCGCGTGGTGAAGACCGACACGCCGCGCTCGTGGCTGATGCGGTCGATGTCGCGCAGCTGGAAGAACAGCCGCGCCACCTCGGCTTCCGCTCCGGAGAGGCCGAAGGCTTGCTGAAGCCGCGTCGCGACGGTGTCGCTCCAGGCCACTTCGAGCGAGCGGATGACGATGAAATCGCCGGTCTGGCCCGGCAGGTGCAGCGTGTAGCCCTCGGCCAGGAAGGGGCGGGCATAGCCATGGGTCCCGGCGGGATAGACTGTCAGGATGGCCTGGGCGGCATTGCCACGTCCGTTGGCCGCCTGCCGCAACTGCTTGTAATCCTGAAGCGATTCAGGGCCCAGAACGGATTGGTCGAAAAAGGTCCCCTGTTGCACGCCAAAGGCCCGCCCGCCCTCGACATTCGAGGCCGCCACCCGTCCTTCGGGCGAGAGCACGATGGCGGGACCGGGCACCGCCGCCATCTCGCGCTTCAGCGGGTCGTTCTCGGCCGGGATCTCGAGGGTTTCCAGGGTGTGTCGGGCCAGGGCGAGCTGCGACAGGAGTTGCCGCGAGATGCGGGGCTGCGGATCGCGGCGCGCATCGGCCTGGTCCAGCTTGTCGCACCAGTTGTCGATCATCGCCTCGAAGGCGGTTTCATCGACGATCGAGCGGTAGGTGTTGGCGACGATGTCCATGTCGATGGGGTCGCTCTGATCCGGCGCCTCGGCACTTGACCAGGCACGGGTCGAGAAAAGGAACTTCTGATCCGCCAAGGAGGCGTTTCGGGACTGATGACTCATATGCGCAAAGAAATTGAATAAACTCCGGTCATTTTCCCCGGAAAGCGCAATAAGGCAACATAAAGCGACAGCCCCGGTGCGAAGGACATCAGGGGGCGAAATGCGAAACGGGCGCCCGGGGGCGCCCGCTGGTCAACCGGATGGTGTCGCGATCAGGGGATGATGCGCGAGTACTTCATGCCCTCGATGGTTGCGCCTACGCGCAGACCGGCATGGGCGAAGATCACCGCGACCACGGGCGCGAGCGAGGTGGTGGTCTCGGCGCGGATGGTCTCGCCCTGGTTGGCGAAGACGATGTCCGCATCGGCCCCGGCGGCCCAGCCGTCGTTGTAGCGGAAGTCCTGCAGCGCGGCCTCGGTCATGAAGAACAGGACGTGGGCATATTGCTGGGCGCCGATCTGGATCCCTATGTTGGCGCGGGTGGCCGAGTAGTATTCCACCGTCGCGCCACCGACGCGCAGGGCGCCGCGGCCATAGCCGCCGCCGATGCCCAGACCGGCCTCGGTCAGTAGCGGCATGACCAGCATGCCGGCGCTCTTCTGCGCCAGGTCGCGGGTCTGCGGGAACTGGGAATACATCTGCGCCAGGGTGGCATCGACGCGGGCGTCGATCTTGGCGCCGCCGTTGTTGTTGTAGCCGTTGCCCGAACAGGCGCTGAGCGCCGGCACGGCGGCCAGCGCGGAAAGAGTGAACGCACGTCGCGTGAATTGGGTCATGTCTCTGCCCTCTTGCCCGGTCCCGCGGCCTTTGGCCTGCTCTGGACCCTGAATGCTGCCTCTGCCGGTATCCCGGCTTGTTATGACACCATTCATAGCGGTCCGGGCCGGGACTGTCACCAACAGTTGATTGCCCGCCCCCCTAAAAGGGCGGGTTTCCACTCAGCCGCCGTCCCGCAGGGGCTCAGGCGCCCTGGGCGAGGCGGGCGAAGGCGGGGGCGAAGTAGGTCAGCACCCCGTCGCAACCGGCGCGCTTGAAGGCCAGCAGGCTTTCGACCATGGCGCGCTCTTCGTCGATCCAGCCGTTCTGCGCGGCGGCCATGATCATCGCGTATTCGCCCGAGACCTGGTAGGCGAAGGTCGGCACGCCGAACTGGTCCTTCACCCGGCGGCAGATATCCAGGTAGGGCATGCCGGGCTTGACCATCACCATGTCGGCCCCTTCGGACAGGTCTCGGGCGACCAGCCGCAGCGCCTCGTCCGAGTTGCCGGGGTTCATCTGGTAGGTCTTCTTGTCGCCCTTCAGCGCCCCCGAGGCGCCGACCGCGTCGCGGAAGGGGCCGTAGAAGGCGCTGGCATACTTGGCGGCATAGGACATGATCATCACCCGGCTGTGCCCGCCGGCCTCGAGCGCGTCGCGGATCGCGCCGATGCGGTGATCCATCATGTCCGAGGGGCCGATGATGTCGGCGCCCGCCTCGGCCTGGCTCAGCGCCTGCTTCACCAACGCCTCGACGGTCTCGTCGTTGACCACTTCGCCATCCACCACATAGCCGTCCTGGCCGGTGTCCGAGTAGGGATCCAGCGCCACGTCGGTCATCACCAGCATGCCGGGGCAGGCGGCCTTGATCGCCCGGGTGGCGCGGTTGGACAGGTTGTCGGGGTTCCAGGCCTCTGCGGCATCGGCGGTGCGGCCCTCGGCGGGCGTGTAGGGAAAGAGGCAGACGGCGGGAATGCCCAGCCCCTCGGCCTCGCGCACCGCCTCGACCAGCCGGTCGACCGAGCGGCGGACCACGCCGGGCATCGAGGGCACCGGCTGCTCGACGCCCTCGCCCTCGCAGATGAACACCGGCCAGATCAGGTCCTTCACCGTCATGCGGTTTTCCTGCACCAGGTCGCGGATCGCGGCGGACTGGCGGGTGCGGCGCAGGCGGGTCGCGGGGAAGGGGGGCAGGATCGGGTGCATGGTCGGGCTCCATTGGCTGTTGCCTCAGGGGTGCCACGGATTGCCGGGCGGCCTCAAGGGCTTCCGCGGTGCCTGCGGCAATGGGGCCGGGCCATTCGGGGGGGTGGGCAAGGGGCCGCCAGCCGTCTATATCGGGCAGGGAGCGACACTGCCGAGCAGAAAGGACAAGTGCCCCGTGAGCGGGATGGCCACGATATTCGAACTGATCGACCTGCGCTCCTTCTCCAACCTCTGGTTCTGGATTGCGCTCGCCGTGGTCTGGTCCTCGGCCAGTCACTGGGTGCTGGGCGTGCCCTTCGACCTGGTGATCCGGGCGCATCGCAAGGGGGGCCAGATCGAGGCGGACCTGCGCGACCTGATCCGCATCAACGTCAATCGCATGCTCTTCATCGCCGACAATGCCGGCGTGATCGTGGTCGGCGTGCTCAGCTTCCTGCTGACGGTGCTGGGCATCCTCGGCTTCTACTACTGGGTCGAGTTCTGCCAGGCCCTGTTCCTCATCGCCCTGCCGCTCAGCGTGGTCTGGCTGCTGTCGGTGCGCACCGCGCGCCGGATCTCGCAGCAGGCGCTGACGGTCGAGGCGCTCTATTCTCGTATCCGCGGCCTGCGCCTGGCGATCCAGGCGATTGGCATGATGGCGGTGCTGGTGACCTCCTTCTGGGGGATGTATGTCAACGCCTCTCTGGGCGTACTGGGGGGCTGAACCATGGCCGGACCGAACCATTTCACCCTGGGCGGCGCGCCCGAGGGTTTCGATGCCGCGCTGCTGATCCGCGAGGTCGAGACGCGGGGCGTGCCGCTGGTGCATGTGGCGCGCGACGACAAGCGCATGGCCGCGATGGCCGATGCGCTGCGCTTCTTCGCGCCGCAGATGCCGGTGCTGACCTTGCCGGGCTGGGATTGCCTGCCCTTCGACCGGGTGTCGCCCAATGCCGATATCTCGGCCACGCGGATGGCGACGCTTGCGGGGCTGGTGCACGGCATGCCGGGGCAGTTCATCCTGCTGACCACGCTGAACGCCGCCACCCAGCGGATTCCGGCGCGCGAGGTACTGAAGGACGCTGCCTTCCAGGCCCGCGTCGGGGATCGCATCGACGAGGCCGCGCTGCGCAACTTCCTCGTCCGCATGGGCTTTTCCCAGACGCAATCGGTGGCCGAGCCGGGGGATTACGCGGTGCGCGGCGGCATCATCGACATCTTCCCGCCCGGTCCCTCGGGGCCTGTCCGGCTGGATCTCTTCGGCGATGTGCTGGACGGGGCGCGTGGCTTCGATGCCGGCACGCAGCGCACCACCGACAGGCTCGACATGGTCGAGCTGGCGCCGGTCAGCGAAGTGATCCTGGACGAACCCGCCATCACCCGCTTCCGCCAGAACTACCGCATCGAGTTCGGCGCCGCCGGTACCGATGATCCGCTCTACGAGGCGGTCAGCGCCGGGCGCAAGCAGCAGGGGATGGAGCACTGGCTGCCCTTCTTCCACGAGCGGCTCGAGACCCTCTTCGACTACCTGCCCCAGGCGACGATCTCGCTGGACGACCAGACCACCCCCGCGCGCCTGGCCCGCTGGGAAACCATCGCCGACCAGTACGAGACCCGCCGCATCGCCATGGCCGACCGGGGCCGGATGGACTCGGTCTACAAGCCCGTGCCGCCGGGGCTGCTCTATCTCGACGATGCCGCCTGGGAGGCGCAGATCGCCGCCCGCCGGGTGCTGCAGCTCTCGCCGCTGGCGCAGTCGCCGGGGCCGGGCGTGCTGGATGCGGGCGGGCGGATCGGGCGCAATTTCTCGCCCGAGCGTCAGCTTGAAAACGTGAGCCTTTTCAAGACGCTGTCCCATCACATCAAGGCAAGGCTGCAACAGGGGCCGGTGGTTGTCGCCTCCTACTCCGAAGGCGCGCGCGAGCGGCTCGAGGGGCTGATCTCGGATGAGGGCATCGTCGAGGCGATCCATGTCAGGGATGCGGCGCGGATCGGCAAGTCGGGGCTGCACTTGGCGGTCTGGCCGCTGGAACACGGCTTCGAGGGGCGCTGGCACGACCGGCCGTTGACGGTGATCTCGGAGCAGGACGTGCTGGGCGACCGGCTGATCCGCTCGGCGCGCAAGAAGCGGCGGGCCGAGAACTTCCTGACCGAGGCGCAAAGCCTCAGCCCGGGCGACCTCGTGGTCCATGTCGATCACGGCATCGGGCGCTATCACGGGCTGGAGGTGATCACCGCCGCCGGGGCCGCGCACGAATGCCTGCTGCTGGAATATGCCGAGAACGCCCGGCTTTACCTGCCGGTCGAGAACATCGAGCTGCTGTCGCGCTACGGGCATGAGGAAGGCCTTCTCGACAAGCTGGGCGGCGGCGCCTGGCAGGCCAAGAAGGCCAAGCTGAAGGAACGCATCCGCGAGATGGCCGACCGGCTGATCCGCGTGGCCGCCGAACGCGCCCTGCGCCGCGCGCCCATGCTGGAGCCGCCCGCGGCCGAGTGGAACGGCTTCCTCGCCCGTTTCCCCTACCAGGAGACTGACGACCAGCTGGGCGCCATCGAGGATGTGCTGTCTGACATGGCCTCGGGGCATCCGATGGACCGGCTGGTCTGCGGCGACGTGGGCTTCGGCAAGACCGAGGTCGCCCTGCGCGCGGCCTTTGCCGCCGCCATGTCCGGCGTCCAGGTGGCGGTGATCGCGCCGACCACGCTGCTGGCCCGCCAGCACTATCAGGGCTTCGCTGAACGCTTCCGTGGTTTTCCCATTCAGGTCAGCCCCTTGTCGCGCTTTGTTAATGCGTCGGACGCAACCCGCACCCGCAATGGCATCGCCGATGGCACCGTCGATATCGCCGTCGGCACCCATGCGCTGCTGGCCAAGAACATCCGCTTCAGGAATCTCGGCCTGCTGATCGTCGACGAGGAGCAGCGCTTTGGCGTCGCCCACAAGGAGCGGCTGAAGCAGATGCGCACCGATGTCCATGTGCTGACCCTGACCGCAACGCCGATCCCGCGTACCCTGCAGCTGAGCCTCTCGGGGGTGCGCGACCTGTCGATCATCGGCACCCCGCCCATCGACCGCCTGGCGATCCGCACCTATGTCAGCGAGTTCGACGCCGTGACCATCCGCGAGGCGCTGCTGCGCGAGCACTACCGGGGCGGCCAGAGCTTCTTCGTCGTGCCCCGGGTCAGCGACCTGGCCGAGATCGAGGACTTCCTGAAGACGCAGGTGCCCGAGGTCAGCTATGTCACCGCCCATGGCGGCATGGCGGCGGGCGATCTCGACAAGCGGATGAACGCCTTCTACGACGGCAAGTTCGACGTCCTGCTGGCCACGACCATCGTGGAAAGCGGCCTGGACATCCCGCGTGCCAATACGATGGTGGTGCATCGCGCCGACATGTTCGGCCTGGCGCAGCTCTACCAGATCCGGGGCCGGGTGGGCCGGGCCAAGACCCGCGCCTATGCCTACCTGACCACCAAGCCGCGCATGAAGCTGACCGACACGGCGCAAAAGCGGCTGCGGGTGCTGGGATCCCTCGACACGCTCGGCGCGGGCTTCACCCTGGCCTCGCAGGATCTGGACATTCGCGGCGCCGGCAACCTGCTGGGCGAAGAGCAGTCGGGCAACATGCGCGACGTGGGCTACGAGCTTTACCAGACCATGCTGGAGGAGGCGATCGCCAAGATCCGCTCGGGCGAGGCAGAGGGCCTGACCGACGACAACGAGCAATGGGCCCCGCAGATCAACCTCGGCGTGCCGGTGCTGATCCCCGAGGATTACGTGCCCGATCTCGACCTGCGCCTCGGCCTCTATCGTCGCCTCTCGGGCCTGACGAAGAAGGTCGAGCTGGAGGGCTTCGCCGCCGAGCTGATCGACCGTTTCGGCAAGCTGCCGAAAGAGGTGAACACCCTGCTGCTGGTCGTCCGCATCAAGGCGATGTGCAAGCGCGCCGGGATCGCCAAGCTGGACGGCGGGCCGAAGGGGGCGACGATCCAGTTCCACAACGACAAGTTCGCCTCGCCCGAGGGTCTGGTGGAATTCATCAAGGACCAGCGTGGCCTGGCCAAGGTGAAGGACAACAAGATCGTGGTGCGCCGCGACTGGAAGACCGAGACCGACCGCATCAAGGGCGCCTTCGCCATCGCCCGAGATCTGGCCGAGAAGGTGGTCGAGGTCGAGAAGAAGAAAGCCGCCGCGAAGGGCTGACGAGGCCGGGGCCGGCGGGCATCGGTTCCGTCGGCCTCGCCCTTCGGGTGTCGGGGCTGGTTTCTGCCAGGCGTCAGGTTTTTGGCTTATTATCAGGGGTCTACGTTGCGTCCTTAATGCGATCCTTCCGCGTCGCGGCTATCGCGCAGACGTTCAGCGACACGGGCTGATACGGCGCGCTTGCCGATCTGAAGGGCGCGACCTGCCGTCTGCATGGCGCGGGTGCTCCACGCGGCCAGCCAGTCGGGCCCTTGCGGATGTCCTACAGGCTTTTCTCAAAGAAATGATCGGGATAGGGGTCGTCGTTGAAGCGATCAGTCTCGTGCCAGCCGCTGTTGCGATAGAGCGCCACGGCCTCAGGCAGCGCCGAGTTGGTATCGAGCCGCAGGGTGGTAATTCCGAGTGCGCGGGCGCGGTCCTCGACCTGCTCCATCAGGCGTCGTGACAGGCCAAGGCCCCGGGCCGAGGGGGCGATCCACAGCCGCTTGATCTCGGCCACCGGTTTGCCCTGGCCCTTCAGGCCGACGCAGCCGATGGGAAGGCCGTCCGACATCGCCAGCAGGAAGCTGCCGCGGGGGGGAAGCATGTCCGTTGCCTCGGGATCGCGCGAGAGCGAAACATCGAAGCCGGTCTTCAGCCGCTTGCCGAGTTCGGCGTAGTATTCGCCAAGGCAATACCGCGCGGGATCGCTGCGGGGATCTACCTCTTCGAAGGTGATGCGGTCGCGCCCGAGGGCCGAGGCGACAAGATCCATGGCCGCCAGCAGGGCCTCGGGACGGGGATGGCGGGCCAGCGCCTCGGTGGCGCGCTGGTTCGAGATCTCTTCGTAGGCGCGGAACTCGGCCGCGCCGGCCTCGGTCAGGCTGGCAATGCGGGCGCGGGCATCCTGGGGATCGGGGGCCGTGGTGATCAGCCCCTCGGCCTCGAGGCTGCGCAGCAAGCGGCTGAGCAGCCCGGAATCGAGGCCCAGGTAATCACGGATTGCCGAGACCTCGCCGCGGCCATGGCCGATGGCGTTCAGCACCCGGGCGGTGCCCAGGGGGCGGCCCCGGCCGAGGAAGGAATGGTCCAGTGCGCCCACCTCCGAGGTGACGGCGCGGCTGAAACGGCGGTAGCGGGATACGGGATCGATGCTCATGGTGGCTGACTTAAGTCAGCTTTCCGTCGGTGGTCAAGGGGTGTCGGACATCAGTCAGGTAATTCGGCGGCGGGCCGAAGGTGGGTTGTCACCCACCCTACGCTGTCTCCCCCCCTCCGCGCTGACAGGCGGCGCCTTGCGCGGGCGGAGGGAACTGGCCGTTTGCGAACAATCATGACCGTATGAGGGGAAAATTCACCGCATGTCTTTCCCTTTGTCGATACCTTCGCGTATGGGTTGCGCGCGCCCTGGCGGGCAGGACTACCCGCTGGCGTAGGGTGGGTGGCAACCCACGGTCCGGACTCAGCCCTGGCGTTGCGCCGTGCCTCAGCAGCCGCCCTGCCGCGCCGCCATGGCGGCCTGAGCGCAGAAACACGAGGCGCCGATCCCGGCGTCCGCCCGGGCCAGCGCAAGCGCCAGCCGCTGGCGAAGCTGGGGCAGTTCGGCGCTGTCCCCCCGTGCTTCGAGGCAATCCACCAGCCCCTTCAGCGACCAGACGTTGTCAGGGTGGTGGCTGGCCCGCGACAGCCCGGACGTCAGCCCGAGGTCCTGGCGATAGACCGTTTCGGCTTCCGCCACCTGTCCCTGTTCGAACAGCAGCGCGCCGAGCGCATGGCGGGCGGGCTGCATCCAGCCCCATGGCTCGTCATAGGGCAGCGCATCGTCCAGCGCGACGGAGCGGCGCAGCGCGGCAAAGGCTGCTTCGAAAGCGCCTTCGCGGTAAAGGATCTCTCCGCGCAGCATCTCGCTGGCCACGGCCAGCAGGTCGACCACGCGGTTGTTGTGCATCAGCCGTGTCTCCGGCACGGCGGCGACGGCGGCGAGATAGCGTTGCTCCATCGCCAGGGCCTCCGGCACCTCGCCGAGGGCGGCATGGGCCAGCGCCTTGCCATAGAGCGTGAAGGCCATGCGGCAGGCATGAAGTGCCGGATCCTCGGGCAGGGCTAGCGCCAGCAACTCGTGCCAGCGGCCGAAGCGGATCAGCAGATGCGGCTCCATCGCCAGGAAGCTCTCGAAGAAATCGGCCATGGGCGGGCTTTCGATGCGCAGCATCTCTTCGGGCGTGGTCTCGGCAAGCTGGCGCAGCGCGGCGCGCCCCGGGGCGATCTGCCCGAGGAACAGCGCTCCATAGAGCACGAAATGCAGGTTGTGCTGGCGGTAGCCGGTGTAGAAATCCATGCCGCCGGAGTGGGCATACCACTTCATGTCGGCCTCGACGGCGCGCTGGTTCCAGAAGACGGCATCCTGGTAGGCACCGCAGAGCACGTCGATATGGGTGGGCATATGGACGAGGTGCCCGGCGTCGGGCACCAGCTGGCGCAGCGCATCGGCCGAGCGCAGGGCGGCCTCGGGGGTGGGGGACATCTCCATCAGGTGGATATGCAGGTGCAGAAGGCCCGGGTGCGCCATGGCGCCGGGCCGGGCCAGGGCGGTCTCGAGCACCCTGCGGCATTCCTCGGTCGCCGCCCCCGGGGCGGGCTGGCCCGAGGCAAGATCCCACATCTGCCAGGGGGTGAGGTTCAAGAGCGCCTCGGCGAAGACGCAGGCGATATCGAGGTCGCCCGGCTGTGCTGCATGGGCTGTGCGCATGGCCTCGGCAAAGGCGCGATCCCAGGCGGCCATGTCCTGCGCGATCATGTCCTGCCCACTCAAGTCCTGCGGGGGCTCGGCTTGCGGATAGCGTGCGGGAAGGGCGCGGATCAGCGCCGCCTCGGTGGCGGTGACCTGCTCGGCCAGCGCCAGGGCGGCCTCGGTCGCAGCGCGGGCCGTGGCGAGACCGCGCGCGCGGCTCGGCATGTCCATCAGCCGCCAGGGGTAGTTGTAGTTCGGCCCCGAGGCATAGGCCACGCCCCAATGGGCCATGGCGCAGTCGGGATCGGCCTCGAGCGCCCGCTGGAAGCAGCGCACGGCCTCTTCATGGTGATAGCCATGGGTCCAGGCGAGGCCCCGGTCGAACCAGGTCTGCGCCTCAGGCGCGCGGGTGGTGACGGGCAGGGAATAGCTGCCGAGATCGAAGGGATAGGTCATGGGAGGCTCCGCTGGTTGGCCGCAGGATGGCCGGTTGGCGGGGCGAGGGGAAGGGGGCT
>NZ_AFPM01000033.1 GCF_000220565.1 Oceanicola sp. S124 | reverse complement strand
CGTAGGTGCCGGGCAGCGGGTCATCGATCCAGCGGGAAAACGGGTGCGTGTCGTCGCTGGCGCTGGTGCTGATCAGGAAGGCCCGGCCATTCCGCTTGCCGAGGCCCGACAGCAGCGCGTGTTCCAGCTCGTCGCCGCGATCCAGCGCCCAATGCCCGCGCTCGTCCAGGATTGCCATCGTGGGCGCCCCGCCCAGGGCCGACTTGCCGTCAGCTGCGATGACCCGCAACAGGTGGCTGCCGTCCTCGCCTTCGAACTCGATTTCCAGGCGCGGCGCGCGGCGGTAGATCAGGCGCCGCTGGATCTCCAGAGGCAGAGAGGCAGCGAAGCCCGCCACGAAGTCCCAGATCACCTTGCCCTGGTCACGGGTCCGAGCTGCGGCGACGATCTCGCGGCGCGGCTGGCCATCCCAGACGCCCAAGAGGCCACCGAGGCCGAGCCCCGCCGTGATTGCGGACTTGCCGTTGCCGCGCCCGATGCTGAGAACGGAGGCCGAGACCTCGGGCGCGAGCGATCCCTGGATGAAGCGCGATTGAAACGGCGCGAGCTGGACCAGTTTCCCGGCGTTCGCTCCCTCGGGCACCTCAAGCCCTTGCATGAAATGCATAGCTCTTTCGGCGGGGGTCTCTCCGGGCCACTCGGCGCCGCGCGAGAAAATTGACAACTCTCCTCCCCGGTCTCGGGCTTTTCTCAGATCGGCGGCATTGGGACCATTTCCGAAGAGGTTGGGCTGGCGCGGATCGGTCGCGGGCGTGACGGGCGGGATCGCGGGCGCGGGCAGCTTCGAGCCGTCCGCCTTGCGCCACTTCCTGTCCTTCTTCGTCGTCGCGTCCATTGTCGTCTGTCTCTCTCTGCTCAACCGTTGCTCTCACCTGGTCTGCTCAATGGTGAGGTTCTGAGCGAAGGGCATAGGACGACTGCCCACGCTCCTAAGCGCGGCAGTCCCTATGCCCTCCGCGTGAAAGTCCTGCTCAACGGAGCCGGTCCCTCGCTTTGGGCCCAACAGTGCGCGCGTCCTCGCCTGCTGGTCGGTTGCTGCTTGCGACGCATGAACGCTGCGCCGGGGATCGGGCCTCAACCTTGCGGACTGCCCTTTGCCTGTGATCCCGCCCGTGGTAGGCTTCGCTCCAACTGGTGCCACCGTTGCGAACCCGGTCCACCAGCTGGCCCCACGTGTCTCTCGGTGCGTGGGGCCACCGCTTTCTCAGTCTTCGATCAGGTTGAACTCGGGCTCAGGCACGCTCAGCTCCGCCACGAGGCGGCGCATCAGAGAGACCTGACGGGGTGTCGGCACCCAGCTCTTGCGCTTCCCCTGGCGGGCGATGGAACGCACGAAGCCTTTCAGCCACTCGTCGCTGCCATCGGCCATCACCTGGCGCACCACGGCGGGCCAGCGCAGGGTCATGATCTCGTCCAGCTCAAGCTCGGTCATGCCTCGGCCCTCGCACTCTTGGCAGCCTCACGGGCCCGCCAGTATCGGGTCTCGATGCCGCGCATCCGTTCGATCTCGGCACGGCTGGCAATGAACCAGCGATCCTTGCCAGCCTGGAACATCCTCCGCGCGAACTCTCGATCCGGACCGTCAGCACCGTCACGGACGACATGCGACATCTGGTAAAGCAGGTAGTCGGACTCGGTGCGGCTCATGCCTTCACCCCGCGATACCGGGCGCCGATGCGAGCCATGTGGGGCGAGGTCGTCAGCTCCTTGGCGCTCATGGGTGAGCGGCCATCGAAGTGAAGCGCGGCCTGATCCATGAGCGCCTGTGCGAGGTCGGGCGGGATATCGGCGGCGGTATCCCCGAAGCCTGCCTGGTACTCGATATCGACCCGCTGCGGGATGGTGGCGAGGTAGGATGCCCCCCAAACAATGACCGGGCGCGTGAAGGGAAAATAGAGGAAGTCGGTGAAAGCTTGGCCGTTGATGCTGACGCTCGGCTCGGCGTCCGGCAAAGCAGGCCCAATCGGCAGGTACAGCGTATCGTCCAGATCCGGCCCGAGGATAGTCACGACGATGGTCTGGCGCAGCAACGCGATCTGGGCGAAGTGCTCGATTTCAGATGCAGCGGTGTGGCCGATGTTGGTCAGGGCGGCGTCCTCGCTGCCGTCATCGACGCGGACGTGAACCTTGATCGCCGGCAGGTCAAAGGGAGCGCCGGTTGCCGCGGGGGTGCGGTGTACAAGCATCTTCATGCTGCGATCTCCACTTCCGAGATGTGCTTGCGGAAAGCCATCTGCTCGCGAGCGGGCAGCGCCTCGTAGGCGGCCAGCGCGTAGGCTTTCAGCTCGCCCAGGGCGGCGAACTCGGACCAGCTCCGGGCCTCCTGCATCCCGCCCAGGTAGGACGGCAGCGGCTCACCGGCGGGGCTGAGCGCGGCGCAGGCGGTCAGCTCGGCGTGATAGGGGCTCAGGGAGTGCAGCGCGGCGTAGGCCAGCGCGGCGCGTTCCTCTGGGGCAAGGCGCAGGGAAGCGACCTTGGCGAAGCCGTCCCAGGCGAAGCTGTCAGCGACGGTCAGAGCGTACCCGAGGGACCGCGACATGCTCTTGTGAGCGGGGGCGATCAGGCGGGAAATGGGGGTGGTCTTGCGACGAGTATCAGGTTCCGCCTTTGTTTTCGCAATGTCCTGATACTTTTTGGACCTTAAGTTATTGTTATTTCGATAAAAATGATTGGATTGCAAATCCGTGTACACCGGTTCGATTCCGGTACTCGCCTCCAATACTTAGCCAGTTCTGGCTTTTTTGTTCTCGACATCGCTCTCAACATTCCGGTTTTGGTCACGTTCCGTTCAGTGGCGAGAGAGGCGTGTGACTCAGTCCTGTCGCCTTTACGACTGGGCAAGTTTCGCACGAGCCTGCAGGCGAGCGGGGCCGGCGTACTTGGCGACCATCTCCTTGGAAGAGTGACCCGTCACGGCCATGATGTAGTCGTCATCAAGGCGCGGAGCGCCGAGTTCGGCGGCGGCCGATTAGCGCAGCCCATGCAGGTCTTATTCTTCGGCCCCGATCTGCCTCCTGGCGGCCATGACAGCCTCTTGCGCGCTTCGATAGCCGAGAGCGCGCCCCTTGGGCCCCCAAGCACATATGGTCTCGCCCATGCGGGGCGTCTGGTTGAGGACCTGTTGCAGGCCTGTCATGAAGGGTACCCACAGCCTCACCCCGGTCTGGCAGGCGAGACGAGAGGGTGGCCATGCGCCCCCGGGACCGCCGGGGGGGGGCGCAAATCGCGGCATTTTTCCTTACGGCGCGGGCCCGACCGGACCGGGGCGCAGGGCGCGTTGCCAGGTCCGGTGGCCTGGTCGCGGGAGCAAGGCTGACCATCGGCCCCTGCCATGCGCGAGGACTGCGACCCGGCGCGTCCGGCTCGCAGGAACCGAGTTGACATGACCGTCATCTTGGCCCGGAAACAGCATTTTCCCGATGCCCCCGCCGATGCATCTGCTATCTGCATCCTATGGACATCGTTCTGATCACCACTGTCATTTCATCGCTGTTTCTTGTCATCGGATGCGCAGAGCCGTTGGCGGCGCGCATGCGCCTGCCGTTCAGCGTGATCCTGGCAACCCTCGGCATCCTGATCGGTGTCGGGGCGACCTTCTTCCTGCGGACGCAGCTGACAGATGCGCTCAACCCCGTGGCCGAGGCGATCCTGGGACTGCCGATCCGGTCGAACGTGTTCATTTACGTCTTCCTGCCGACGCTGCTGTTCCAGGCGACGCTGGGGATGGACCTGCGCAGGATGCTCGACGACTGGGTGCCGATCCTGATGCTGGCCGTGGTGGCTGTGGTCGCGGCCACGCTTTCGGTGGGCTATGCGCTGTCCTGGGTCAGCACGCTGCCGCTTGCGGCCTGTCTGCTGATCGGCGCGATCATCTCGACCACCGACCCTTCTGCCGTGGTCTCGATCTTCCGCTCGATCTCGGCACCACGCCGCCTGTCGCGGATCATCGAGGGCGAAAGCCTGCTGAACGACGCCGCCGCAATCGCATTGTTCGGGCTTTTCATGGGCTTTGTCATGCTGGGGGTGCCGGACCCCAAGCTGGGCGACGCCCTGGCGCGCTTTCCCTTCCTGATCGCCGGCGGCGCGGCGACCGGCTGGCTGGCCGCACGGATCGCGCTCGGGATCATGGGGATGTTCGGTCGTCACGAGCTTGCGCAGATCTCCATCTCGGTGGCCTTGCCCTACCTTGCCTATATCGGCGCCGAGCAGCTGGTCGGGGCCTCGGGGGTCATCGCCGTGGTGGCCGGCGGGCTGACGCTGAACCTGGCGGGCCCGGGGCGCGTGCCGCCACAGGCCTGGACCAACCTGAGAGAACTCTGGGACGTGCTGGCGCACTGGGCCGGCGCCCTGATCTTCATCCTGGCGGCGCTGCTGGTGCCCCGGCTTCTGGAAGAGGTCCGGGCCGAGGACGTCATGCAGGTCGGCGTGGTCATCCTGGCGGCCATTGCCGCGCGGGCGCTTATCCTCTTCGTCCTCCTGCCCCTGCTGACCGCGGTGAAGCTGTCGCCCAGGGTCGAACAACCCTACCGGGTCGCGATCCTCTGGGGCGGGCTGCGCGGGGCGGTGACCCTGGCCCTGGCCCTTGCGGTGACCGAGAGCTACCGCGTGCCCGACGACGTGCAGCGCGTGGTCGGGATCCTGGCCACCGGCTTCACGCTGTTCACCCTGATCTTCCAGGGGACGACGCTGCGCTGGATCATCGGCAAGCTGGGGCTGGATCGCCTGTCACCGATCGACGAGGCGCTGTCGCGACAGGTGGTCGCCGTCGCCCTGCAGCAGGTCCGCGAGGATCTGGCGCGGACCACCGAAAACTACGAACTGGGTCGCGAGACCGTCCGCTCGGAAGCCAAGCGGTTCGGCGAGAGGCTGGATGATGCCGTCCGCACGGCCGAGGAAAGCGCCGATATCCTGGACCGTGACCGGATCACCCTCGGCCTGATCGCGCTGGCCGGTCATGAACGCGACACGATCCTTGCAAGGGTCAGAGAGCGGACGATCTCGGCCCGGATGGCCGAACGGGTGCTGTCAGATGCGGACCGCCTGATCGAGGGCGCGCGCTCGGACGGGCGCAACGGCTACAATCGCGCGGCGCGCCGAAACGTGGCCTATGGCCGGGCCTTCCGCATTGCCGGCTTCCTCAACGTGCGGTTCCGCCTGTCGCGGCCGCTGGCCAACCTGACGGCGGCGCATTTCGAACTGCTCCTGTCGCAGCGGCTGGTCCTGCGCGATCTGGACGGCTTCATAACCGGGCGCATTCGCCGCATCCACGGCAAGCGCGTCAGTGACCTGCTCTCCGGCCTTCTGCTGCGCCGGATCGAGATGGTCGAAACCGCGCTGGATGGCCTGCGCCTGCAGTACCCCGGCTATGCGGAGGAACTTGAACGGCGCTTCATCCGCCGGACGGCCCTGCGCCTTGAAGAGCGCGAGTACGTGACCATCCGCGAGGATGGGCTGATCGGTGCGGAGGTCTACACCAAGCTGTCGGCGGATCTCGACCTGCGCCGCGCGGCCGCCGAGGAACGGCCCCACCTCGACATCACGCTGCAGCGGGTCGAACTGGTGCGTCAGCTGCCCCTTTTCGATGGCCTGAACGAGCGTGATCTGAAACGGCTGAGCCGGGTTCTCCGGTCGCGCTATGCCAATGCCGGTGATGTCATCATCCGCAGGGATGGCGCCGCGAAGTGCGTCTTCTTCATTGCGTCGGGGGCCGTCGAGGTCGAGACCGCCGGCCAGACCTGGCGCCTGGGGCGCGGTGAGATGTTCGGCCAGATGTCGATCCTGCTGAAGAAGCGGCTGAGGTCCGAGGTGCGCGCGATTGCTCCCTCGACCCTTCTGGAACTGGACGAGGCGCGCTTCCGCGGTCTTCTGGAACGCAGCACCTCGCTGCAGGAGGCCGTGCGTGCCAGCGCTGAGAAGCGCGGGATCTCGCCGGAAGAGCTGTTTGACGTGACGGATGATGACGGCTGAGGGCGGGCCGCCGATGGTTCTCGCGTCCTGATCCTGGCCGGTGCCAGCGCCGCACCCGGGGGCCTCTGTGGCGGCGCAGGATGACGATCCCGGGACGGGCGCGTCCCGGTGGGAGGCGCTGCATGGAAGGTGACGCGTGGGCGGGGAGGGACAGCACAGTAGCCCTGTCCGGGCCATCTGGCACCCTCCCGCCGAGGTGTCGCGCGGGGGCAGGGAAAACGTCGCCGCACGTAGGCCTTCGAAGGCTTCAGCAGATGGCAGACCCGTTCGGCCTGCCAGACAAGCTCTGCCCTAGGCTTTTTCGGATCGCTTCGGCTTCGGCTTGGCCTCTTCCGTCGCGTCGTCCTTCGTCCGGGCGGGCATCTCGATGTTGATCTCGAGGCTCGAGACCTCGTCTTCGCGCTGGATCTTCACCTCGACATCATCGTCGCCGACCGTGACGTACTTGCGGATCACGGCCAGCAGGTCGGCCTGAAGTTGCGGCAGGAAGTCGGCATCGGGGCCGCCGCTGGCACGTTCATGTGCGAGCAGCAGCTGCAGCCGGTCCTTTGCGGTCTTGGCGGACTTGGCTCGGCGGGGCTTGAAGGCAAATCCGAACAGGCTCATGTCGACCGTCCGAACAGCCGCTGGAACAGGCCGGGTTTGCGATCTTCGCCGACGCGCATTTCCACCTCGGCGCCCGTCAGGCGGGCCACCGCATCCTCGTAGGCGCGGCTGGCGCTGGAGGGCTCGTCGAGGATGACCGGCGTGCCGACGTTCGAGGCCCGCAGCACCGCCTGGCTTTCGGGGATGATCCCCAGCAGGGGCGCGGCCAGGATCTCCAGCACGTCTTCCACCGTCATCATCTCGCCCCGGTCGATCCGCCCCTGGTCGTGGCGGGTCAGCAGGATCTGCGCCTTCACCGGCTCGTCCGAGCCGCTTTCCGCCCGCCGGGTCTTGCTGGCCAGCAGGCCCAGTACCCGGTCGCTGTCGCGCACCGAGGAGACTTCGGGGTTGGTCACCACCACCGCCTCGTCGGCGAAGTACATCGCCAGCTGCGCGCCGCGCTCGATCCCCGCCGGGCTGTCGCAGATGATGTAGTCGAAATCCTGTTTCAGCTCTTCCAGGACGGCTTCGACACCCTCCTTGGTCAGCGCGTCCTTGTCGCGGGTCTGCGAGGTCGGGAGAATCGACAGGTTGTCCAGGCGCTTGTCCTTGATCAGCGCCTGCTTCAGCTTCGCATCGCCCTGAATGACGTTGATGAAGTCGAAGACCACCCGGCGTTCGCAGCCCATGATCATGTCGAGGTTGCGCAGGCCCACGTCGAAGTCGATGACGACCGTCTTGTGGCCCAGCTTCGCCAGTCCGGCAGAGATCGCCGCCGCCGAGGTCGTCTTGCCGACCCCACCCTTGCCCGAGGTGATCACGATGATCTTGCCCAGGGGGGGCGCCTCCTTGATTTGCGTCGTCATGTGACCGCCTCCAGTTTCAAACCGTCATCTTTCAGGAATACCTGCAGGCACCTGTCGCGCATCTCGTCGCCGATGCTCTCGCTGGTCCGGTAGATCCCCGCGATCGCCAGCAGCTCGGCCTCCTGGCGCTGGCAGAAGATCCGCGCCGTCTCGTCTCCGTAGACACCGGCGAAGGCCCGCCCGCGCAGGGTGCCGTAGACATGGATGTTGCCCGAGGCCACCAGCTCGGCCCCCGAGGACACCGATCCGATCACCGTCAGATCACCCCGTTCCGCGACCACCACCTGGCCCGAGCGCACCGGCTCGGTCACCAGCATGTTGTCGGGCGGCAGCAGCTTGTCGATCTTGCGGCGCCGATCCTGGCCGGCCTTCTCGACCGGAGCGTCGCGCCCGATCAGCACCGGGATCAGGCCCAGGCCCTCGGCGAGGCGGCGCTGCGGATCGCTGGCATTCTCGACGCCGAAGACATGCAGGTTGCGCGACCGCAGCTCTTCCAGCAGCACGCGGACCTGCCGCGCATCCACCAGGTCGGGCACCTTGCCCAGATCCAGCAACAGCGGCGCATCCAGCAGAAGTTGGGGGGCGCTGCGCAGCTGTTCGTCCAGCAGCGCGTAGAAGTCTTCGTCCAGGCTCTCTGTCTCAAGCCGCAGCGCGATCGCGGTGATGAACCGGCCACGCACCTGGAAGGGCCGCGCCGCGACCGAAGCGCCTCTGCTTCGACCGTCTGTCTGATGTGTCGGCACGGGAATGTGCTCCTGCTCTCGTCCTGTGACGCGGGTTTGCCCGCGCTGTTTTCCTCATTGGGTCGCTCGTAGTCGGGTTCACGCCGGGCTCACATCGCCTTGCGCGGGCGAGGGAGCATTTGCGCAGGTTTTTGCTTCCATACTGTCGCGACTAGGAAATGATCCGCTCACCGTGCCCCCTGCGCATCCCGTCAGGTGGTTGACGTTGCTCAATCGTCCTGCTGGGCCACGCGCTGTCCTGGCGTGCGAGGTGCGGGCTTGTGCGGCCCAGCGTCGTCTAGCCAGGGCCCGAGCCGCCGGCCGGGGTCACCACCTCGCCCGGGCGCACCCCGGGGGAGAGACCCTTCGGCGCATTGGCGCCGGGACCGCGCCCGATGCTGCCGAAGGTCACCTCCAGCCCGTGGGCGGCCATGATCTCGCTGAAGCAGGGGCTGCCCATGGTACAGCCTATGCCATGCGGGTACCTTCCTGGCAGTGGGTGGCCCAGGGCAAGCTGCCCGCGGCGCACAAGGGCATGATCCCCGCTGACAAAGGCTTGGGCGAGCCGGCAGCCCGGCTGCTGAT
>NZ_AFPM01000034.1 GCF_000220565.1 Oceanicola sp. S124 | reverse complement strand
TGATCGAGGCGCGCCCGGTCACGGGCTAGGCGTGCTGAGTTGTCGGATGCCTCCGGCGGCAGTGTGAGCGGCGTCCCGGAAACGCTCCGGGGAAGCGTTTCAGCCTCGAACGGGCGGAGCCCTGGGCCGTCGGATAGATGCAAGAGGTCCTTCCATCTATCCGATGGCTGAAAATACTGCGGGGGACTCCGCGAAGCGGAGGGGGGCCACGGACCGCCCTCCCCGGACCGCCCTCGTCGAGCGCCCTCCGACCGAGCCTGAGCCCATTGCAACACGTTCCCGAGACTGCCCGGCGGAAAACCCCGCCGCTCTGTTGACTTGATCCCGTCGCCCCCGCATGAAGCCAAGGCTGTCCCCGGGGATGGGGCAGGGGCGAAACAGCAGAAGGACCGGGTGGTCATGGCGCGTAGCAGCAGCGGCGAAAGCAGTTTCATCTGGGAAACCATCAAGACGGTCTTCTGGGCGCTGATCATTGCGGGGGTCTTCCGCAGCCTCTTCTTCCAGCCCTTCTGGATCCCCTCGGGCTCGATGAAGGACACCCTGCTGGTCGGAGACTTCCTCTTCGTCAACAAGATGTCCTACGGCTATTCCTACGCCTCCTGCCCGAACATCCGCATCCAGCGGATCGGGGTCGACCTCGACGCCCGCGACATCTGCTTCTTCCTCGACGGCGACAACACCCGGGTGCTCGGCTCCGAGCCCGAGCGCGGCGACGTGGTGGTGTTCCGCCATCCGGCGACCGGCGAGGACTACATCAAGCGCGTCATCGGCCTGCCCGGCGACAAGATCCAGATGATCGACTCGGTGCTGCACATCAACGGTGAGGCCGTGAAGATGGAAGAGGCCGGCATGTTCGTCGAGACCTACGAGCCGCAGGGCCCGCAGGGCCGTCCGCCGCGCTGCTTCAACGCCCCCGTCGGGCTGGGCGGCGAATGCCTGAAGGAGCGCTACACCGAGACCCTGCCGAATGGCGTCAGCCATGACGTGCTGAACGTCGGCTATTCCCCTTCGGCGGATGACACCGGCGTCTTCGAGGTGCCCGAGGGCGAGTATTTCATGATGGGTGACAACCGCGACAACTCGACCGACTCGCGCTTCCCGCGCTCGCGCGACGGCGTCGGCTTCGTCCCCTACGAGAACATCATCGGTCGCGCCGACCGGGTCGTCTTCTCGTCCGGCGGACGGTCGCTGCTGTACTTCTGGCAGTGGCGCAAGGACCGCTTCCTCGAAAAGATCTCCTGATCCCCGGATCGGAAGCAAATTGCCAGCCGCGGAGGGTGCCCTTGCACCTGCCGCGGCTTTGCGCTTTCTAGGACGGCATTGCAGACCCGAGGCGCCGATGAAGATTTCCGCAGAGATGAAGGCCTTTCAGGACCGGCTGGGCCATGAATTCGCCCGGCCCGAGCTGCTGCAGCGCGCCGTGACCCATTCCTCGGTCTCCTCGCCGACCCGGCCCGACAACCAGCGGCTCGAGTTCCTCGGAGACCGCGTGCTGGGGCTGGTCATGGCCGGGGCGCTGCTGAAAGAGGACCGGGGTGCCAGCGAAGGCCAGCTTGCGCCGCGCTTCAACGCCCTCGTGCGCAAGGAGACCTGCGCCGACATCGCCCGCGAGATCGAGCTGGGCGAGGTGCTGAAGCTGGGCCGGTCCGAGCAGATGTCGGGCGGGCGCCGCAAGCAGGCCCTGCTGGGCGACGCGATGGAGGCAGTGATCGCCGCCGTCTACATGGACGCCGGTTTCGACGCGGCGCAGGCGATGATCCTGCGGCTCTGGGGCAAACGCATCGCCGAGGTCGAGGACGACGCCCGCGATGCCAAGACCGCGCTGCAGGAATGGGCTCAGGCCCGTCGGATGCCGCCCCCCGCCTATGTCGAGACCGACCGCACTGGGCCGGATCACGCGCCGGTCTTCACGATCTCGGCCCGGCTGAAATCCGGCGAAGAGGCCAGCGCCACCGCCGCCTCGAAACGCGCCGCCGAACAGGCCGCCGCCGCCGCGCTGCTCGAGCGTCTCGAGGCTGGCAAGTGATCAGTGCCAAGGCATGAGCGACAGCGAATGAGCGGCAATCTCAGGGGCAGCCTGTTCATGGTGCTGGGCATGCTGGCCTTCGCCATCGAGGATGCGATCTTCAAGGGCCTGGCCCGGGACCTGCCGCCGGGCTTCACCACGCTGCTCTTCGGGCTGACCGGCGCGACGCTTTTCGCCGGGCTCTGCATCGCGCGGGGTGAGGCGCCGCTGACCCGCGAGGCCCTGCGGCCGCGGCTGCTGATCCGCTCGGCGATCGAGCTGGTCGGCCGGCTGTTCTTCGCCCTAGCCCTGGCCTTCACGCCGCTCAGCTCGACCTCGGCGATCCTGCAGGCCGCGCCGCTGGTGGTGACCTTCGGCGCCGCGATCCTGCTGGGCGAGAAGGTCGGCCCGCGACGCTGGACGGCCATGGCCGTCGGCTTCCTCGGGGTGCTGCTGATCATCAAGCCAACCCCCGCCGCCTTCGAGCCGGCCTCGATCTTCGCCCTGCTGGGAATGATAGGCTTCGCGGGCCGCGACCTGGCCACCCGGATGGCGCCGCCGACCGTCTCGGGCTGGCAGCTCGGCACGCTGGGGTTCCTGGTGGTCTTCGTCGCCGGGGTGATCTTCATGGGCTTCGACAGCGTCCCGCCCCGCCTGCCGCACCCGGACGAGGCCCTGCGGCTGCTGATGCTGGGCGTGATCGGCGTCTCGGGCTATGCGGCGCTGACCGTCGCCATGCGCTCGGGCGAGGTCTCGGTGGTGGCGCCCTTCCGCTATTCGCGGCTGCTGGCGGCGCTGGTGCTGGCCTATCTCTTCTTCGGCGAGCGGCCCGACCTCTGGACCCTCGCAGGCGGGGCGCTGGTCGTCGTCTCGGGCAGCTACACGCTGATCCGCTCGGGCAGGGTTGCGGCCAAAAGCCAGTAAAGACAGGGCTGGCGCGCTGCGGTAAAAGGCCGTAGAGAGCGCACTTCGCTTCAAGGATGCAGAACATGAACACCAAGGCCGGTTTCGTCGCCCTGATCGGGGAACCCAATGCGGGCAAGTCCACCCTGACCAACCGGATCGTCGGGGCCAAGGTCTCGATCGTGACGCACAAGGTGCAGACGACGCGGGCACGGATCCGGGGCGTGGCAATCGAGGGCGACAGCCAGATCGTGCTGGTCGACACCCCCGGCCTGTTCAAGCCGCGCCGGCGGCTGGATCGCGCCATGGTCGCCGCCGCCTGGGGCGGGGCGGCCGATGCCGACGTGATCGTCCTGCTGATCGAGGCGCATCGCGGCATCACCGATGGCGTCGGCAAGATCCTGGAAGGCCTGGCCGAACTGCCCAAGGGCCGCCGCGTGGCGCTGGCGATCAACAAGATCGACCGGGTCGAAGCCCGCGTGCTGCTGGCGCTGACCAGCGAGATGAACGAACGCTACGCCTTCGAGCGCACCTTCATGATCTCGGCCGAGAAGGGCCACGGCGTGCAGGACCTGCGCGAATGGCTGGCGGGCGAGATGCCGGAAAGCCCCTGGCTTTACCCCGAGGACCAGATCGCCGACCTGCCGATGCGCATGATCGCCGCCGAGATCACCCGCGAGAAGCTGACCCTGCGCCTGCACCAGGAACTGCCCTACCAGCTGACCGTCGAGACCGAGCACTGGACCGAACGCGAAGACGGCTCGGCCCGCATCGACCAGATGATCTACGTCGCCCGCGACGGCCACAAGGGCATCATCCTCGGCAAGAAGGGCGAGACGATCAAGGCGATCTCGAAGGCCGCCCGCGAAGAGCTGGAAGAGTTCCTCGGCCGCAAGGTGCACCTGTTCCTGCAGGTCAAGCTGCGCGAGAACTGGCTGGAAGAGGCTGAGCGCTATTCCGAGATGGGCCTGGATTTCAAGGACGGCAACCGCTGAGTCGGCTCTAGTCCTGGCGCTGGCGGGCCCGTTTGCGGCGCGCCATGCCGGACCAGAGCACCCCGAGGATCAGCAGCAGCGCGCCCGCGACGTTCAGCCCGGCGCCCTTCAGGCCCGGCACCATGCCGGTAAAGAAAGCGGCGCTGGCCGCGATGCCGAGGGCGATCAGGAAGAGGGCGGGCAGGGGCATGGGGGCTCCGTCGCGGGTCTGGACAGGTCTTGGCGCGGTCAGGCTAGGGCCTGACTTCGGCGAAAGAAAGGCATCGTTTTCGCGGGATTTTCCGGTAATCGTGACCACCTGGCCCCGTCACGGGGCAGCGAACCCGAGGAGCCGCAGATGCGCCTGACCACCCGTTTCTGGATCGATGCCTACCTGACCCGGCTGCGGCTCTACGATATCCCGGCCTTCGTCACCGCCCATGGCGATGACACTGCCGGCGCCGTGCTGATCAAGATGAACACGCTCGACGGCCAGGGGGCGCTCTATGAACGCCGCTTCGACCTGATGACCGGCGACCGCCGCTGGATGGTGCTGGCCGAGGGCGACGAGGCCGAGGTGGACGCGGCCGCCCGCCGTCAGCAGGGTTACGACCCGGATCTCTGGGTGGTCGAGGTCGAGGACCGCCAGGGCCGTCACCTGCTGGACGAGCCGGGCCTGTCCGACTGACGACGAAGGCTCAGCGCCGGATCAGCCGCGCCAGGAAGATCAGCACCAGCCCGCCGGCGAAGAAGGTCAGGCCGATGATGCCGGACCAGACCGCGACTCCGTCCCAACGAACCTGTGCGGGATCGAGGAAGAAATAGGGGTACTTGCCATCCGCATTGCCCCGCGCCAGCGCGTAGCCGATGTAGAGCGCCGGCCAGCACAGCCAGGCGATGGCCGCGCCCATGCGCAGCGGTGTCTTGCGCCCGAAGCAGGCCCACCACAGGAAGACCGAGACCGGCAGCGCCGTGTGCAGCCCATGGCTGGCCCAGAAGTCGATGCCGGTCAGGGGGCGCGCCAGCAGGGCGTGATAGATCACCCCGGTCATGGCCTGCCAGAGGGTCAGCCCTCCGATCCACAGCCGATGCACGCCGCTGCCGGTCATGCCCATGCCGAGGAAGGTCAGCAGGCTGAGCATCGCGGTCAGGTTGGTGAAGTAGCGCGCCCGGTTCCAGAGCACCTGTCCAAGGCTGTCATCCGGGTTCGCGGCCATGGTCGCCAGCACCTGTGCGACAAGAGCCGCGCAGGCCAGAAGGGCGATCAGGCGGGCGGTGGCCCTGGCAGGCGACGAGAGGGCGTTGCTGCGAAAATCCATGGGCGGAAGCTGCGCCATCTTGTCCCCCGTCGCAAGCCCGGTGATGATGCATCGGCATGGAATGGCGCGACGAGGGAATCCTGCTGGCGGTACGTCCGCACGGCGAAAGCGCGGTCATCGCCGAGGTCTTCACCCCGGCGCGGGGCCGCCATGCCGGACTCGTGCGTGGCGGGGCCTCGCGCCGGCTGGCGCCGGTGCTGCAGCCGGGGGCGCAGCTTGACATCAGCTGGCGCGCGCGGCTCGAGGATCACCTGGGCAATTTCACCGTCGAGCCGATCCGCTCGCGCGCCGCGGCCAGCCTTGGCGACCGGCTGGCCCTGGCCGGGCTGGGCGCGGTCTGTGCCCTGCTCAGCTTCAGCCTGCCCGAGCGCGAGGCCCATCCCCGTCTCTATCGGCAGACCGAACAGCTTCTGGACCTGCTGGAGCAGGGCGAGGTCTGGCCGCTGGCCTACCTGAGGTGGGAACAGGCACTGCTGGAGGATACGGGCTTCGGCCTCGACCTGAGTGCCTGCGCGGTGACCGGCGCGACCGAGGGGCTGGCCTATGTCTCTCCGCGCACGGGACGGGCGGTGACGGTGGCGGGGGCGGGGGAGTATGCCGACCGGCTGCTGCCGCTGCCGCCGGTGCTGCGCGGCGAGGGCGAGGCCCCCGATGCCGAGGTCTTCGAGGCGCTGCGGGTCACCGGGCATTTCCTCGAGAACCACCTGGCGCCCGATCTGGGCACCAGGCCGCTACCCGATGCGCGGGCGCGGCTGGTGCGGTTGATCGGCAAGCGGGTGGCGGTGGCGCCGGAGTGAACACCCGGCGCCGGTGGCGGCTGGCGCCTAGCGGAGGGCCAGCACCAGATCGACCAGCGTATCGAGCGCCGCGGGGCCCTCGGTCTGGTCATCGTCGCTGATCTGCCCCATGCCGATCTGCGCGGCATAGAGCAGCCGAGCGATGGCGGGATTGGTCACGCCGATCTTCACCAGCAGCTCTTGCAACTGGGCCAGTCGGGCGGCGTCGATCTCGGCCATGGTCTCGGCGGCGGCGGCATCCGTACGGGCCCAGGCCCGCATTGCGCCCTCGGCCGCGCGGTCTTCGCCGAAACCGTTGCGGACGATCTCATGCAGGCGACTGACCGCGGCCTGCCGGTCGTCAGGGGTCTCTTCAAGGTTTGCGGCCTCGCTGCCCCAGAACTGGAGCAGCGCCTTGCGGTAGGCGGGAACATCGGGGAAATGCCAGTAGAACGAGCCCTTGGTGGTCTCGAGATTACGGGCAAGGGCTTCGGCCTTCAGAGCCTCGGGACCGGAGGCTGAGAGGGCGTCCAGACCGGCGCGAAGCCAGTCATCTGGGGAAAGACGGGACCGTTTACTCATCCCCGAAGCCTAGCCGAGCCGCCGCAGCGCAGCAATCAAGACCAAGGATGCACTCGGCGCGAAACGGCGGTCCTGCGCCCATGCTACCTGAGATTGAGCGATTTGTTGCCGAATCAATGGGCAGTTCGGGCCTGAACGGGCGCCATGCACCTGCGCATGGCGCCCATTCGCGTCAGTTCGGGGAGCTGCCGGAGCGTCAGCCCCGGCGCGCGCGATCACTCGGCTTCGGTCAGGGTCAGTTCGACCGGGGCCAGCCCCTCAACCTCGCCGCGCAGGGTGGCGCCGGCGGTGACGGCGCCGATGCCCTCGGGGGTGCCGGTGAAGATCAGGTCGCCCGGTTGCAGGTGGTAAAAGCCCGACAGGTGCGCCAGCAGTTTCGGCACCGGGTGGACCATCTTGTCGATGGTCGAAGCCTGCCGTGTCCTGCCATCGACCGAGAGGCTGATCCGCTGCGCCGCAAGCGGGCCGAAGTCGGCGGCCCTGGTCATCGGGCCGACCACGGCGGCGTTCTCGACGTCCTTGGCGATATCCCAGGGCAGGCCGCCATCCTTGGCCACCGCCTGCAGGTCGCGGCGGGTCATGTCGAGGCCGGTGGCATAGCCGTAGACGGCAGCCATGGTTTGATCGGGAGTGGCCTTGAACAGCGGCGCGCCGAGGGCGACGACCAGCTCGATCTCGTGGTGGTAGTCGCCGGTGCCCGAGGGGTAGGGCACCGTCGCGCCCGAGAGGATCAGGTGGGCCGGAGCCTTGGTGAAGTAGAAGGGCACCGCCGGGGCTTCGTCGCCCATCTCGGCGGCATGGGCGGCATAGTTGCGTCCAACGCAGAAGATCCGGCGGACCGGGTAGCCTTCGGTTTCACCGGCGACGGGGATGTCGGGCACGGCGGGCAGATCGAAGAGAGGCATTGGGGGCTCCTGTTGGGGCGGGCTGTGTCTGGTTTGGCGGACGGTAGCCGGGGCGGCGTCGCTGGACAAGCGGCAGGGGATCGGGCCTTCTGGGGCAAAGCGAAAGAGGTGCCCGATGACCCAGCCCAGCCTGTCCGACCTGATTGCCGCCGGACGCGGCGATGCCCCCGCCGATATCGTCCTGCGTGGCGGGCGTGTCTGGGACATGGTGACGGGCCTCGAGATCCCCGGCGATGTGGCCATTCGCGGCAAGTGGATCGTCGGCATCGGCGCCGACTACGAGGGCACTCGGGTCATCGACGTCACGGGCAAGCTGCTGGTGCCGGGCTTCATCGACACCCACCTGCATATCGAAAGCTCGATGGTCACCCCCTACGAGTTCGACCGCTGCGTGGGCCCCCGCGGTATCACCACCGCCATTTGCGACCCGCACGAGATCGCCAACGTGATCGGCGTGCCGGGGATCGAGTACTTCCTGGCCTGCGCCAGCCGCACCCTGATGGATATTCGGGTGAACCTGTCGTCCTGCGTCCCCTCCAGCCACATGGAGACCGCAGGCGCTGAAATCAGCGCCGCCGACCTTGCCCCCCTGCGCGACCATCCGCAGGTGACCGGGCTGGCCGAGTTCATGAACTACCCCGGCGTGATCTTCCGCGACCCCGGCTGCCTCGAGAAACTCGAGCTGTTCCGCGGCGCCCATATCGACGGCCACTGCCCGCAGCTTCTGGGGCGCGACCTGAACGCCTATGTCTCTGCCGGCATCCGCACCGAGCACGAGGCGACCACCGCCGAAGAGGCGCGCGAGAAGCTGCAGAAGGGGATGCGGGTGCTGATCCGCGAGGGCTCGGTCTCCAAGGACATGGTGGCGCTGCAGCCGCTGCTCAACGACATCACCTCGGCCTACATGTGCCTCTGCACCGACGACCGGAACCCGCTGGACATCGGCGAGCACGGGCACCTGGATTTCATGATCCGCGAGCTGATCCGCATGGGCTGCCCGCCGCTGGCGGTCTACCGCGCCGCCTCGCTGTCTGCCGCCGAGGCCTTCGGGCTGAAGGATCGCGGCCAGATCGCCCCCGGCAAGCGCGCAGATATCGTGGTGATCGACGATCCCGCAACCTGCCAGGCCGAGATGGTGCTGGCGGGTGGTGTCGTCGTCGGCGACGCGGCCTTCGCCGCGCGCGAGGTCATCGAGCCCGTGGGCCGCAACTCGGTCAAGGCGCCGGTGGTGACGGGCGCCAGTTTCCGCAGCTCAGCCAACCGCGAAGAGACCGACGTGATCGGCATCATGGAAGGCAAGATCATCACGCAGCACCTGCACGAGGTGATCCCGATCGACAACGGCGACAAGCGCCCCGACCCCTCCCGCGATCTGGTCAAGATCGCCGTGGTCGAGCGGCATGGGCGCAACGGCAATATCGCCACCGGCTTCGTCAAGGGCTTCGGGTTGCAGCGCGGGGCCATCGCCTCGACCGTCTGCCATGATCACCACAACATCGCCTGCGTCGGCGTGGATTACGACGACATGGCCCTTGCCGCGACCCGGCTGGGAGAGATCGAGGGCGGTTTCGTCGTGGTCGAGGGCGGCCGCGTGCTGGCCGAGCTGGCCCTGCCCGTCGCCGGTCTGATGAGCCTTCAGCCCTTCGAGCGGGTCCGGGATGCGCTGGTGGACCTGCGCGCCGCCGCCAAGGGGTTGGGCGTGACGCTGGAAGAGCCCTTCCTGCAGCTCGCCTTTCTTGCCCTGCCGGTCATCCCGGCCCTGAAGATCACCGACCGTGGCATGGTGGATGTGACGAAGTTCGAGATTATCTCCTAGGGTCATTTCGCATTGCGAAAACAAATTCTGCATTCTTGACCCTCCCGGCCCGAGGGCATACCCTCTGGTCCGAACGGGCGCCCTGCGTCCGCAGCAAGGGAGGAATCCATGCCGGATGGCGTTGTGGGAGAGGTCGTCTCGACCGAGGTCGTGGGCGATGTGGCGCTGGTCTGCATCGACAATCCGCCGGTGAATGCCAGCGGTCACGCGGTACGCGTCGGGCTGGTCGGGGCCATCGAGGCGCTGAACGCAGAGGCGGCCGTCAAGGCCATCGCCATCTGGTGCGCCGGGCGCACCTTCATGGCGGGCGCCGATATCCGCGAGTTCGGCAAGCCCTCGAAAGAGCCGGTGCTGCCCGAGGTCTACAATATCCTCGAAGCCTCCCAGATCCCCGTGGTCGCCGTGATGCATGGCACCGCGCTTGGCGGCGGCTTCGAGTTGGGCCTGGCGGCCCACGCCCGCGTTGCCATCGCCGGATCGAAGGTTGGCCTGCCGGAAGTGCTGATCGGCCTGCTGCCCGGTGCCGGTGGCACGCAACGCCTGCCGCGACTTGCGGGGGTGGACTTCGCGCTCGACATGTCCCTGTCGGGACGCCAGGTCTCGGTCGAAGAGGCCCAGGCCGCGGGGGCCATCGACCGGGTGGTCGAAGGCGCGCCCCGTGACGTGGCGCTGGCCATGGCGCAGGAGGTCGTGGCGGGCACCCTGCCGACGCGCCGCACTTCCGAGATCACCATCGAGATCGACCATACGGCGCTGGACGGCATTCGCGCCGCAACGCAGAAAAAGTCTCCGCACCTGGTCAACCCGCTGAAGTGCATCGACGCCATCGCGGCGGCGGACCAGCCGATTGCCGAGGGCCTGAAGGTCGAACGCCAGTGCTTCCTCGACTGCATGGAGACCCCGCAACGCGCCGGTCTGATCCACGCCTTCTTCGGTGAACGCGCTGTCTCCAGCATCCCCGAGGCCAAGGGCGAAACCCGTGACATCCAGTCCGTCGGCGTGATCGGCGGCGGCACCATGGGATCGGGCATCGCCACCGCCTGCCTGTTGGCCGGTCTGCCGGTGACGCTGGTCGAAGTGGCGCAGGAGGGGCTGGATCGCGGCGTTGCCACGATCACGAAGAACCTCGAAGGCGCGGTGTCGCGCGGCAAGATGAGTGCGGCGAAGAAGGACGCCGCGCTGACCTCGCTGACCCCGGCGCTGCAACTCGACGCGCTGGCGGATGTCGACCTGGTGATCGAGGCGGTCTTCGAGGACATGGGCGTCAAGCGTGAGATCTTCGGCAAGCTTGATGCGATCTGCAAACCGGGCGCGGTTCTGGCCTCCAACACCTCCTACCTGGATGTGAACGAGATCGCCTCTTGCACCTCTCGGCCCGGCGATGTGCTGGGGCTGCACTTCTTCAGCCCGGCCCATGTGATGCGCCTGCTCGAGATCGTGCAGGGCGAACAGACGGCCCCGGATGTTCTGGCCACGGGCTTTGCCCTTGCGAAGCGCCTGAAGAAGGTCGGCGTGTTGGCCCAGGTCTGCGACGGCTTCATCGGCAACCGCATCCTGGCGCATTACGCCCTGTGCTCTGGCTACCTGGTGCTGGATGGCGCGAGCCCGGCGCAGGTGGACGCGGCACTCGAGGGTTTCGGCTTTGCCATGGGCCCGCACAAGGTCGGCGATCTGGCCGGGCTCGACATCGGCTGGATGACCCGCAAGCGCAAGGCCGCAACCCGCGATCCCGCCGAGCGCTACGCCGGCCAGATCCCCGATCGCATTTGCGAAAATGGCTGGTTCGGGCGCAAGGCGGGCAAGGGCTACTACCTCTACGAGGGGGGCGCCCCGGTGCCCAACCCCGAGGTCGCCACGATCATCGACGAGGTGCGCGCCGAGCAGGGCATCACGCCGAAAACATTCACCGATGACGAGATCGTCGAGCGCTACATGACCGCGATGATCTCCGAGGCCGCCCGCGTGGTCGAAGACGGCACCGCCAAGCGGCCGCTCGACGTCGATATGGTCTTCCTCTTCGGCTACGGCTTCCCGCGCTTCCGCGGCGGCCCGCTGCACTACGCCGATACGCTGGGTGCCGCCGAACTGGTGGCCCGCATCGAGCGCTACGCCGAGGAAGACCCGCACTACTGGCAGGTGCCTGACATCCTGCGCCGTATGGCTGCCGATGGCACCAGCTTCGCCGATTTGAACAAGGGGTAAGACATGGATCTGAGTTTCACGCCTGAAGAGCAGGCCTTCCGCGAGGAGGTCCGCACCTTCTTCGCCGAGAACCTGCCTAAGGAGATGTCCGATGCCGTCCGCGCAGGCGGCGAGCTGACCAAGGACATCATGGATCGTTACCATGCGCTGCTGAATGCAAAGGGTTGGCTGGCCAGCACCTGGCCGGAAGAGTTCGGCGGTCCGGGCTGGTCGCCTGTGCAAAGGCATATCTTCGAGGAAGAGGCCTGTCGCGCCTATGCCCCCCGGATCGTGCCCTTCGGCCTCGCCATGCTGGGGCCGGTGCTGCAGAAATTCGGCACGAAGGCGCAGCAGGACCACTACCTGCCGCGCATCCTGTCCGGCGAGGACTGGTGGTGCCAGGGCTATTCCGAACCCGGCGCGGGTTCCGACCTTGCCAGCCTGAAGACCCGCGCCGTGCGTGATGGCGATCACTACGTGATCAACGGCCAGAAGACCTGGACCACGCTGGGCCAGCACGCCAACTGGATCTTCTGCCTTGTCCGCACGGACCCGGACGTGAAGCAGCAGGAGGGCATCAGCTTCCTCCTCGTCGACCTTGCCACGCCGGGTATCGAGATGCGCCCGATCAAGCTGATCGAAGGCGGCCACGAGGTGAACGAGGTCTTCTTCACCGATGTCCGCGTCCCGGCGGAAAACCTCGTCGGCAAAGAGAACCAGGGTTGGACCATCGCCAAGTTCCTGCTGACGCATGAGCGCACCAATATCGCCGGCGTCGGCTTCTCGATGCAGTCGCTGGAAGAGGTCAAGGCGCTGGCCCGCAAGGTGATGCGCAATGGCCGCCCGCTGATCGAGGACCCGCTGTTCGCCGCCCGCGTGGCGCAGGTGGAAATCGACCTGGAGGCGATGAAGCTGACCAACCTGCGGATGCTCTACAAGGCGCAGAAACAGGGCGCTCCGGGGCCCGAGACCTCGATCCTCAAGATCAAGGGTACGGTCATCGGGCAGGAACTGAAGGATCTCGCCCGCCGGGCGCTCGGCCCCTCTGCCGCACCCTTCCCGGGGATGCTCTCGGCCAACCTCGACCCCGCGCCCGAGGATGCGGCGCACAATGCCGCGCGCTACTTCAACAACCGCAAGACCTCGATCTTCGGCGGATCGAACGAGATCCAGCGGAACATCCTGACCAAGACCATGCTGGAGCTGTGACCATGGATTTCGATCTGACCGAAGACCGGCAGATGCTGTCGGACAGCCTGACCCGCTACCTGCGCGAGAAATACCCCTTCGAGGCCCGCAACAAGGCGGCCTATGAGGCCCCATACCATTCGCAGGCGCATTGGGAAGCGCTCTCGGAGCTCGGCACCCTCTACGCACTGGCCCCGGAAGAGGCGGGTGGCTTCGGCGGCAGCGGCTTTGACATCTCGGTGGTCTTCGAGGCCATGGGCGGCGCCCTCTGCCCCGAGCCGGTGCTGGGCGCGCTTATGGCTTCCCGGCTGCTCTCGGCGGCGGGGGTGGACCAGGACGCACTGCTCTCGGGGGCCGAGAAATACGCGGTGGCGACCGGGGAGATCGACGCCTGGTACGGGCTGGATGCGATCGGAACGCAGGCCAAGCCCGCTGGCGACGGCTACACCCTCTCGGGCCGCAAGAGCGTCGTCTACGGCGGCCAGGCGGCAGATCAGCTGCTGGTGGCGGCAGAGCTCGACGGCAAGGTGGCGCTGTTCCAGGTCGCGGCCGATGCGGCCTCGGTCAACGGCTACGGCATGATCGACGGCGGCGGCGCTGCCGAGGTGATCCTCGAAGACACGCCCGCCACGCTCCTGCTGGCCGATGCCGCCGAGGCCCTGGCGGATGCGGCCAACGCCGGCATCGTCGCGCTCTGTGCCGAGGCCGTCGGCGCGATGGACGTCTTGCAACAGATGACCGTCGAATACCTGCGTACCCGCAAGCAGTTCGGCGTCGCCATCGGCAAGTTCCAGGCGCTTCAGCACCGCGCCGTCGACATGCTGACCGAGATCGAGCAGGCGCGCTCGATCACCATCAAGGCGGCGGCGGAGCTGGGTGGCCCCGAGGCCGCGCGCTATGCCTCGATGGCGAAGAACCTGATTGGCCGCGCCGGTCGGCTGGTGGCCGAAGAGGCGATCCAGATGCACGGCGGCATCGCGATGACCTGGGAGTATCCCGGCTCGCACTACGCCAAGCGGCTGGTGATGATCGACGCCCAGCTGGGCGATACGGATTACCACCTGTCCCGCGTCATGGCGGCCTGAAAGGGCGGGGGCTCTGCCCCCATCCACTTCGGAGAGTCCCCCGGCATATTTCCGGCAATCTGAAAGAACAGGGGCCCGCCAGATGCGCGGGCCCTTTCCTCTATCCGATGGCTGAAAATACTGCGGCGGGAGCCGCAGGCGGGGGGCAGCGCCCCCCTACCCGGCAAGCCCTTCGTGCCGACCCGTCTTGTAGGGCGCCCAGTCGGTGATCTCGGGGTAGTACATCTTGCGCCAGTTGCGCACGCGTGGGTTCATCTTGCGACGCCAGAGCGGCGGGATCATCGCCATGATGGTCATCGCCGGATAGCCGAAAGGCAGCTGCGGTGCTTCGCCGTTGCCGTAGGTCTGCAGCAGCGGGAAGCGGCGGTCGGGCTTGGTATGGTGGTCCGAGTGGCGCTGAAGGTTGATCAGCAGCCAGTTGGTCGCCGTATGGGCGGCATTCCAGCTGTGATGCGGCTTCACATGCTCGAACCTGCCGTTGCCGAGGTACTTTCGCGTCAGCCCGTAGTGCTCGACGTAATTGGTCAGCTCCAGCATCCAGACGGCGACGAAGGCCTGGTAGAGGAACAGCAGCAGCCCCGGCAGCCCGCCGAGGATCAGCGCCAGCAGCAGCATCCCGCCCTGCAGGGCGGCGTAGCGCCAGAAGGGGTTGCGCGGGTCGGTGGCGGGCATGTCCTTGCGCTTCAGCTTCGCCACCTCGGCATTCCAGGCCGAACGCGGGCAGTCGCGCAGCACGCGCCAGAAGAAATGCGGAAAGCTCTCGTTGTAGCGGGCGGTGACGGCGTCCTTCGGCGTGCCGACCGCGACGTGATGGACCAGCAGATGCTCGCTGCGGAAATGGCAATAAAGCGCCATCGACAGCAGGATATCCCCCAGCCAGCGTTCCTCGCGGTTCTTCTGGTGCATCAGTTCATGGGCGTAGACGATGCCGATGGCGCCGGTCATGGCGCCGACGCCGTAGAACAGGATGATGACCTCCAGCAGGCCCAGGGTGTCGGTATGGGTGGTGTACCAGATCACCCAGAACAGGGTGAGGAACTGCACCGGCGCCCAGATCAGCGTGACGGCGCGATACCAGAACAGGTCGGCCTCTTCGGTCTGGGGATCGGCGTTCTCGCTGTTCAGACCCAGCAGCCTGTCCAGCACCGAGAAAAGGCCGAAACCATAAAGCGGCACGAGCAGGACGGTCCAGCCGCCCACCGTGCCCCCGATGACGATCAGCGGCACCATCAGCAGCGACAGCCAGAAGGGCGCGGCGCGGGTGAAGCGGTTCAGATCGGCGGTGTCGGACATCATCTGCCCTCCCCTGCGGGACATGCGTTAGTCGAGTTCTACGAACTGCCCGCGCGCCAGGTCAAATGCCTTCCGCATCACCGTCGGCAGATCCGAGGGGCGAAAGGTCGCGGCAGGCAGGAAGGCGCCGCGTTCGGGATTGGCGCCCATGGGCAGGCGGGCCACGCGGATCGCCAGGCACAGGTGGAAGTGGGTGAAGGTATGGCGCGCCTCTTCGCCCAGATCCTGCCAGTCCGCCGCGACGGGCGGGGTATGCGCGGGCAGCGCCTCGGCCCAGTCCGAGCCGGGCCAGCCCAGCATGCCCCCCAGCAGGCCCTTGTCGGGACGGGTCTCCAGCAGCCAGGCGCCGTCCTCGCGCCGCGCCACATAGGCGACGCCGAGGCGTATGGGCTTGGGCTTCTTCGGGGTCTTCTTCGGCAGCTCGGGCGCGGTGCCGGCGGCGCGGGCGGCGCAGGGGGCCCGCCAGGGGCAGATGCCGCAGGCCGGATTGCGCGGAGTGCAGATCGTGGCGCCAAGGTCCATGACGGCCTGGGCATAGTCTCCGGGGCGCTCTTCGGGGGTCAGGGCAGCGGCGCGCTCGGTCAGCTCGGGCTTTGCGGCGGGCAGCGGAGTGTGGATGTCGTGCAGGCGCGCCATGACCCGCTCGACGTTGCCATCGACGACCACCTCGGGGCGGTCGAAGGCGATCGAGGCGATGGCCGCGGCGGTATAGGGCCCCACGCCGGGCAGCTTCAGCAACCCCTCGCGGGTGTCGGGGAACTGCCCGCCGTGGTCGCTGACCACCACCCGGGCGCATTTCAGCAGGTTGCGGGCGCGGGCGTAGTAGCCAAGGCCGGCCCATTCGCCCATGACGCGGGCGTCTTCCTCGGCGGCGAGGGCCCCGACCGTGGGCCAGAGCGTGGTGAACCGGGTGAAGTAGTCGCGCACGGCGGCGACGGTGGTCTGCTGCAGCATCACCTCGGACAGCCAGACGTGATAGGGGTCGGGCCGCTGGCCTGCGGCCCGCTCGGCCGGACCTGTCCGCCAGGGCATCTGGCGCGCATGCCGGTCGTACCAGGAAAGCAGATCTGCCGCTTGCGCCGTTTCACGCATTCTTTATGCCTCGTCACGATGGGTTGCCGCCTTTGGGCTGGCGTGCCTTGTTCCGGTGACTAGAATAGCGCTGCAAGACAGGTTGCAACCCTCCGGCCGGCGAAAGGCCCTTCCATGGCGCGACGCGCGACGACCACCTACGGCTTCAAGCGGACCTACGGCCTGCTGGAAACCCGCATCCGCAAGGCGGGTGAGGCGCGTGGCTTTGCGGTCTCGCGGTTGCTGACCCATTGGGACGAGGTGGCCGGCGCCGATATCGCCGCCATGGCCCGCCCGGTCGAGGTCAAGTACGGGCGCAGCGGCAACATGGGCGCGACCCTTGTGCTGCTGACCACCGGCGCCCACGCCCCCGTGCTGGAGATGGAGAAGGAGCGCCTGCGCGCCAAGGTGAACTCGGTCTACGGCTACAATGCCATTGCCAAGGTGCGGATCACCCAGACCGCGCCGACGGGCTTCTCGGACGGGCAGGTCGCCTTCCAGCGCAAGCCGCAACCGAAGGCCAAAGAAATCCCCGACCCCCAGACCCAGGCAAAGGCGCGCGACGTGGCCACCGGGATCCAGGACGGCGGGCTGCGCGAGGCGCTGGAGCGTCTCGGCCAGAACATCATGAAGACATCACGGACTTGAGAAAGGACAGGAACGACATGGATCGCAGGTTCCTCATCGGAGGCGGCGCGGCCGTCGTCATCGCGGCTGCAGGCGGCGGCTACTGGTACATGAAGAACCAGCAGCAGACCCCCATCGACCCGTCGGCCGGCGCGGCTGCGGCAGAAGAGATCGACACCTCCTCGGTGGTCGAGATGACCCTGGGCGCCGAGGATGCGCCGGTGACCCTGGTGGAATACGCCTCGTTCACCTGCCCGCATTGCGCCGATTTCCACGAGCGCGTCTTCGACCGCCTGAAGGCCGAGTACATCGACACCGGCAAGGTGCGGTTCGTCTACCGCGACGTCTACTTCGACCGCTATGGCCTCTGGGCGGCGATGCTGGCCCGCTGCGCCGGTCCCGAGAAGTTCTTCGGCATCGCGGGGATGTACTACGAGCAGCAGCAGAACTGGCTGCGCGGCGCCAGCTCCGAGGCGCAGATCGCCGACAACCTGCGCAAGATCAACCGCGTCGCGGGCATGGACGACGAGACCATCGAAGCCTGCCTGAACGACGTGCAGACCGCGCGGACCCTGACCGCCTGGTACCAGCAGAACGCCACCGCCGATGACGTGACCGGCACGCCGACCCTACTGATCAACGGCGAGAAGCACTCGAACATGACCTGGGCCGACCTGAAAGAGGTCCTGGACGCCAAGCTGGCGGGCTGAGGATCGTCCCCGGGGGGCTTGTCCCCTGCCTGCGTTGCGATCGCATCCGACACCCCCGCGGGCAACCGTGGGGGTGTTTGCATGTCGGCCGGGGCAGGCGCTTTCCTTGCGGGTGGATCGGGCGCTAGGATGGCGGTGATGGGCAGGACAGGCGCGGAACGGGCATGACGGGCTTTCTGAAATTCGTATGGCGCGAGCATCGCGTGCTGGGGCTGGTCACCGCCGCGGCGCTGGCCGCGTTGACCCTATTCTCGGCGCAATTCGTGGCCGAGGCGCTCTACTTCGCCAATCCCGCCAACCAGGAACGCCCGGTCGAGCCCTGGATGTCGCTGCGCTACGTCGAACGCTCTTGGGATCTGACCAAGCCAGACATGTTCGCCATCATCGGCTTTGACCCCGACACCCCGCCCGGCAAGGTGCCCCATTCGGTCGGAGAGTTCCTGCGGGAAAGTGGCATGAGCCTCGAGGCCTTCCAGGCCCGCGTCGAAGACGCCCAGGAACAGCGGCCGCGGAAGGGCGTCGAATGACCGAGGCCCTGCTGGCGCTCATCCCGACCTATGGTGTCTGGTTCATCCTCGTGTCGGTGGTGCTGTCCTGCCTGGCGCTGCCGGTGCCCTCGTCGATGATGGTCATGGTGGCCGGCGGGTTCGCCGCCACCGGCGACTTCGCCTTCTGGAGCCTCGCGGGCTTCGCCTTCGCCGGCTTCGTGATCGGCGACCAGATCGCCTTCTGGCTGTCGCGCCGCCTGGGCAAGCCGCTGCTGACCGGGCTGGAACGCCGCCCGCGCAGTGCGGGCGTGATCCACAAGGCGCGCGAGCTGCTGGAGCGGCGGGGTCTCTGGGCGGTGCTGCTGTCACGCACCGTGCTCAGCCCGCTGGGGCCCTACGTGGGCTATCTCTCGGGCGCGCTCGGGATGCCCTGGCTGCGCTTCACGGCCATGGCGGTGCTGGGGGCGATGACCTGGTCCATGGGCTATGCCTGGCTGGGCTTCACGTTCTCGGACCAGATCACCCAGATCGCCGACCTGATCAGCAATTCAGTCGGCATCATCATGGCCGGCGCCGTGGCCCTTGGCGGGCTGGCCTGGATGCGGCGGACCTATCGCAGGTCGCGCCGCAGGGGCTGAGTCCGCGCACCGGCCGGGCCAGTCCCGGTTCAGACCTTGACCACCTGCTTGCCGGTATTGCCGCCCTTCAGCATCGAGAAGAAGGCGGCGGGCATGGTCTCGAGCCCGTCCGAGACATCTTCGAGGTAGGCAATCTTGCCCTCTTTGACGAGGGGCGTGACCTCGGCCGCGAAGTCCCTGAAGCGGGCGACGTGATCGGTCTGCAGCAGGCCCTGGATGGTCAGCCGCTTGACCAGCGCCATGCGCCAGACCTTTTGCAGCGGGATCGCGCCCGTCTCGTCGCTTTCGCCCGAGTACCAGGCGATCATGCCGCAGACGATGATCCGGCCATGCAGGTTCATGTTCGGCAGCACCCCGCCGAGAACCGGGCCGCCGACATTCTCGAAATAGATGTCGATGCCATCGGGACAGGCTGCGGCCAGCGCCTCGCGCATCTCGGGGACGGACCGGTGGGCGCGGTGATCCACCGCCGCGTCGAAGCCGAAGCGCTCGCTCAGCAGGGCGCACTTTTCGGCCCCGCCCGCGATGCCGACCGCGCGCAGCCCCCTGCGCTGCGCCAGCTGCCCGACCATCGAGCCGACCGGCCCGGTGGCGGCGGCGACGGCCAGGGTTTCGCCTTCGGCCATGCGGCCATAGGCCTCGAGCCCGGACCAGGCGGTGAAGCCCGGCATCCCCAGCACCCCGAGCGAGGTCGAGGGCGGCAGCGCGGGGTCCAGCTTGCGGCACTGGTCGGCGGGCGCCACGCCGTGGCTGGCCCAGCCGAACATGCCGAAGGCCAGGTCGCCTTCGCGGAACTTGTCCGACCGCGAGGCGATGACCACGCCCGCCCCGCCGCCGCCCATGGTCTTGTCCAGCTCCTGCGGGGCGGTGTAGCTGGCCACATCGTCCATGCGGCCGCGCATGTAGGGATCCAGCGAGAGGTGGCTGCAGGCCACCAGGATCTCTCCCTCGCCCGGCTCGGGCAGGGGCACCTCTTCCAGCCGGAAGTCCTCGGCCACCGGGAAGCCGTTCGGGCGGCGGGCCAGGACCCAGCGTTTCATCATCTCTGTCATCTTGAAATCCTCCGTTCCAGCCACAGGTTAGGCCCTTCCGGCACAGGGGCAAGCGGCATCGGTGGACGGGGCTGCCGGAACGGATTAAAGAGACGCGATCATGGCCAAGAAACCAGAAAACCCGAACTACAAGGTGGTGGCAGAGAACCGCCGGGCGCGCTTCGACTACGCGATCGAGGACGATATCGAATGCGGCATCCAGCTGCATGGCTCCGAGGTCAAGTCGCTGCGCATAGGCCAGTCCAACGTCGCCGAGAGCTACGCGGCGGTCGAGGACGGAGAGCTCTGGCTGGTCAATTCCTACATCGCCCCCTACGAGCGCGCGATGTTCAGCCATGAACCGCGCCGTCGTCGCAAGTTGCTGGTTTCAAAGAAGGAACTGGCGAATCTCTGGAATGCGACGCAGCGCAAGGGCATGACCCTCGTGCCCATGGTGATGTATTTCAACCACCGCGGTATCGCCAAGATCAAGCTGGGCATCGCCAAGGGCAAGAAGAACCACGACAAGCGCGCCACCGAGGCCAAGCGCGACTGGGACCGGCAGAAGCAGCGGCTGCTGAAGGACCACGGCTGAGGCCCGCCCGGGCTTTTCCTTGCGCTTGCGGGGAGGGAAGGCTAGGGAAACGGCGGTTTTCCACGGAAAGGCGACCCCATGCAGGACGATCCAAGGGCACTGGTTTCGACCGACTGGCTGGCAAAGCACCTGAAGGATCCCGATCTGCGGGTGCTGGACGCCAGCTGGTATCTGCCCGCCATGGGACGCGATGCGAAGCGCGAATACGATGAGGCGCATATCCCCGGGGCGCGGTTCTTCGACATCGACGAGATCTCGGACCAGCGCTCGGACCTGCCGCACATGGCTCCGACGGTCGAGAAGTTCATGTCGCGGCTGCGCGCCATGGGCGTCGGCGACGGTCACCAGGTGGTGGTCTACGACGGTGCCGGGATCTTCTCGGCGGCGCGGGTCTGGTGGACGCTGCGCCTGATGGGCCAGTTCGACGTCGCCGTGCTGGACGGCGGCCTGCCGAAATGGCGGCAGGAGGGGCGCCCGCTGGATGACCTGGATCCGGTGATCCGCGATCGCCACATGACCGTGCGCCGGCAGCACCATCTGGTGAAGGACGTGACCCAGGTCAGCGCCGCCGCCAAGCTGGGCGACTACGAGATCGTCGACGCCCGTCCCGCCGAACGTTTCCGGGGCGAGGTGGCCGAGCCGCGGGCCGGCCTGCGCGCCGGTCACATTCCGGGATCGAAGAACGTGCCCTTCGGCGAGCTGCTGGTGCAGGGTCAGACGATGAAATCGCCCGACGAGATCCGCCGGGTCTTCGAGGGCGCCGGGGTCGACCTGTCGAAGCCGGTCATCGCCTCCTGCGGATCGGGCGTCACCGCCTGCATCCTCGCGCTGGCGCTTGAGCGGATGGGCAAGACCGACCACGCGATCTACGACGGCTCCTGGGCCGAGTGGGGGGCCTTCCTCACCCTGCCGGTGGCCAAGGGCCCGGCGAAGCAGGGTCCCATGACGTAGGGCCCCCATGAACAAGGCCCGCTGCGACAGGGCCTGAAGCGACAAGGTCCAGTGCAACAAGGCCCCGTGAACAAGGGAAAGTGAGAGAATGTTCGAGAACCTCAAGGAACAACCCGCCGACAAGATCCTCCAGCTGATGGAGTTCTACAAGGCCGATCCCCGGGCCGAGAAGATCGACCTGGGCGTGGGCGTCTACAAGAACGCCGAGGGCGTGACCCCGGTCATGCGCGCCGTGAAGGCCGCCGAGAAGAAGATCTGGGAAGAACAGTCGACCAAGTCCTACACCGGCCTGGCCGGTGATCCGGCCTTCGCCGACGGCATGGTCTCGCTGGTGCTGGGCGATGCGGTCGCGCGCGGCCAGGTGGCCGCCGCCGCCACGCCGGGCGGCACCGGCGCCGTGCGCCAGGCCTTCGAGATGATCCGCCTTGCCAACCCCGAGGCGCGTATCTTCGTCAGCGATCCGACCTGGCCGAACCACCTGTCTATCCTGAAGTTCATGGACATGCCCGTGGTGTCCTATCGTTACTTCGACAGTGCAACCGGCGGCGTGAACTTCGCCGGGATGCTGGAAGACCTTGGCCAGCTGAAGGCCGGCGATGTCGTCCTGCTGCATGGCTGCTGCCACAACCCGACCGGCGCAAACCTGACCATGGAGCAATGGCAAGAGGTCGTCGATTGCCTGAACAAGGCCGGCGCCATGCCGATGATCGACATTGCCTACCAAGGCTTCGGCGACGGGCTGGACGAGGACGCGGCGGGCACCCGCCTGGTTGCCTCTTCGGTGCCGGAATGCCTGATCGCGGCCTCCTGCTCGAAGAACTTCGGCATCTACCGCGAGCGCACCGGCCTCTTGATGGCGGTCTCTGCCGATGCGGCAAAGACCAAGGTGGCACAGGGCACGCTGAACTTCCTGAACCGTCAGAACTACTCGTTCCCGCCGGACCATGGCGCCCGCGTCGTGGCGACGATCCTCGGTGATCCCGCCCTGCGCGCCGACTGGGCCGCCGAGCTGGAAGAGGTCCGCCTGGGCATGCTGGAGCTGCGCAAGCAACTGGCCGGCGAGCTGGCACGCCTGACCAACTCGGACCGCTTCGCCTTCCTGGCCGAGCACCGCGGCATGTTCTCTCGCCTCGGCACCACGCCCGAGCTGGTCGAGAAGATGCGCGCCGACAGCGGCATCTATATGGTCGGCGACTCGCGGATGAACATCGCGGGCCTGAACACCCAGACCGTGCCGGTGCTGGCCCGGGCCATCGTCGACGCGGGCGTTTGATCTCTGCAGGGCTCCACAGTCTCTGTGGAGCCCTGATGCTTGACCGGCGCGCCCCGCTGGCCGACCATCCCCGCAACCAGCGGAGGAGAGGACGCAATGCGGAAACTACAGGTGCAGGGGGTGCATCATATCACCCTCACCGGCGCCGACCGGCAGACCAGCATCGACTTCTGGGAAGGGGTGCTGGGCATGCCCTTCATTTTCGACCAGCCCAACCTGGATGACCCGAACCAGGGGCATCTCTACTTCGATCCCGGCGACGGGCGGCTGATCACCATCTTCACCAACGAGGACCGCAAGCGCGTGCATGACCGCACGCCGATGGATCCCGGCTGCGTGCATCACATCGCCTTCAACGTCTCGGCCGCCACCTTCGCCCAGACCGTCAAGCGGCTGGACGAGCGCGACATCTACCACTCGGGCGTCAAGGACCGGGGCTTCATGGACTCGATCTACTTCAAGGATCCCCTCGGCCTGCTGATCGAGCTGGCCAGCTACAAGTTCTTCCCGCCCGAGGGCTCGACCCATGCCGAGGTGCTGCTGGAAGCGCACAGGATCCGCGTCGCCCGGGGCGATTACAACATCGCCGAAGAGCACCTGGCCGATGCGATCGAACTTATCGTCGAACGGCGCACCGGCACGCTGTCCGACAGCCGCGCGCCGGCCGATCCCTACAGGTCGTGACTACCGGGGCGGGGACCACTCGGCCGGATCGAGGGCGAAGAACCGGCTGAGTTGGGCATAGACCTCGGGCGCATGGTCGCGAATGCGGTGCGGCGTCTCGAAGAAGGCCTCGACGGCGACGGCGAAGAACTCCTGCGGGCCTTCGGCGCCATAGGGATCGAAGAGGGTCTGACGGTGGTTCTCGACCCGGTAGAGGTGCTGCCCATAGGCCTCGTCGAAGACATGCCGCCACGCGTCCGGGTCCTGCCCGGGGGCCAGCTCGGGCATCCCGTCGGTCGAGCCCGAGAGGTCGTCCAGCTGATGCGCGAACTCGTGGAACACCACGTTGTGCCCGTCGTGCGGCAGGTCGGCGCCGCGCTGCGTGTCCTCCCAGGACAGCACCACCGGTCCGCGTGACCAGCTCTCGCCGGTGCGCACGCTGGTATGTTCCGTCACCACGTAGCCGTTGTGGTCCTTCAGGCGGGACCGGAAGGCGCCGGGATAGACCAGCACGCTGCGCAGCGTGTCGTACCAGGCGCCGGAATTGGCCACCAGCAGGCAGGCCTGGGCGGCGATCGACAGGCGCATCTCTTCGGTCACTTCCAGCCCGTCGCAGCCGACGAAATCCACCTGGTCGAGAAAGTCGGTGATCCGCGCCTCGTAGCCGGCGCGCAGATGCTCGGGCAGGGCGCGTGACAGGGGCACCTCGGCCGCGACGATGGCGCGCTCCTCCTCGCTCAGACCTGCGCTGCGCCGTGCCTCCCGGGCCTTCTGGCGGGCGAAGCTCCAGCTGGCGAAGGCCGCGACAAGAAGCAGGACGACAAGCAGGAAGGGGATCATGAGGGCCTCGCGGTGGAACTGTTCCTACCTAATCACCCGCACCGCAAAGACAAAGGCGGACAAGCCGGGCGTCACGCCCCTGCCCATCACCAGGCGGAAAATACTCATGGCGACACCGGCCCCTGGGCGCGCAGTCAAACGAAAAGGGCCGCCCCGAAGGACGGCCCCGATCTGTCATGACGGCGCAGCCGCTCAGGCGGCAGCGGCCTCGTAGAGACCGGCATGGCGCATCGCGGCGCGGATCTTTTCCTTCACCGGGTCCGAGACCTCCAGCAGCGGCAGCCGGACCTCGCCCGAGCACAGGCCCAGCTCGGCCATGGCGAACTTGGCACCGCAGAGGCCGGGCTCGAGGAAGATCGCCTCGTGCAGGGGCAGCAGCAGGTCCTGGTATTCCAGCGCCTTGGCATAGTCGCCCGCCAGGGTCGCGGCCTGCATCTGGGCGCAGAGCTTCGGCGCGACGTTGGCAGTGACCGAGATGCAGCCGACGCCGCCCATGGCGTTGAAGCCGACCGCGGTCGCATCCTCGCCCGAGAGCTGGCAGAAGTCGGCGCCGCAGAGCATCCGGGTGAAGGCGACACGCTCGAGGCGACCGGTGGCATCCTTGACGCCGACGATGCGCGGCAGCTCGGCCAGCACTGCCATGGTCTCTGGCACCATGTCGACCACGGACCGACCGGGGATGTTGTAGATCACGATCGGCAGGTCCGCCGCATCGTGCATCGCCGTGTAATGGGCGATCAGCCCGGCCTGGGTCGGCTTGTTGTAATAGGGCGTCACCACCAGCGCGGCATCGGCCCCCACCTCGGCGGCGTGCTTGATCAGGCGGATGCCCTCGGCGGTGTTGTTGGCACCGGCGCCGGCGATCACCGGGATACGGCCGGCGGCATACTTGACCACCTCTTCCACCACGATCTCGTGCTCGCGCAGGGACAGGGTGGGGGACTCGCCGGTCGTGCCGACGGGCACCAGCCCGTTCGAGCCTTCCGCCACGTGCCAATCCACGAGTTTCTTCAGCGTATCCAGATCCAGCTCGCCGTCCTTGAACGGCGTGACCAGGGCAGGAATGGACCCCTTGAACATGACACGCTCCTTTTCATCGTGGCGGGCGGCGGCGGAAAACCGCGCGGACCCGGGGGGGAAACCGTCCTGTCCGAGATGTGAGTTGAGGGACAGGCACGGCGCTTTATCGTTGGGTCGGAATATCCTTGGAACGGGGCCAAAACAAGTGATAGCGCGACGTTTGACGCCGGTTTTCGCCGCTCTTCTGGCGATGACCCTTTCGGCACGGGCCCTTCCGGTGCAGGCCGAGGGGCCGTCGCGCATGGCGCCACGGCCGCTGGCCTGGGCCTTCAGCGCCATGGCGCGGGGCGACTGGGACAGGGCGCGCGACATCGCGCTGCGCGACGGCGCCATCGGCCCCGAGATCATCGAATGGCAGCGCCTGCGCGCCGGACGGGGCAGTGCGACCGAGGTCCTGGTCTTCCTGGCTGCCCATCCCGACTGGCCCGGCCTGGCCCTGCTGCGCCGCCAGAGCGAAGACGCCTTCCGCGAGGCCAGCGACGCCCAGGTTCTGGCCTTCTTCGACGGCGGCGCGCCGGGCACGCCCGAGGGCACGGTCCGCTATGCCCAGGCGCTGGCGGGCGCCGGTCGCAGTACCGAGGCCGAGACGCAGCTTGTCCGCGCCTGGCGCGAGATGCCCATGCCCGAGTCTCTGGAAACCCGCCTGCTGGCCGATCACGCCGCCCTGCTGGCCCCGCATCACGCCGCCCGCGCCGAGGCGATGTTCTGGGAAGGCGCCAGTGACGACCAGCAGCGCATGGCTGACCGCCTGACGGGCGATGCCGCCAAGCTCTCGGAAGCCCGCCGCCTTGCCCGCGCAGGGGACGACGAGGCCGATGCCGCGATTCGCGCCTTGCCGAAGACGCTGCGCAGCGATGCCGCCCTGACCTACGCCCGCTTCAGAGCCGCGATGAACGCCGACCGCGATGCGGATGCCCGCAAGATCCTGCTGGAGCAGAGCGAGCTTCCCGAGGGTCTCGGCCGGGGCGATCTCTGGGCGCCCGAACGCCGCCTCTGGGCCCGCGAGGAGATGTGGGAGGGCGATCCGAAACTGGCCTATCAGCTTGCCGCCCAACACCAGCTGAGCGGGGGCGCCAACTTTGCCGATCTGGAATGGCTGGCGGGCTACATCGCCCTGCGCCAGCTGGACCAGCCGCGTGTCGCGCTCGGCCATTTCCAGCGGCTGACCGAGGGGGTCGAGACGCCGATCTCGCTGGCCCGCGCGCAGTACTGGGCCGGGCGCGCGCAAGAGGCGCTCGGCAATGCCGAGGGCGCCCGCGCCGCCTATGCCGCCGGGGCCGAGCACCAGACGACCTTCTACGGGCTGCTTTCGGCGGAACGCGGCGGGCTGCCTTTCGACGAGGGGCTGGGGGCGACCGGCCCGCAGGTGGCATGGCGCGGCACCCCGGTGGAAAGCGCCGAGCTGCGCCAGGCGGCGATGCTGCTGGATGCCTCGGGCCAGTCCTACCTGGCCGAGCTGTTCCTGCTGCACTATGCCGAGGGGCTGGACGAGACCGGCCAGCGCCAGCTCTCGGCGCTGCTGGAATCCGGCGGCCACCCCCACCTGGCCGTGCGCATGGGCAAGTTGGCTGCCTCGGGCAGCGTGATCCTGCCGCGCGCCTATTTCCCGCTGCACCCGATGGCCGACATGTCCCTGCCGATCGCCAAGGAGATGGCCCTGGCCATCGCCCGCCGTGAAAGCGAATTCGATCCTGCCGCGCGCTCTCATGTCGGGGCCTCGGGGCTGATGCAGCTGATGCCGGGCACGGCGGTCAATGTCGCCGCCGGGCTGGGTATCGACCATGAGCCCGAGATGCTGACCCGCGACTGGCCGCACAACGTGACGCTCGGCTCGGCCTACCTGGCCGAACTGGCCGGGGAATTCCGGGGCAATGTGGTGCTGATGTCGGTGGGCTACAACGCCGGGCCGCATCGCGCCCGCGCCTGGATCGAGCGCAACGGCGATCCCCGCGACCCGGAGGTCGACATCGTCGACTGGATCGAGGCGATCCCCTACCGCGAGACCCGCAACTACGTGCAGCGCGTGGCCGAAAGCCTGCCGATCTACCGCGCCCGGCTGGGCCGGGATCCGCTGCCGGTGCCGTTCAGCGCCGAGCTGGCCGGCTCAACGCTGATGCCGCTCTCGCCAGAAGGTGAATAGGCCCGCGCCGATGATCAGCGCCGCACCAAGCGCGACGTTGAGGCGGATGGTCTCTCCGAAGACGGGGATCGCGACCATGGCGCCGAAGGCCAGCTGGAAGTAGGCGAAGGGCTGCACCGCCGAGGCCTCGGCCAGCTCGTAGGCCTTGATCAGGGTGAAGTGGCCCAGCACGCCGGTCATGCAGAGCAGCGACATCCAGGCCCAGTCCGGGGCGATCATCGGCTCCCAGAACCAGATGCCGATGACGGTCATCACCGCCGCGCCGACGGTGCCGGTCCAGAAGAAGGAGGTCGCCGCGCTGTCCTTGCGCGCGACATAGCGGTTGGCCAGCCCGTAGCCGGCGAACATCACCGCCGAGATCAGCGGCAGGGTCGCGGCGGGGGCGAAGACGCCGATGCCCGGTTGCAGGATCACCATGACGCCGATGAAGCCGACGCCGATGGCGCTCCAGCGGCGCCAGCCGACCTTTTCGCCCAGCACCGGGCCGGAGAGGGCGGCGATGATCAGCGGGTAGCAGATGAAGACCGCCTGGCTTTCGATGATGCCGAGGTAGGTGAAACCCAGCACCATGACGCAGACCTCAAGCGCCAGAAGGGCGCCGCGGAAGCTCTGGATCAGCGGCTGGCTGGTCCTGGCGGCGGCGCGGATGCTGCCGGCATTGCGCCGGGCGATCACCAGCACGAAGGCGGCGAAGAACCAGTAGCGGATCATCACCACCATCCAGACGTTGTACGTCCCCGCCAGGTGGCGCGAGAGCGCGTCCTGGCAGGCGAAGATGAAGGTGGTGAAGAGCATCAGCGCGATGGCGCGCCGGGTATTCTGTTCGGTCATCTGCGGCGTGCCTGCGTCATGTGTCTCTTGCGCCCGTACCCCGGCGCGCGGGTCACGTCAAAGCCTGCGGCCTCCAGCCCGCGCCGCACATGGCCCGCCGCCGTATAGGTCGCCGCCGTTCCGCCGGGGGCGGTATGGTCATGGACGGACTGCATCAGGTCCTCCCCCCAGAGTTCGGGGTTCTTGGCGGGCGAGAACCCGTCGAGGAACCAGGCATCGGCCTGTGCGGCCCATGCGGGCAGGGTTTCGCGCGCATCCCCGGTGATCATGCGGAAGCTGAGGCCGGGCAGGTCGAACCTGTCGGCGCCGAGATGCGGGGCCATCAGCGCGGCTTCCTCGGCGATCTCGGGGAAGGCCGCCTGGGCGCGGGCCATGTCGGCGGGCGCCATGGGGAAGGCCTCGAAGGTGGTGAACTGCAGGGTGCCGGTCTGCCCGGTCTCGCGCCACAGCTTCCAGGCGGCCAGCAGGTTCAGACCGGTGCCGAACCCCAGCTCGGCGATGTGGAAGCCGTCGCGGAAGCGCCCGGGCAGGTCATTGCCCGCAAGGAAGACGTGATGCGTCTCGGCCAGCCCGTTGCCGAGGCTGAAATAGGGGTCGTCGAAGCGGGTGGCGACGGGGACATCGCCCTCTTTCCACGCAAGCTCAGGCTGCGACTTTTCAGGCTGCTGGCCCTGCATCGTCTTATCCTCTAGGAGTTCGGCGCGAAGATGAGGTGAGGGCTCGGGAATGGCAAGCGCAGAGGTGACGATACGCGGGGCGGGGATCTTCGGGCTGAGCTGCGCCTGGGCCTGCCTGCAGCGCGGCGCGCGGGTGCGGGTGGTCGATCCCTTCGGCGTCGGCGCCGGCAGCTCGGGCGGGGTCGTCGGCGCGCTGGCGCCGCATGTGCCCGAGACCTGGAACGACAAGAAGGCCTTCCAGCTGGACAGCCTGCTGATGGCGGAAGGCTTCTGGGCCGAGGTGGCCGAAGTGTCGGGCCTGTCCCCCGGCTACGCCCGCTCGGGGCGGCTGCAGCCGCTGGCGGATGAGCGCGCGGTCGAACTGGCGCGGGGCCGTGAGGCCACGGCGGCCGCGCTCTGGCAGGGGCGCGCCACATGGCAGGTGGTCGCCGCCAGCGGCGCGCCTTGGGAACCCGCCAGCCCGACGGGCCTGCTGGTGCATGACACGCTGACCGCCCGGATGCACCCCCGCCAGGCCTGCGAGGCGCTGGCCGCCGCCTGTCGTGTGAAGGGCGCCGAGATCGTTCCTGAGGCTCCGGATGAGGGCGCCGTCATCTGGGCCACCGGCGCTGCCGGTCTGGAGGAGATGAGCCGCCTTGCAGGCCGCCAGATCGGCGTGCCGGTCAAGGGACAGGCCGCCGTGCTGCGCCATGATGCGGGCACCGTGCCGCAGATCTTTGCTGCCGGTGTCCACGTGGTGCCCCATGCCGACGGCACCGTCGCCATCGGCTCGACCTCCGAGCGTGACTTCGACGGTCTCGGCACCGATGCGCAGCTTGACGAGGTCATTGCCGCCGCCCGCGCCGCCGTGCCGGTGCTGCGGGATGCCGAGGTGGTCGAGAGATGGGCAGGGCTCCGCCCTCGCGCCCGCAGCCGTGCGCCGATGCTGGGCGCCTGGCCGGGCCGGCCGGGGCACTTCATCGCCAACGGCGGCTTCAAGATCGGTTTCGGTATGGGGCCGAAGGTCGGCCAGGTCATGGCCGAGCTGGTGCTGGAGGGAACCGACGCCATCCCCGAAGGCTTCCGGGCCGAGGCGCTTTTCTGACACCGTCGCCGGACGGCGACAGTAAGATAGGAAGACGGGGGGTCTGCCCCCGTCCGCCAAGGCGGACTCCCCCGCAGTATTTATGGCCACCGGATAGATATAAGAGGTATTTTCCCTATCCGATGGCTGAAAATACTGCCGCCGGAGGCTTCGGCCGCGAGGCCGAAATCAGCCCCCCTGCCGGACCCGGAACACGCCGGTGCCAGTGGCGGCCAGAACGCCTGTCTCATCGCTGATCTTCGCCTCGGCGAAGAAGGTCTTCGCCCCGCCGCCAGTGCGGAAGCCTTCCGCGATCAGCAGCTTGCCCTTTGTCTGCGCCAGGAAATTCACGCTGAGATTCAGCGTCATAGCCAGCGCGCGGGCCTCGGGATCCCCGGTGTAGCAGCCGGCAAAGCCCATTACGGTGTCGCACATCAGCGAATGCACCCCGCCATGCAGGATGCCGTAGCGGTTCATCAGGAAGTCTTCCATCGGCAGTTCGAAGCGCGCGTAGTCCTTGCGCCATTCGGCGATGCGGAAGCCCAGGTGGGATTGCAGCGGATAGGGATCTTCGACCAGGTTCGGGTCCATCGGGCCTCTCAGACAGTTTGTGCGGCGTCCAGACCGGCGCGGGCAAAGCGGGGCACCAGCGCCCCCATCTGCCGGCCGCGTTCCGGGTTCGAGGCATTGCCGTCGAGCGCGCGCTTGTAGACGCCCTGGATGATGCCAGCCATGCGGAAGAAGGTGAAGGCCAGGTAGAAGCCGAAGCCCTCGATGCCGGGGATCCCGGCGCGGGCGCAGTAGTCGGCGAGGAACTCCTCGTCCTCCATCACCCCCTGTGCCCGGCGGTCGACGCCCGCAAGGCCGCGCCCGTCCGGACCCGAAGGCATCGACCACTGCATGATCACCGCTGCTACGTCGGCGTATGGATGGCCGGTGGTCGAAAGCTCCCAGTCCAGCACGGCGGCGATGCGGGGGGCGTCCTTTTCGAACAGCATGTTGTCGATCCGGTAGTCCCCATGCGCCAGCGTACGCAACCCGTCATCCTCGGGGATGTTGCCATCGAGCCAGTCCATCAGGGCGTCCATCTCGGGGCGGGTCTCGGTCTCGGCGGCGCGGTACTGCTTGGTCCAGCGGTCGATCTGGCGGCGGTAGTAATTGCCCTCGGGGCCGTAGTCCGACAGGCCCGTCGCGGCGAGATCGACACCATGGATGGCGGCCAGAACGCGGGACATTTCCTGCTGGATCGGGCGTCGCTGGTCGCGATCCAGTTCGGGCAGGTCGGGCAGATTGAAATGGCGTCCCTGCACCTCGTCCATGACATAGAAGGCCGAGCCGATGACCTCGGGGTCCTCGCAGAGCACATGCATCTTCGCCACCGGGACCCCGGTGCCGGCCAGCGCCTTCTGCACGCGGAACTCGCGCTCGACCGCATGGGCGGATTTCAGCAGCACGCCGGGGGGCTTGCGGCGCAGCACGTAACGGTGCGAGGGGGTCGTCAGGCGGAACGTCGGATTGGACTGCCCGACGTTGAATTTTTCTGCGCTGACAGGCCCTTGGAAGCCGGGCAGGGTGTCCTTCAGCCAGCGCTCCACGGCGGGCAGGTCGAGGGTCTGGGTGTCGCTGGTCATCATGGCCTCTCAGGAATAGGTCAGCAGCGGATCGTCGGGCGAGGTCAGGAACGGCGTGTCATTGAACCCGTTCAGGTAGTGGCCCCGGCGGGTGAAGACGAAGCGCGCGACGGCGCAGTTCCGGGTCTGCAACTGCAGGTCGATCTGGGCCTTTCCCGGGGCGCCAAGCGTGGCCGCGATCATCTGGCTGATCGCCCCGCCGGAAGAGACCGCGAAGACCGTCTCGGCCCCCTCGCGCATCAGGTGGGCGCGGGCCGCCTCCACCCGGGCGGTGAAGGCTGCCCAGCTCTCGGGGGCGGCCGCGATCTCGTCCCGCTGCCACATCAGGACGGTGTCGCGCAGGGTGCGGAAGTGGCTGCGCCGGTCATCGTGCAAACCGGTGGGGGCCGGCTCGGCGGCGAAGCGTGCGTCGAGCAGCGCCTTGAAGTCGAACTCGCTGAGGCCGGGATGCTCCTCGGCTGAGCCGTTGGAATCCATACCGGTAAGTATGGATTCCAGCGTTTCCCGTTGGCGTCGCAGCCCGCCATGGGCCAGGCGGTCCGGCCGGATCCCCTGGGCCGCGAACCAGCGACCCAGGGCGCGCGCCTGCGCATGACCCGTTTCCGACAGGACGTCGTAGTCTGCGGCGCCGAAAGACGCCTGGCCGTGACGGATGAGATAAAGCGTACCCATCCGTATGCTCAGAGCACTTCGAAGAGCCCGGCAGCGCCCATGCCGCCCCCGACGCACATGGTGCAGACCACATAGCGCGCGCCGCGCCGCTTGCCCTCGATCAGCGCATGGCCGACCATCCGGGCGCCGGACATGCCGTAGGGGTGGCCGACCGAGATCGCGCCGCCGTTGACGTTCAGCAGGTCCTTGGGGATGCCCAGAACGCGGGCCGAATGCAGCACCTGACAGGCGAAGGCCTCGTTGAGTTCCCAGAGGCCGATATCGTCGATCTTCAGTCCATGGGCGTCCAGCAACTTCGGCACCGCATGGATCGGGCCGATGCCCATCTCGTCGGGGTCGAGACCCGCCGCCATGACGCCGACATAACGACCCAGCGGTTGCAGCCCGCGCTTCTCGGCCTCCTTCGCCTCCATCAGCACCGAGGCAGAGGCCCCGTCGGACAGTTGCGAGGCATTCCCTGCGGTGATGTATTTACCTTCCTTGACCTGCTGGCCATCCTTGAAGACGGGCGCCAGACTCGACAGGCCCTCAAGCGTGGTCGAGGGCCGGTTGCCTTCGTCCTTGGCCAGGGTGACCTCGTGGAAAGAGATCTCCCTGGTCTCCTTGTCCATTACGCCCATGGTGGCGGTCATCGGCACGATCTCGTCGTCGAACCTGCCGGCCTCTTGCGCGGCCGCGGTGCGTTGCTGGCTGCGAAGCGCGTAGGCATCCTGGTCTTCACGGCTCACGCCATAGCGCTCGGCGACGATTTCGGCGGTCTCGAGCATGGACATGTAGAGATCCGGGCGGTGCTCCTGGATCCAGGGGTCGCGGGCCCGATCTGTGCGCATATTCTGGTTCTGTACCAACGAGATGGACTCGACCCCGCCGCCGATGGCGACCTGCATGCCGTCCTGGGTGATCTGCTTGGCGGCCGTGGCGATGGCCATCATGCCCGAGGCGCACTGACGGTCCAGCGACATGCCGGCAACACTGGTCGGCAGACCGGCGCGGATCGCGGCCTGTCGCCCGATATTGCCGCCGGTCGACCCCTGCTGCAGCGCCGTGCCGATGACGCAATCCTGGATCTCGGGTCCCTCGAGCCCGGCGCGGGAAACGGCGTGCTTCACCGCGTGGCCGATCAGGGCCTGCGCCTGGGTGTTGTTGAAGGCTCCGCGAAAGGCCTTGCCGATCGGGGTGCGGGCGGTGGAGACGATAACTGCATCACGCATTAGGAAATCCTTCCGGGAAGTTCACTTTTCTTCGAGGTCGATGCCGCGCAGCGCGGCGGCCATTGCGGCGTACTTGCGGGTCTGGGCGAAGGCGCCGGGCATGATCTGCTGACCCTCTTCGCTGCGGATCTTGTCCATACGGCTATGGATGGTGTCGGGATCCAGCTCATCGTCGGCGAAGGCCAGGCCGGGGGTTTCGTAGATCCGGGTCTCGGTGAAGCAGCCGCCGCCAGCGCCGAGGATCATCCGAGAGGGCGCGTCTTCGTGCAGCAGGGTCAGCAGGCCGGGGGTGATCGTCTCGGGGCGCAGAAGATCAAGAACCTGTTGTGGCAGAAGGCCTTCCGTCATCCGGGTCGCGGCGGTCGGCGCCAGCAGGTTGGCGCGGATGTCGTACTTGGCGCCCTCCTGGCAGAGGACATTCATCAGCCCGACCAGCGCCGCCTTCGCTGCGCCGTAGTTCGCTTGCCCGAAGTTGCCGTAGAGGCCCGACGCCGAGGTCGTGTAGACGATGCGACCATACTGTTGCGTCCGGAAATGTTCCCAGAGCGCCTTGGTCGGCACGACCGAACCCATGAGGTGCACGTCGACCACCGAAGAGAAGTCGGACAGTTCCATCTTGGCGAAGGTCTTGTCGCGCAGGATGCCCGCGTTGCAGACGAGGATGTCGACCTTTCCCCAGGTCGCGATCGCCTTGTCGACCATATCCTGCACCTGCGCGGCGTCGGTCACATTGGCGCCATGGGCCATGGCCTCGCCGCCGGCCGCGCGGATTTCCTCGACCACCGATTGCGCCGCGGCAGAGCTTTCGCCGGTGCCGTCGGTCGCCGTGCCGAGGTCATTCACCACGACTTTCGCGCCGCGCGCCGCGAGGCCCAGGGCGTGGCTGCGGCCCAGGCCAACCCCCGCGCCGGTCACGATGGCGACACGGCCATCAAATGCTATGCTCATGATTCATCTCCGAAATATCGTCTGCCAAGCCATTCCGCCACAAGCGCTGGCTTGTCCTGACCCTCAATCTCGACGGTCACATCCGTTACCGTCTGGATTTCGCCGGGTCGGATTTCGTCGACGGACTTCAGGATAAAGCGCCCGCGAATGCGGCTGCCCGCGCGGACCGGAGAGATGAAGCGCATGCGGTTCATCCCGTAGTTCACCGACATCGCGGTGCCCGTAATCTGCGGCAAACCATAGGCCATGGTCGAGAGCAGCGAGAGGGTCAGGAAGCCATGCGCAATGGTGCCGCCGAAGGGGCTGGCCGCCGCGCGCACCGGATCGGTGTGGATATACTGATCATCTTCGGTGCAGCGGGCGAAATCGTCGATGCGCTGCTGGCTGACCTCGATCCAACCGGACACGCCCAGCTCCTGCCCGACGAGCGCTTCGTATTCCGTACGCGTAAGAATGGTCATGAGTCGTCCTCCAGGAAGGCGGCCTTCGCCGTGGCGACCTGCATCCCCCCCGAGAGCGGGATCACCGCGCCCGAGACATAGGAGCCGCCCCTGCCGCAGAGGAACTGCATGACGCCGGCGACGTCTTCCTCTGCGCCGACCCTACCCAGGGGTACGGTGGCGGCGGTCTTGCGGCGGCCCTCGTCATGGCCGATGGCGAAGGCCATCATCTTTGACATGAAGGGGCCGGGTGCGATGGCATTTACGGTGATATGTTCAGGGGTTAGCTCATTGGCGAGGATGCGGGTCATGTGATGTACCGCGCCCTTCGAGGTCGCGTAGGAATACGCGCCCTGGCCCTTGGGGATCTCGCCCATGACCGAACCGACGTTGACCACGCGTGCCGGGTCTTCGGGCAATGCTGCAGCGCGGAGAAGCGGCAGCAGGGCCTGCGTGAGGTGGAACATGCCGCTGACATTGAGGCCCAGCACCTTGGTCCAGGCGTCGTAGGGGAACTCTCCGAGCGGCGCGCCCCAGGTGCGCCCGGCATTGTTCATCAGGATATGCAGCTTTTCCGTACGTTGGCGCACGGCATCCGCCAGCGCGGCGATCCCGGCTTCGGAGCCGACGTCCCCGGCGAAACCCTCGGCGGAGCCTGGCAGGTCGAGGGCGTTGATCTCGGCGGCGGCGGCCTCGCAGGCCTCGGCCTTGCGCGAGGCGATCAGCACGCGGGCCCCGGCCGAGGCGAGGCCCTCGGCCGCCATGCGGCCAATGCCGGTGGCGCCGCCGGTGACCAGGGCGACCTTGCCGGTCAGGTCGAAAAGATCGTTCGGTTTCAGGGACATCATATACCTCTCGCGGCGGATACCCGGGCGGCGTGATAGCCGTAGTCGCCCAACCATTCGGCGCCGACGCGGGCGCGTTTCATGTAGAACCCCATATCGAATTCATCGGTCATGCCGATGCCGCCATGCATCTGGACGCCTTCACAGACGGCGAGCTGCGCGGTCTGGGTGGCATGGGCCTTGGCGACCGAGACGGCTAGGTCGGCGGCCTCGGGGGTGGCATCCAGCACGCGGCCCGCATTGGCGACGGCCGAGGCGGTGATCTCTATCTGGGTCCAGAGATGTGCGGCGCGATGCTGCAGCGCCTGGAACGATCCGATGGTACGCCCGAATTGCCGGCGCTCGCGCAGGTAGCCGGCGGTCATGGCGAAGGCCCCGGAGGTCAGCCCCAGAAGCTCGGCGGCCATGCCCGCCTGGCCTGCGTTCAGTGCCGTATGGATTGCGGCCATTCCGTTGTCGATTTCACCGATGATATCGGCGCCGGTGGCCTCGACGTCCTCGAAGATCAGCGTGGCGTGGTCGCGGCTGTCGATCGACCTGCTGCGATGCGGCGTAACGCCTGTCCGCGCTGCGTCGATGTCGAAGAGGGTCAGGCCATATGCCTCACCCGGGCTGCCCGAGGTGCGGGCCAGAACCAGCAGGCGATCTGCGCTGCTGCCCTCGGCGACGAAGCACTTGCGCCCGCTCAGTCGGTAGCTATTGCCCTGTCGCATGGCCTGCAAGGCACTGCGCTCAGGAGAGAATTTCGACCTTTCGTCGACCGCGAGCGCATAGGTGACGCTGCCGTCGGCGATCTGGGCGAGCCGGTCGCTGCCCGCCTGCCGCAGGGCGGTTGCGGCGATCACGGCGGTCGAGAGGAAGGGCGAGGCGGCCAGCACCTCTCCCATTTCCTCGGCCAGGATGCCGGCTGCGCGGTGGCCCATGTCGGACCCTCCGGCCTCTTCCGGTACCAGCACGCCGGTCCAGCCAAGCTGCGCGATCTCGCGATAAAATCCGGCATCGTATGGTTTGCCGCTGTCGCGATTGCCGCGCAGCGCAGAGACCGGGCTGGCCTCGGCCAGAAAGCTTCGGGCCGCGTCGCGCAGCAGGGTTTCGTCCTCGGTCGGGACCAGGGAAAGGGTCATGGAGGTCTCCTATTGCGAGGGCAGGTCGAGGACGCGTTTGGCGAGGATGTCGAGCATCACCTCGGAGGTGCCGCCTTCGATCGAATTCGCCTTGGTGCGCAGCCATTCCGAGGGAAGCGAGCCATGGGCCCCGTCCCAGTCCAGCCCGTCCGACCCGGTGACGGACATCAGCAACTCGTAGCGGCGCTTGTTCAGCTCGGTTCCGGCGTATTTCAGCATCGCCGAGGCATGGCCGACGCCGCCCTGCTTCGCCATGTCCCTGTACCGCTCAAGCGTCATGGCGGTGGCGAGGCTGTCGACTTCCAACGCCATGGCGCGGGTCTTCAGCACCGGATCCTCGAGCACCTCGGGGTCGAGATCCGCCAGGAAGGCGCCAAGCGATCGGGCGCCCAGAAGCCCCTGCGCGCCGCCGCCGATCATCTCGCGTTCATGGGTCAGCAGGTGCTTGGCGACATCCCAGCCGCGGTTCAGCTCGCCCACGATGCGGGACAGGCCGACGGGGTCTTCCTTGGGCACGACGACATTCTCGAAGAAGGTCTCGCAGAAGGGGGACGCGCCGGAGATCAGGCGGATCGGGCGGGTTGTGACTCCTTCCGCTTCCATGTCGATCAGCATGAACGAGATGCCGCGATGCTTCGGGGCCTCGCGGTCGGTGCGCACCAGGGCGAAGATCCAGTCGGCCTGGTCGGCGTAGCTGGTCCAGATCTTCGAGCCGTTGACCAGCCAGTGATCGCCCCGGTCCTCCGCACGGGTCTGGACCGAGGCCAGGTCCGAGCCGGCGCCGGGTTCGGAGTAGCCCTGACACCAGCGGATTTCGCCGCGGGTGATCTGCGGCAGGTAGTGCCGTTTCTGCTCGTGCGTGCCGAAGGCCAGCAGGGCGGGCCCGAGCATCCAGAGGCCGAAGCTCTCCAGCGGGGTGGGGGCGTTCAGGCGTGCCAGCTCCTCGCGGTAGATCTTCTCTTGCAGGCGGCTCAGCCCGGCGCCGCCGTAGTCGGTGGGCCAGCGTGGTGCGGTCATGCCGATGGCGGCGGCGGCGCGCATCCAGTCCTGCTGCGCCTGCGAGGCGAAGGTGAAGCGCCTGCCACCCCAGCAGATCTCGCGCTCTGCCTGGGGAATCGCCCTCAGCGCGGGGTCGCAATGGGTCTCGATCCACGTGGAAACATTGGCCCGGAAGACCTCCGGGTCGTCGCTGAAATCCAGCATACCGTCCTCCCCAACGGTTTGTCTTTCGCATTGCAGAATAGAATTTCACACATTGCTTGACAAGCCGCTGCGGAGGCCTTTTCCTCTTGGCAGGGAAATGGGGCGTGCATACCCTGTTTTCCATCTAGGGAGGAGAACAACATGAAATCGACCGTGAAAGCCGCGCTTGCGGCTGCCGTGTCCCTGTGCGCCGTCACTGCCGCGCAGGCCGAGACGATCAAGATGGCCTTCATCGACCCGCTGTCGGGCGCCATGGCCTCTTCGGGCGAACCCGCATACCAGAGCTTCATTCTTGCCGCCGAGCACATCAACGCCAATGGCGGGGTGAACGGCGACATGATCGAGGTGGTCGGCTACGACAACAAGGTCAGCCCCAAGGAATCGCTGGTCCAGCTGCAGAAGGCGATCGACAGCGGGGCGCGCTACATCCTGCAGGGCAACGGCTCGTCCGTGGCCGCCGCGATCATCGACGCGGTGAACAAACACAACCAGCGCAACCCCGGTGAAGAGGTTCTGTTCTTCAATTACGCCGCGGTGACGCCCGAGTTCACCAACGAGGCCTGCAGCTTCTGGCACTTCCGGTTCGACGCGCATACCGACATGAAGATGAACGGGATCACCGACTGGATCGCGGCGCGGGACGACATCAAGAAGGTCTACCTGATCGGCCAGGATTACGTGCACGGCGAAGCCGTCGCCCATGCCGCCGAGACCCAGCTGGCCGCCAAGCGCCCCGATATCGAGATCGTCGGCAACGAGCTGCATCCCCTTGCCAAGGTGAAGGATTTCACCCCCTACGTGCAGAAGATCATCAGCTCGGGCGCCGATGCGGTGATCACCGGCAACTGGGGTCAGGACATGACCCTGCTGGTCAAGGCCTCCGCCGACGCGGGGCAGCAGATTCCATACCTGACTTTCTATGGTGGGTCTAACGGGGCCGTGGCGGCGCTTGGCGACGGTGCCGTGGATACGCTCTACCAGGTGTCGGAACTGGCGGCGAACATGGAGGGCGTCAGCCCCGAGCAGAACGCCCTCGTGGAAGAGTACAAGGCGCGGTTCCCGGACTACGACTACTACTACCACCGGGCCTTCGTGGCGCTGAACATGTTCGATGCCGCGGCCGAGAAGGCGGGCAGCAACGATCCCATCGACGTGGCCTATGCGCTCGAGGGGCTGTCCATCGAGGACGGCTACGGCACGGCGACCATGCGGGCCGAGGATCACCAGATCCAGCAGCCGCTCTACATCACCACCGTCGCCCATGACATGACCTATCCGGTCGACAACACCGACCTGGGCTGGCGCCTGGTGGAGGGCGGCACGATCTCGGCCGAAGCCGCGATGGAGCCCTCGACCTGCGAGATGCAGCGGCCCGAGTAAGGCCCCAGTCACAAACCGGGCGCCACGCGGTCCCTTCGTGTGGCGCCTGACCCCTTCGGGGCGGACAAACTTCGGGAATGAACCATGGAAACTCTGGTCTTCGCGCTGCTCAACGGCGTGATCTACGGGCTTCTGCTCTTCATGTTGTCCAGCGGTCTGACGCTGATCTTTTCCATGATGGGCGTGCTGAACTTCGCACATGCCAGCTTCTACATGCTGGGCGCCTACCTTGCCTTCACGATCATGGAGGGCACCTCCTTCTGGATCGCGCTCTTCCTCGCCCCGGTCCTCGTCGGACTCGTGGGCATGGTGGTCGAGCGCTACGGGCTGCGGCGCGTCCATGCGCAGGGGCATGTGGCCGAACTGCTCTTCACCTTCGGCCTGGCCTACCTGATCGACGAGGTGGTCAAGATTTTCTGGGGCCGAACGGCGGTGAACTACCGCGTGCCCGAGTTGCTGGATTTCCCGTTGTTCACCCTCTACGGGGCGCAGTACCCGGCCTATCGTATCTTCATCCTCTTCGTGGCGGCCTTCATGCTGGTGGCGCTGTGGTACCTGCTGAAGAAGACCCGCGCCGGTCTGATCATCCAGGCGGCGCTGACCCATCCGCACATGGTCGGCAGCCTCGGCCACAACGTGCCGCTGATCTTCATGTCCGTCTTCGGCGTCGGCTGCGCGCTGGCGGGCCTGGCCGGCGTGATCGGGGGCAATTACTTCGTCACCGACCCGGCCATGGCGGTGCAGATGGGCCCCATCGTCTTCGTGGTGGTGGTCGTCGGCGGGCTCGGCAGCCTCGAGGGCGCCTTCGTCGCCGCCATGCTGATCGGCTTGCTGCAGACCTCTGCCATCTCGATCAACGCCTCGCTGGCCGATATCTTCGGCTTCCTCGGCCTTGGCCCCCATACCGAGGTCGGAGAGATCACCATCGCCTCCATGGCGCCGATGCTGCCCTTCCTGCTGCTGGTGCTGATCCTGATGATCCGTCCGCGCGGACTGATGGGAGAACGTGAAGTATGACCGACATGACCGCTACCTACGCCGCGCTGGAACCGACCCGCGCCGAGAAGTTCCGACAGCGCACCGTGCCGCTGATCCTCTTCGCGGTGGTGCTGCTGGTGATCCCGCTGTTCAACCCGTCGCGCAGCATGGTGACGCTGCTGAACCACATGGGCATCACCATCGTCTTCGCGCTCAGCTACAACATGCTTCTGGGCCGCGCCGGCCTGCTCAGCTTCGGCCATGCCGTCTACATGGGCCTTGGCGGCTACTTCGCCGTCCATGTGATGAACTGGGTGGCCGAGGGCTCGGGCTTCTGGGGGGCGGTGCCGATCTTCTCGATGCCCGCCTTCGGCTTCGGCGCCGGGGCGCTGGCTGGGGCCATCATCGGCTGGCCCTCCTGTCGTCGCTCGGGCACCCCCTTCGCGATGATCTCCCTCGGCGTGGCCGAGCTGGTCGCGGCGGCGGGCTTCATGTTCGACAGCCTCTTCGGCGGCGAGATGGGCATCTCGGCCGACCGCATGGGCGGGCCCGAATTCGCCGGCCTCTCTCTGGGGCCGGTCGACGAGGTCTACTGGTTCATCGCCTTCTGGACCTTCATCGGCGTGCTGGGCACCTATGCCTTCACCCGCACCCCGCTGGGCAAGCTGTCGGAAGCGACGCGCGACAATCCCGAACGGGTCGAGTTCGTTGGCTACAATCCCCAGCGGGTGCGCTACCTGGTCTTCATCTTCGCCGGCGCCTTCGCCGGGATGGCGGGCGGCATGTCGGCGGTGCAGGACGAGATCTTCACCCCCGAAAGCCTGTCGCTGATCCCCTCGGGGGCGATCCTGATCGCCACCTACGTCGGTGGCATCCGCTACTTCACCGGCCCGATCATGGGCGCCATCGTCATGACCTACATGGGCTCTAACCTGTCGGACTACACGGTGGGCTGGCTGCTCTACCTCGGGCTGATGTTCGTCGGCGTGGTGATGTTCCTGCCCAACGGGATCGCGGGCATCGTCTACGGCACCGCCGACACCCTCCGTGCCGGTCGTCTCGGCGAGGTCTGGCAAAGCTGGCTGCTGCGGCTGGCCGGGTTGGCGCTGATCGCCACCTCGGTGATCACCATCGTCGAGGTCGCCTTCCGCTGGTCCGAGGGCTACGGCGAGGTCTTCGAGCCCTTCGGCCTGCATCTTGGCACCGACAACCCGCTGACCTGGGCCCTTGGCGTACTGCCGCTGGTCCTGGGCGTCGTCATGGTGATGAAAGCCGCCAAGGGAGAGAGCAAATGACCGCATCCCTCGAACTGACCGACCTGCACAAGAGCTTCGGCCCCGCCAAGATCATCCAGGGCGTCAACCTCAGCGTCGCCAGGGGCGAGCGTCACGCGATCATCGGGCCGAATGGGGCGGGCAAGTCCACCCTGTTCAACCTGATCTCGGGCCGCTTCATGCCCTCCTCGGGAGAGGTGCGGCTGAACGGCGCGCTGATCAGCGGCAAGAAGCCGTTCGAGATCAACCGCATGGGGCTGTCGCGCAGCTTCCAGGTGTCGAACATCTTCACCAACATGACGGTGCGCGAGAATGTCCGCTGCGGCGTGCTGCACTCGATGGGCTACGGCTATTCCTTCTGGCGCAATATCGGCAACCTGCGGGAGGTGTCGGAAAAGACGGCGCATATCCTGAACGAGGTCGGCTTGCTGGAAAAGGGCAACACCCCCGCCGCGTTGCTGCCCTATGCCGATCAGCGCACGCTCGAGATCGCCATCACCATCGCGGGCGGCGCCGAGGTCATCCTGCTGGACGAACCGACGGCGGGGATGAGCCACTCGGAAACTGACCGTGCCGTGGCGCTGATCGAGAAGGCCAGCAAGGGCAAGACCCTGCTGATCGTCGAGCACGACATGGGCGTGGTCTTCAACCTCGCCGACCGGATCTCTGTGCTGGTCTACGGCGAGATCATTGCCACCGGCACGCCAGAGCAGATCCGCGGCGATGCCAGGGTGCGCGAAGCCTATCTGGGCGAAGAGGCGGAGGACGCGGCATGAGTCTGGACACCACCCAGGAGCCGATGCTGCAGGTCAGTGGCCTGCATGCCTACTACGGCAAGTCCCACGTGCTGCACGGGGTCGACATGCAGATCATGCCGGGCGAGGTCATCGCCCTGCTGGGCCGCAACGGCGTGGGGCGTTCGACCACCGCCAAGGCGATCATGGGCGAGGTGGCACCGCAGGGCTCCATCCGCTTCCGGGGCCAGGAGATCGCTGGCCTGCCGAACCACAAGATCGCGCGCATGGGCCTGGGCTACGTGCCGGAAAGCCGGGACATCTTCCCGACGATGACGGTGCGCCAGAACCTGATGCTGGGCATCAAGAACATGCGCAAGCCCGGGCGCTGGTCGATCGAGCAGATGCTGGAGATGTTCCCCAACCTGGCCCGTCGTGCCGACAACGCGGCGGGGGTGCTTTCGGGCGGCGAGAAGCAGATGCTGACCATGTGCCGGACCCTGATGGGTGACCCTGAGCTGATCATCATCGACGAGCCGACCGAAGGCCTCGCCCCGCTGATCGTCACCCAGGTGGGGGAGATGATCGCCGAAATCGCCAGGGCCGGGGTTTCGATCCTGCTGGTCGAGCAGAAGCTGTCCATCGCCCTGAAGATCGCCGACCGGGTCTATGTGATGGGGCACGGAGAGATCGTCTATTCCGGCACCCCGGCCGAGTTCGCCACCCGCGACGACATCCGCAAGGAGTGGCTGGAGGTGTGAAACCCCGAACCCGGGGCCGTCGGCCCCGGGCAAAGGCTCCGGGGGAGCCTTCCGGAACAACACCGGCGTAGTCCTGTCCGGGAACGGTGACGATCCCCAACCGATACCCCGGCAGGCGGTCTGCGGACGCGTGATGACGCAACTTGTCATGACATCTCAGGGCCTCCGCGCTTGACCGGCGCGGGGGCTTTCTGCTGCCATGGGGCAACAGGGGGGAGCAACTCATGAGGACGGACGCACTGGTCGCGCTCTGCGCGGCGCTTTTTCTGGGCCCGGCGATGGCGCGGGCGGAGGCCCATGTGAGGCTCGAGGTCGGAGCCTGGGCGATCCTCGGCGACTGGTGGGGCGACAGCGGAGAGTTCCGCTGCACCGCCTTCAACGTCTCGGCGGGGCCGACCCTGGCGATCCGCGAGGGTGCGCAGGGGCTGGTGCTGTCGACCGACGCCTATTTCGAGGTGCTGCCGGATCAGCAGGTCTCGGTCGATGGCAGGCTCTTCCCCGTGATGCTGGGCGAGGAGGAGTGGGACCGGGTGATCGACGGCGGCGCGGCGCTGGCCGAAGCGCTCGACGGGGCGGCCTGGATCGACCTGCACCCCGAGTGGGAGGACGGCGGCGGCATCTTCCGGCTGACCGACCTGCCGGCGATCCGGCGCGGGCTGGCAGACTGCGCCGGGGCCGCCGAGGGCCCGGCCTACGAGGCCGACCTGACCGAGGTGCCCCTGCTGGGCGAGGGCTGCCCGGATCCGGCCTCGGTCCCGGTCGGCGAAGAGGGCTGGACCTTCTTCCACCTCCGCAACGACAGTGGCGCCCCGGCGCTGGTCTACCAGTTCACCGGAACCGAGGAGGTCGTGCCCGAGGGCGCGATGAAGGAGAGGATGCGGCTGGAGGGCGCCCCGGGGCAGGTCTATGTCCTAACCGACATGGCGGGGCGCTGCCTCTCGGCGCCGAAGGCGGTGCCGGATCTCGCGGCCCCGGCCATGGGGACCGTGGACGACCCCGGGCCGCTGCTGGTCTTCCCGTGAGCGACGAAAAAGGGCGCCCCGGGGCGCCCTTTCCTGTCCTACTCTCCGCGCTCAGGCGGTTTCGCGCAGCTCGGGGTGTTCGTAGTCGACCAGCTGCTTGCGCAGGTTCAGCTTGCTGACCTTGCCGGTGGCGGTCATCGGCAGGGCATCGACCCAGATCACGTCATCGGGCAGCTGCCACTTGGCGAAATGGGGCGAGATATGTTCGCGGATCTCGTCCAGCGAAGGCCGCGCCTCGCCCGAGGCCACGGCGACCAGCACCGGGCGCTCATCCCAGCGGGGATGCGGTACGCCGATGGCGGCGCAATTGGCGATGCCGGGCAGGGACATGGCGGCATTCTCGAGGTCGATCGAGGATATCCACTCGCCGCCCGACTTGATCAGGTCCTTGGCCCGATCCTGGATCACCAGGAAGCCGTCCGGGTCGATCGAGGCCACGTCGCCGGTGCCGAACCAGCCCTCGGCATCCAGCGCCTTGGCGCTGGCCTCTTCATTGCGGAAGTAGCCCGAGACCACGGCATTGCCGCGCACGAAGAGCTCTCCGATGGCCTTGCCGTCCTGCGGTTGCGGGCGGCCGTCCTCGTCGACGATCTTCAGGTCGACACCATACACCCGGCGGCCCTGCTTGGCCTTGGCGGCGATGCGCTCCTCGAAGGGCAGGGCCTCCATCCACTGGGGCAGGCAGCCGTGGGTGCCGACCGGCGACATCTCGGTCATGCCCCAGGCGTGACCAACGGAGATGTCCATCTTCTCGAAGCCCTCGATCATCGCCTTCGGTGCCGCTGAGCCGCCGATTACCACGTCACCGAAGTTCTCGGGCTTGCGGCCCTGGGCGCGGATCTCGGCCAGCAGGCCCATCCAGACGGTGGGCACGCCCCAGGCGGAATAGACCTTTTCGCGGTCCATCAGGGCAAAGAGGCTGGGCCCGTCCAGCGCAGGGCCCGGCATCACCAGCGAGGCCCCGACCAGCGGCGCCGCATAGGGCAGGCCCCAGGCATTGACATGGAACAGCGGGACGACGGGCAGGATGGCGCGCCCCTCGCCGAAGCTGTGACGCAGGGAGATGGCGATGGTGAAGGCATGCAGCACCGTCGAGCGGTGCGAATAGAGCGCGCCCTTGGGATTGCCGGTGGTGCCGGAGGTGTAGCAGAGGCTGCAGGCGGTGTTCTCGTCGAACTCGGGCCAGGTGATCTGCCCGGGCTGGCCCTCGAGCAGCTCTTCGTAGCAGAGCGCGGGGAAGGGCGTGTCGGGCATATGCGCGCGGTCGGTCATGATCACATAGGTCATGTCCTCGGGCAGGTGCTCCTTCACCGCGGCGATGATCGGCACGAAGGTGGTGTCGAGGAAGAGGATGCGGTCCTCGGCATGGTTGACGATGTAGATCAGCTGCTCGGCCGAGAGCCGGGGGTTGATCGTGTGGCAGACCGCGCCGATGCCCGAGATGGCGTAGTAAAGCTCGAAGTGCCGGTAGCCGTTCCAGGCCAGGGTCGCCACGCGGTCACCCAGCGTGATGCCGCGCGCCTGCAGCGCATGGGCCAGCTGGGCGATCCGCACGCCCGCCTCGGGGTAGTTGTAGGAATGCGTGTCCCCCTCGGTGCGCACCGAAGTGATGCCGGCTTTCCGGTGGGCGTTCATCGCATATTCGAGAATCGTCGACACCAGCAGCGGCCGGTGCATCATCATGCCTTCCATGGCGTGTCTCCTCCCAGAGTCATGACGGAAATGTAGCCCCGGTTGGCCGTTCGCCCAAGGGGATACACCCTGTCTGCGGAATATTTTTCCACTCAAATTCCGCAGTCCGGAAGGTTGCTGCGGCGCAGCATGACTGGTGGGCGAAAATTTACTCATTCATGAATGTTTTCAATGATATAAATTGGGCGATGGCCTAGCCTGCCGGGGCGGTGACACGGCGCTGTCCGGCCCGCCGAATCACGAGGGAGGAACGACGTGAAAGCCATCATCTGCCATGAATTCGGACCCTTGCAGGACCTCGCCTGGGACGAGGTCGCAGACCCGGTTCCCGGACCCGGCGACGTGCTGATCGCCACCGAGGCGGCCGGGGTGAACTATCCGGACGGGCTGCTGGTGCAGGGGCTCTACCAGTCGCGTCCCGACCGGCCCTTCACGCCGGGAATGGAGGTTGCCGGCCGGATCGAAGCGGTCGGCGAGGGCGTCTCGCTGCGCCCCGGCACGCGGGTGCTGGCGGCGGTCTCGACGGGGGGCTACGCGGAAAAGGCGCTCTGTGCGGCGGATCGGGTGATGGAGATCCCGGCGGAGATGGACGCCGCCGAGGCCTGTGCCCTGCTGGTGGCCTATGGCACCTCGCATCACGCGCTGAAGCAGCGCGGCGCGCTGCGGGCGGGGGAATGGCTGATGATCTTCGGTGCGGCAGGGGCCACGGGGATCGCGGCGATCCAGATCGGCAAGGTGATGGGCGCGAAGGTCATCGCGGTCTGCTCGACCGAGGAGAAGCGGGCGCTCGCGCTGGAAAGCGGCGCCGATCACGCCATCGGCTACGACGACCTGAAGGCGCAGGTGAAGGAGATCACCGGCGGCCACGGGGTCGATGTGCTCTATGATCCGGTGGGCGGGGCGGCCTTCGACGCGGGCTGCCGCTGCATGGCACGCAACGGGCGGTTGCTGGTCATCGGCTTCGCCAGCGGAGAGATCCCGAAGTTCCCGGTGAACCTTGCGCTGGTGAAGGAATTCGCAGTGGTCGGCGTGTTCTGGGGCAACTGGACCCGCGCAGAACCCGAGGCCTACAAGGCCAACATGGCCGAGCTTCTGGGCTGGCATGCGGCAGGCAAGGTCAAGCCGGTGATCGAGGGCCGCTACAGGCTGTCCGACGCCGCCGAGGTGCTGACCCGCGTGCTGGCGCGCGGTGCCACGGGGAAGATCGCGCTGGTGCCTTGAGGGAGTGGTGGGTTGGCACCCACCCTACGCGATTGGAGCGCTTCGGTCTGAAGGGCTCCCCTTCTTTCTCTATCCGATGGCTGGAAATACTGCGGGGGAGCCAGCCGCAGGCTGGCGGGGCAGAGCCCCCTCCCGGCTTCCGACACCTCCGACGTGGCGAGGGGGCTCTCGCCCCCGCCGCGCTCCGCGCGTCTCCCCCGCAGTATTTCCAGCCATCGGATAGAGGGAAGGTGGTCAGTACCCGGTGCGGCTGACCATGCGCGACAGTTCGACCAGCTTGGGGCCGAGCTCGTTCTCCAGCCGGTCTTTGGGCAGCGAGAAGGCATAGCCGCCGAGGTTGAAGGACAGCATCGGCGTATCGGCCTGGGGGCTGCGGTAGGGGACCGAGACCGCGTGCACGTCGCGCTGCCACTCGCCGATATTGGC
>NZ_AFPM01000035.1 GCF_000220565.1 Oceanicola sp. S124 | reverse complement strand
CGGCGATCGAGATGCGATAGGCATCATCGGCGGCTTTTCGATGTTGTAGGCGGATAGCTCGGGCTGGCTCACCTCGGTCGAGAGGACGCGGTCCATCATGTCGGCGAGCTGGTCGAAGCCGACAGAGGCACGGTAGAGCGGAGCAAGGTCGAAATTACGCATTCTGGTCATCCTTCTTGAAGCGACAACAGTTGGGTAGCCCTCCGGGATGGACGGGCTGGAAGCGGGGCCCTTGTGGCGCCCCGTACCCCTGATCTGGGAAGGCGAATTCGCGGTTTCAAGACCCTGCCGGGCCCTGTGTGGGAACCGGGGGAAGCGGCGGCGTCAGCCCGGCGGGCGGATGAACTTGGCACCGATGTCGCGGCGTTCATTGCCCACGGTGATGCGGTTGGCGCGCGGCGCCTCTGGCAGGCCATAGCCCTGCCCCGCCGCCAGTTCCGCCTTCAGCACCGCCAGCGGCTCTTCCAGCGCCGTGCCGAGCGCGACGCGCGCGCCGCCCACCTCGGCCTTGGCCGAGACCACCGAGACGATGCGCGGCACCCCGCTGGCAAAGGAGAAGATCGGCGCCCCGGAAGAACCGTAGTCGACATCGCAGGAAGTCACCAGGATCCCCCTCTGCCGGGCGATCACGTCGCAGATCTCCTGCAACGAGGGCGCCTCGGAGCGGTCGAAGGCATAGGAGACGATGGCCACCTTGTCCCCCGCCGAGGGGCGCATGTCGGTCTGGAAGGGGGTCACCTCGGTATTGCGGATCGGCTGGTAGAGCTCCAGCAGAGCCAGGTCGTTGCGGACCCGCTCGGTCGAGACCGCATCGGCGTAGACGTAATCGGGATGGGTCACGGCGCGGCGCACCTGCCGATAGGCCGAGGCGCGGCCGTTGCGCATGCCGGCCAGGAACTGGATCGTCTCCGGGTCGATCCTGGTGCCGGTGTCGCGCTGATAGAGACAATGGGCCGCCGTCAGCACAAGGTCGGGCGCCACCAGCGCCCCGGTGCAGAAGGCCCGACCGCCGATATCCAGCCGCCCGACGGCCTCCCAGCCGCGCGAGGCATCGCCGGTGTCCAGGCGCTCCAGTGCCGTATCCTGGGCCCTGTCCTGCGCCGGAAGGTCCAGAGGGAACAGCAGCAGGGCAAGCAGGGCGGTGAGGGACAGGCGGGCGGGCATCGAATCTCCGGGGTCGTGACCGGGAAATCCTGCCCGCCGCTTTCGGCCAAAATGCGGCAGGGCCCGGATTTAATCGCGCAGGATCGGCACCGGCTGCGGCAGCGGATCCCCGGTCAGCGCGGGCGGCTTCGGCCCGCCGGTCGCCCAGTCCAGAAGCTCGACCGAATGCACCACCGGCACCCCGGTGCCCGAGCCGATCTGCATCATGCAGCCGATATTGCCCGCCGCGATGACCTCTGGCTCAAGCACTTCCAGTGTCTTCACCTTGCGCGCCTTCAACTGGCCCGAGATCTCGGGCTGCATCAGGTTGTAGGTGCCCGCAGACCCGCAGCACAGATGCGCATCCGCAGGCAGCAGCACCTGGAACCCTGCGCCCTTCAGCAGGGTCTTCGGGGCCTCGGTCACCTTCTGGCCGTGCTGCAGCGAGCAGGCGGCGTGATAGGCGACGCGCATCCCCGCCGCCTCATGGCCCGGGTCGACCTCGGGCAGGCCGATCTTCGCCAGCAGCTCGGTGATATCCATCGCCAGCGCCGAGACCTGCGCGGCCTCATCCGCCAGCGCGGTGTCGCGGAACATGTGGCCGTAGTCCTTCACCGTGGTGCCGCAGCCCGAGGTGTTGATGACCACGCCGTCCAGCCCCTCGCCCTGCACCTCGGCCATCCAGGCGCGGATATTGGCCTCGGCGGCGGCATGGCTGTCCTTCTCGCGCCCCATGTGATGGGTCAGCGCGCCGCAGCAGCCGGCGCCCTTCGCCACCACCACCTCGACGCCCAGACGGCGCAGAAGGCGGATCGTGGCATCGTTGATATCGGTGTTCAGCGCCTTCTGCGCGCAGCCGGTCATCAGCGCCACGCGCATCTTGCGCGCCCCCTTCGCCGGGAAACTCTGCGGCGCGTCGTTGGGCGAAACCGGAGGGATCTGCTTCGGCGCCATCTCCAGCATCGCACGCAGGCGCGGATCGGGCAGCAGGCCCCGGAAGGGCCGCGCGATCTTGGCCCCCAGCATCGCCAGCCGGAAGCGCCCCGGATAGGGCAGCACCTGCGCCAGCATCCAGCGCAAGGCGCGGTCGTGCCAGGGGCGCTGGTAGTGCTCTTCGATATAGGCGCGGGCATGGTCGACGAGGTGCATGTAATACACCCCCGAAGGGCAGGTCGTCATGCAGGCAAGGCACGAGAGGCAGCGGTCGATATGCTTGACCGTCTTCGCATCCGGCACCCGCTCGTTTTCCAGCATGTCCTTGATCAGGTAGATGCGGCCACGCGGGCTGTCCAGCTCGTCGCCCAGCACCTGGTAGGTGGGGCAGGTGGCGGTGCAGAAACCGCAATGCACGCAGGCGCGCAGGATCTTGTTGGCGGTCGCCGTGCCGGGGTCCTGCAACTGCTCTTCGGTGAAATTCGTCTGCATGTCAGGCCCCTTCCATCAGGCCGGGATTCAGGATGCCCTTCGGGTCGAACCGCTTGCGCAGCCCCTCTTCCAGACGGGCAATCGGCGAGGGTCGCGGATGGAACATCGGCACGGTCGTGCCTTCGGCCCCGCGCACCAGCGTCGCATGGCCGCCCAGCTTTTCCACCTCCGCGCGGATCGCCTGCGCCCCGCCATTGGCCAGCAACCAGACCAGCCCGCCGGACCAGTCCAGCA
>NZ_AFPM01000036.1 GCF_000220565.1 Oceanicola sp. S124 | reverse complement strand
ATCTCTTCCTGCACCACCTGGCTGTTGCCCTTGCGCAGCTGCTCGAAGAGCGGGCCGAATTCGGGCACGGCGACAGAGATCGGCCGCGCCTCCTCGTCGCCATCCCAGCCCAGAAGCGTCTCGGCTGAGCGGTTGACGAAGGTCACCCGGCCACGGGCGTCCAGTCCGACGACCCCGGACGTGACCGAGCTGAGCACCGAGTCAAACAGCCGCCGACGGGCCTCGATCTGCGCGGTATTCTTCAGAAGCTCTTCACGTTGCCGCTTAAGTTCCCGCGTCATGTGGTTGAAGTAACGAGACAAAAGGGCGAACTCATCATTGCCCGCCTCTTCATGGACCCGCACGTCCAGATCCCCCGCGCCGACCTGCTGGGCGGCCGAGGTCAGACGACCCACGGGCCGCGACAGGCGTTCAGCGAACCAGAGACCCAGCCAGATTGCCGCCAGGATCAGGATCACAGCGAACCCGAGATAGAGCAGCGCGAATTCGAACAGCACCCGCCCGCGCTCGCTTTCGAGCTGCTGGTAGAGGCGCACGGTCTCCTGGGTGTCGTCGAGCAGGTTCAGGATCTCGCCATCGACCTCGCGGCTGACATAGAGCAGCCGGTCAGGGAAGCGCTTCAGCGGCACGAGGGCGCGGAATTCGTTGTTGTCCCAATCCTCGATGATCGACACGCCGGCGCCCCGGGCCTTGTCGAAATCCGACCGCGAGGGCTCTTCGTAGTCGAACAGATACGAGCGCTCGCCACGGGCGCGGATCTCGCCCGCGCCGTCGATCACATAGGCTTCCTTCAGGCCGCGCTGGATCTGCGCCTGCCCCGAGGTCAGGACCTGCCGCAACTCGCCGTCGCCGACGAAGAAGTTCACGTCGCGGGTGCTGTCCAGCGCATCGGCCAGAAGCCGGGCGTCATTGGTCAGGTCCTGTCGATGCTCGTCCTCGTAGGCGCGCGCGGCGGCCAGCGAGGTGCCCACCACCTGCCGCACCCGGTCCGAGAACCAGCCCTCGAGGCCGATGTTGATGGTCAGCGCGGCAAAGATCGCGACAGAGACGGTCGGGATCAGCGCCATCAGGGTGAAGGTGCCGGTCAGCCTGAGGTGCAGGCGGGAACCTGCCGATTGCGCCCTGCGCGCCGCCACCATCCGGGCGACCCGCTGCGCCACAAGCGCCGCAACGACGGTCACGTAGACGAAATCCGCCAGCAGGATGAGTCGCAGCGCGTTCGAGGATCCGCCCAGGTTCAGCGGTCCCAGGACGAAGAAGGTGGACAGCACCAGAACCGGCCCCAGAAGCACCAGACCAAGGGTCGCGATGTTCTGGAAACGCCTTTGACGGCTCAGTCTGATCAGCCGGTTCCAGCTAAGATGTCGTGCCCGCGTAGCCACAGGCTACCCCCGCCCAGATGTGGTGCCCTGCAGCACCGACGCCATATATTGTGGCTCTGCCCGGAGGATGTCCCCCGGGGGCCACGGTTCTGTGGCGTTTTTACATCAACTTCCGACGGCGTGTCACGCGAATATCCAGATCGGTGATCTTCTTGCGCAGGGTATTCCGGTTGATCCCCAGAAGGTCGGCACATTTCGCCTGGTTGCCCCCCGTCGCTTCAAGCGCGATCTCGATCAGCGGCAGCTCGACCTCTTTCAGGATGCGGGCATAGAGGCCCGGCGGGGGCAGCATGTTTCCGTGAAGATCGAAATAACGCCGCAGGTGGCGCGCGACCGAGCCCGAGAGCTTCTCGCTCTCGCCCTGCCCGCCCAGGAGCGGTTCGGTCTCGGGCTGGTTGCCCAGGACGCTTTCCACCTCGGCGCGGCTGATCTCGTCGGTGCGCGCGGTCAGCACGAGGCGGCGGATGGCGTTTTCCAGCTGGCGCACGTTGCCGGGCCAGGAGTAGGTGCGCATCATCTCCAGCGCGTCCTCGGCCAGGTAGCGGCGCATGGCGCCCTCGCGCTCGGCACGCTGCAGGAAGTGCTCGACCAGCAGCGGGATATCGTCGACGCGCTCACGCAGGGCGGGCACGTTGATCGTCGCGCCGGTCAGCCGGTAGAACAAATCCTGCCGCAGGGCGCCCTCTTCCATCGCCCGGTTCAGGTCGGTCTGCGAGGTCGCCATGAAGCGCGGCAGGTTGTCGGTGGCGCCATCCATCATGCGCACGATCCGGGCCTGCACCTCCTGGTCGATATCGGCGATCTCATCGAACAGAACGGTGCCGCCCTTGGCCCGCGCCAGGATCCGCGCCGGCCCTTCGAGGTCTTGCAGATCCGAGGCAGAGACCGCGACGAAGGGCAGGTTGCGCCGATCGCTGAAGTCATGAATTGCCTTCGCGATCAGCGACTTGCCGGTCCCACTTTCACCAGCGATCAGCACCGGAAGATCGGTGTTCATCACCCGCGCGACAAGACGGTAAAGCGCCTGCATCGAGGCGGTGCGGCCGACCAGCGGCAGCTCGTCGGGACGCTCCTTCATCTCTTCGGAGGGCTTGGAGGAGGGCATCCGCTGGCGCTGCTCAAGCGCGCGCGCGGTGCGTTTCATCAGGTCCGGCAGGTCGAAGGGCTTGGGCAGGTAGTCATAGGCCTCGGCCTCTGCGGCCTGGATGGCGGTCATGATGGTGTTCTGCGCCGAGATCACGATCACCGGCAGGCCGGGACGGTCCTGGGCGATCTTGGGCAGCATCTCCAGCCCGTTCCCGTCGGGCATCATAACGTCCGAGATCACCACATCGCCCTTGCCCTCGCCGACCCATCGCATCAGCGTGGTCAGCGACGAGGTCGCATGGACCTTGCAGCCGGCCCGCGTCAGGGCCTGGGTCAGGACCGTGCGGATCGTGCGATCGTCATCTGCAACCAGGATCGTGCCGTCCATCACTCGTTCTCCTTCTCGATGACTTCCTTGGGCGCCCGCGGCAGCGAAATGCGGAACACCGTCTTGCCCGGAACCGAGGTGACGGAAATCCACCCCTCGTGATCCGAGATGATCTTGCTGACCAGGGCCAGGCCAAGCCCCGTGCCGTTCTCGCGGCCCGAGACGAAGGGGTCGAAGATGTCGCCGGCAATGTCTTCCGGCAGGCCGGGGCCGTCATCCTCGATTTCGATCTGCAAAGGCAGGCTCTTTCCCTTCCCGTCCGCCCGCCTGAGGCGGAAGGAATGTTCGAAATATGTATGCAGGCGGATCACGCCACCCTCCTTGCCGGCGGCCTGAGCGGCGTTCTTCAGCAGGTTCAGCACCACCTGTAGCAGCTGGTCCGGGTCGCCCATGGCCTGCGGCAGCGAGGGATCGTAATCCTCGATGATCTTCATGTTGGCGCCGAAGCCCAGAAGCGCCGAACGCCGGGCCCGGTCCAGCACGTCGTGCAGGTTCACCGGCTTCAGGTCCGGCATGGTCAGGTTGCCGAACTGCTCGACCTGCTCCAGCAGCTTCACGATGCGCCGGCTTTCGGCGACGATCAGGTCGGTCAGCTCCATGTCCTCCTTGCTGAGGTTCATGGACAGAAGCTGGGCCGCGCCGGTAATCCCGGCCAGCGGGTTCTTGATCTCGTGCGCCAGCATCTCGGCCATGCCGATGGCCGACTTGGCCGCCGACTTGACGCTGTGATCCTGGGTCATCCGCCCCGCCAGCTCGCGCGGCGAGATCAGGAACAGCATGAAGCCCTCGCGGTCGTTCAGCGGCGAGATCTGCAGGTTGCAATGCAGGGGCGCGCGCTCTCCGGTGCCCACGTCGACATCGTTGACGAACAGCGGTGACGAGGTCGCACGGGCCCGGGCGAAGGCCTCTTCCAGCGGGCTGTCGATCATTACCCGTTCCCAGACCTTCTGGCCACGGATCGAGCGGGCGGAGGTGTTCAGGAACCCTTCTGCGGCCGGGTTGATCGAGATGATCGAATCCTCGGGGTCGAGCAGCAGCGCCGGGACGGGAAGCGAGGCCCAGACGGGCGTCTCTTCGACATCGGCGATGGCGGCGGCGATTTCCTCGGAGTCGAAGGGAATGGACCGCGAATTCATGCGGCGCGTACCTCCGGTTGGGTGGTTGCATCGGGTCCGGCAGCCAGGGCCTCCGGAAGAAGAGAGAAGACCTCGGCCGGGGTGGTGGCGCGCAGGATGCGGCCGCGCAGCCCGGCGGGGGTGGCGGCAAGGTCCATGTACCAGCCAAGGTGCTTGCGCAGCACCCGACCGCCCAGGTCGGCCCCGTAGAAGGTCAGCCCGGCCTCGTAGTGCCGCGCGACCATGTCGGAAAATTCCTTTGCATCCGGGGCTTTGCGCGGCGTTCTTCCGGCAAGGTCTTCACGGATCTGCGCCAGCTTCCAGGGCTGACCCTGCGCCCCGCGCCCGACCATCACGCCGTCCGCGCCCGACTGGCGCAGCGCCTCGCGGGCGCTTTTCAGGTCGGTGATGTCGCCATTGGCGATCACCGGGATCGACACCGCCCGTTTCACCGCGGCAATCGCCGCCCAGTCGGCGCGGCCCTTGTAGAACTGGCAGCGGGTGCGACCATGCACCACCACCATCTGCACCCCCGCGCCCTCGGCCCGGGCGGCCAGCTCGGGAGCGTTGATCATGTCGTCATCCCAGCCGAGCCGCATCTTCAGCGTCACCGGAACCGAGACCGCCTCGGCCACCGCCTCGATCAGCGTCAGCGCATGGTCGAGATCGCGCATCAGCGCCGAGCCCGACAGCCCGCCGACCACCTTCTTGGCCGGGCAGCCCATGTTGATGTCGATGATGCCGGCGCCCTGCCCCTCGACCATCCGGGCGGCCTCGCCGATCCAGTAGGTGTCGCGCCCGGCCAGCTGGACCGAGGTCGCGGCATCGCCGAAACCCAGCTCGGCGCGCTCGCGGGTGCCGGGCTTGGCCTGCACCATCTCCTGGCTGGCGACCATTTCGGACACCACGAGATCCGCACCGAAGCCCGCGACGAGATCGCGATAGGGTCGGTCCGTGATCCCGGCCAGCGGCGCGAGGCACACCGGGGGGACGGAGCTTGCGAAGAGTTCTCTGACTGACATGCTTAAACCTTGAGCATCCGCTTATGCGTTAGACCGATTTGGGCGGCACCACAACAAAACGGCCCGAATTTCTTCCTGACCGGCGCGTCATCTGCCCAATTTTCAGGCAGCCGCA
>NZ_AFPM01000037.1 GCF_000220565.1 Oceanicola sp. S124 | reverse complement strand
GATCCTCGCCCAGTCCGACGGGGCGCTGAACCGGGCGCGTGCCGTCAGGGCTGCGAACGATCCGGCCGACGCCACGGATCCCGCAGCGCCGCCCTGCGGAACGCCGCGCGGCTCTCAGTCCCAGGCAGGCAGATCGGGGGCGTAGCGGCCGCGCAGGTAGCGGGCCATTGCGGCGATATCGCTGTCCGACAGTTCGGCGGCAAAGCCCGGCATGTCCCGCAGGGCGGTGCCGTCCGGGGCGCGCAGACCCTCGCGGATGACGGTCTCGACCGTCGTCGCGGCGGGTGCGCGCAGGGCCGGGGCGCGGGACAGCGGCACCTGCGCGGCGCTCAGCATGTCCGCGAAGGCGGGCTCGTGACAGCTGGCGCAGGCGCTTTCGTAGATCCGGTGAATACGGTCCGGCGTCGGCAGGGCCTGGGCCGGCACGGGTGCCGGGTCTCCACTCGCCAGCGAGGCAAGGTAGGTCGCCATGGCGTGCAAGTCCTCTGCGGGCAGTTGCGAGGTGCCCGCGATCACCTCGGCCATCGGCCCGGAGGCGGCCGAGAGCCCGGGCGCGGCGCCGGTCGCAAGGTAGCCCTCGAGTTGTGCGACCGTCCAGCCACGCGCCCCGGCCTCCGGGCCCGCGAGGGCGGGGGCGAACCAGTCGCGGATCGTGGCCCCTGCCAGGGGTCGCGCGGCATCCTCGGCGCCGAGCGCGCCGCGCGGCGTGTGGCAGGCCGAGCAATGGCCGACGGTTTCCACGAGGTAGCGGCCCCGGTTCCAAAGCGCCTCCTGCGTCGGGTCAGGCGTCTGGACCCTGGCTTTCGGAGCCAGCGCATTCCACACCGCCATGGCAGGGCGGGGCACCTGCATCTGTGGGGCGGGTGTCTTTGCAAACACCGGGTCGAGACTTTGCAAATAGGCGTAGAGCGCTGTCAGGTCGGCCTCTTCCATCCCCGCGAAAGAGGTATAGGGGAAGGCCGGGTAGAGGTTGCGCCCGTCCCGGCTGATGCCCTGCCGCATGGCGCGGGCGAAGGCCGGATAGGACCAGCGGCCAAGGCCGGTCTCGGGATCGGGGGTCAGGTTGGTCGAGTAGACCACTCCGAAGGGGGTCTCGATGGGCTTGCCGCCGGCATTCGCGGCACCTCCGGGCGCGGTATGGCAGGACGCGCAGTTGCCCGCCGCGAACACCAGCTTGCCGCGCGCCAGCTCTTCCGCCGTAGCCGAGACCGAGGGTACTAGCGGCGCGATGGGCCGTGCCAAGGGCAGGGAGACGGCGCCGAGGCCGGCGAGGCCCATCAGGCCGATGGCGCCGGCGACCAGCCTTGTCTTCAGCGGTCGACGCGCGGGCGCTGGCAGGGCCGGGGCCCTGGCTGGGATGTCGACGCCCATGGCGGCGCGCATCTTCTCGGGCGTGAAGGGCACCTCGCGCATGCGCACGCCGGTGGCGTGGAAGATCGCATTGGCGATGGCGGCGGCGGCGGGCACGGCGGCGCTTTCGCCGACGCCGAGGGGCGGGTCCCCGGGGCGCGCGACGATCATCGTCTGCACCTCGGGAAGCTGCGGGAAGGTGGTGATCGGATAGTCGGCGAAGCTCTGGTCGCTCACCCGGATCTCGTCGAAGGAGACCTCTTCGGTCAGCACCCGGCTGGCGGTCTGGATCACGTTGCCATGGATCTGCTGGCGCACCCCGTCGGGGTTGATCACCAGCCCCTGGTCCTGGCCGACGAAGACGCGGCTGAGGGTGACCTCTCCGGTCTCGCAATCCACCGCCACGTCCACGACCCAGGCGGCCGAGGCCGCCGCCACGCCGGGGAAGGGGCCATGGACGTATGTGGCGAAGGCGAAGCCCTGGCCATAGGCCATGCGCCCCTCGCGGCGCAGGCGGGGGCCGGATTGCGCCTGCCATCCGGCTTCCTCGGCGGTCTTGCGGACCAGCTCGGCCTGGCGCGGGTCGTCCATCTGGCGCAGGCGGAAGGCCACCGGGTCCTCGCCCGCCGTATGGGCCAGCTCGTCCATGTAGCTTTCATGGGCGAAGGTATTGGGCAGGGCCGAGACACCGCGCAGCCAGGACGCCCGCACGATGGGCGCCATGTCATGGGCCACGATCCTGCGGTTCGGGATGCGGTAGGGCGGCACGGCGGTGCGGTCGCCCATGGTGTCGGGGCGCGGCTCTGGCGAGATCCGGCCCGTCAGCAACAGCGCCAGGTTGGGGCCGCGGTTCGAGGGATACCAGCTGGCGAAGTCATAGGCGTGCAGGTCTCCGGCGCGGGTGCCGCCCCGGATCTCCATCAGCTGGGCCGCGCCCTTGGGTTCCCACAGGCTTTCCTGCGCGCGGGTCAGTTGCACCCGGACCGGGCGGCCACAGGCGCGCGACAAGAGCAGCGCATCGCCAGCGACATCGTCGGCGCAGTTGCGGCCATAGCAGCCGGCGGCCTGGTGGCGGCGGATCTCGATCCGCTCCTCGGGCAGGCCGACCAGCAGCGCAAGGTCGCCGCGCAGCATGTGCGGGTTCTGGGTGCCCGACCAGACCACCGGCGCGCCCGCGTTCCAGTCGGCCACGGCGCACGACGGCCCGATGGAGCCATGCATGTGCCAGGGCCAGACATAGCGGCGGTCCAGCCGGGTTTCGGCCTCGGCCAGCCCCGTGTCGATATCGCCGCTCTCTACCAGCAGGCGCGGGCTCGAGGGCTGCTCCTTCAGCGTCTCGGCCACACGGCCCATGTCGGGCAGGGGGGGCGGCAGGTGCCATGTGACCTTCAGCGCCTCGGCAATCGCGCGGGCCTCTGGCGCAGAGCGGGCCAGCACGGCCAGGAAATCGGCCTCGCGGTGGAGGCCGAGGAAGCCCGGCATATGGGCGACGGAGCCCTCGTCATAGCCCGCCAGCGAGCGCCCGATGAAGTCGCCCGAGTCCCGCCCGTCGTAGGGCGGGCGGATCACGTGGCCGTGGATCATGCCGGGGATGCGAACATCCTGGATGAACTCGTGCTCCCCGCGCAGCTTGGCCTCGAGATCGCGGCGCCCGGCAGGCTGGCCGACGACCCGGTAGAGGGCGGGATCCTTGACCGGCTGGTCCTCGTCCAGCTCGAGCCGCTCGGCATGGTTCTGCAGCAAGGCGCCATAGGGCAGGGACTGGCCCTGCCAGTGGCAGGCGCCGTCGCGGGTCTCGATATCTGCGGCGGGGGCATCAAGACGCAGGGACGCCTGCGCGATCAGCCAGCTGCGCGCCTGAGCGGCGGCAATGCGCAGGGGACGGGCGGCGATCTGGATCGTCTCGGACGCGATGGTCGGGCCCTGGTTCGGCGTCTCGGCAGTGTTGCCGAGGCGGATCGCGACCGCAGAGAGGGGCAGGTCCAGCTCTTCGGCGACGATCTGCGCCAGGGCGATCTCGATCCCGGTGCCAAGGTCCACGTGGCCGTTGTAGCCGGTGGCCCGTCCTTCGAGGTCGAGGGTCAGGAAGAGGTCCGCGCCGCGCGCGACGGAAAGCGCGTGGGTCATGCTGCGCCCCCGTCTTCACGCATCAGCCGGGCGGCTTCGCGGACCGACGCGACGATCTCCAGGTGGGCCCCGCAGCGGCAGAGGTTGTGGCGCAGGGCCGCGCGGATCTCGTCCTCGGAAGGGTCGGCATTGCGGTCGAGCAGCGCGCGGGCGGACATCACCATGCCGTTCAGGCAATAGCCGCACTGGGCGCCTTCGCGCGACAGGAACGCCTGTTGCAGCGGATGCAGGGCGCCGGTTTCGGAATCGGCGAGGCCTTCCAGCGTGGTGACGGAGCGCCCCCGGACCTTCTCGGCCCGCAGGACGCAGGCGCGGGCGGGCGCGCCGTCGACCAGCACCGTGCAGGCGCCGCATTGCGCCAGCCCGCAGCCGTATTTCGGCCCGTTCAGCCCCAGGTCTTCGCGCAGAAGGTCCAGCAGGGAAAGCCCCTCGGACAGGCGGCAGGTCACCGCGCGGCCATTGAGCGTGAGCTCCAGATCGTCTTGCACCATCCCGTCCCCGGACGCCTTGGGGCGCCTCTCTGTGTGCTTGCTTCCGGGCCGGACTGGCCCGAAAAAGTCGCTTGCGCACGAACAATGTCGCGGCCTTGGCAAAAACGCCAGAGAAACTGAGCCACCATTGCCGCGCGATCTCAAGTTTCCCGTCGGACTGTGCAGTGGACGGGCAGCGGGCCAGGGTCACGGGCGCGGCATTTCCGCCCCCCGCCCTGACCCCCGCCTTGACCCCCGGGGACGGGGGCGGCATGAAGCCCTTGGCCCGGCGGCAGTTCCGCACCTCCGGGGAAGATCGAAGGAGCAGCCCTTGGCCCGTAGCCCCGTGACCGACCCCAGCCTGCAGGATCGCGAGACCTCGCGACGTGTCGGCGCCCTGGGGGAACTCTGGCCCTTCCTCAGCCCCTATCGCGGCATGTTGATCGGCGCCCTGCTGGCGCTGGTGCTGACGGCCTCGGTCTCGCTGGTGCTGCCCTTGGCGGTGCGCCGGGTGGTGGACAACTTCGAGGGTGGCTCGGCCGAGCTGCTGAACCAGTATTTCGCCGCCGCCATCGGCATCGCCGCGCTGCTCGCCCTTGGCACGGGGCTGCGCTACACGCTGGTCACCCGGCTGGGCGAGCGGGTGGTGGCCGATATCCGCAAGGCGGTCTTCGGGCGGGTCATCGGCCTCAGCCCGGCCTTCTTCGAGAAGACCATGACCGGCGAGGTGCTCAGCCGGATCACCACCGACACGACGCTGATCCAGTCGGTCATCGGCTCCTCCGTCTCGGTCGCGCTGCGCAATATCCTGATCTTCTTCGGCGGCTTTGTCATGATGCTGCTGACCTCGGCCAAGCTGACCGGGCTGGCGCTGCTGATCGTGCCGCTGGTGGTGGTGCCGATCCTGACCCTGGGCCGACGGCTGCGCAAGCTGAGCCGCGAGAACCAGGACTGGATCGCCGCCTCGTCCGGCAATGCCTCCGAGGCGCTTCTGTCGGTGCAGACCGTGCAGGCCTTCACCCACGAGGGCCAGAGCCGTGCCGCCTTCGACAAGGTGACCGAGGAAAGCTTCCGCTCGGCCATGCGCCGCATCCTGACCCGCGCCGTGCTGACCATGATCGTCATCTTCCTGGTCTTCGCGGGTGTCGTGGGCGTGCTGTGGATCGGGGCCAACGACGTGCGGGCAGGCGAGATGTCCACCGGCGGGCTGGTGCAGTTCGTCATCTACGCGGTGATGGTCGCCGGCTCGGTCGCCGCCCTGTCGGAAATCTGGTCCGAGCTGCAACGCGCAGCCGGGGCAACGGAGCGGCTGGTGGAGCTGCTGCAGGTCGAGGATGCGGTGAAGGATCCCGCTCAGCCGGTGCCGCCGGCCGATCCCGCACGCGGAGAGATCACCTTCGAGGGGGTCTCGTTCTTCTATCCCTCGCGCCCCGGAACGGCCGCGCTGGACCAGGTCGATCTGACCATCCGCCCGGGCGAGACGGTCGCCGTGGTCGGCCCCTCGGGGGCGGGCAAGTCGACGCTGATCCAGCTGATCCTACGCTTCTTCGACCCTGACGCGGGCCGGGTGCTGCTGGACGGGGTCGACCTGCGCGACATGACCCGTGCCGACTTCCGCCGCTCGATTGCCCTCGTGCCGCAGGATCCGGTGATCTTCGCCGCTTCGGCGCGCGAGAACATCCGCTTCGGCTGGCCCGGCGCCAGTGACGAAGAGGTGCTGGACGCTGCCCGCGCCGCTGCCGCCGAAAGCTTCATCGAGGCTCTTCCGGAAGGCTTCGACAGCCCCGTGGGCGAGCGCGGCGTCATGCTGTCGGGCGGTCAGAAGCAGCGCATCGCCATTGCCCGCGCCATCCTGCGCGACGCCCCGGTGCTGCTGCTGGACGAGGCGACCTCGGCGCTGGACGCCGAAAGCGAACGCCTGGTGCAGGGCGCCATCGAGACCGTGTCCCAGGGGCGCACCACGCTGATCATCGCGCACCGGCTGGCGACGGTGAAACAGGCCGACCGCATCATCGTCATGGAAGAGGGGCGCATCGTCGCCCAGGGACGCCATGACGCACTGGTGGCCGAGGGCGGACTTTACGCCCGGCTGGCGCGTCTGCAATTCACCGACGGTTCCGGGCCCGCCTGAGCGGCATCGCGCGGCCCTGCCTCTTGCCGCGCGCCGTCCCTCGGGTGTCCCGCCCTGCCGTGGGACGCCGCCGATGACCTGTTTCACATTCGGTCTTGTTTTTTCTCCTGCCGTGATAGGCTCTTGGATACGCTGCGTTCTGGGAGGTCAACGCAGCGTCATGCTTGCCTTCGGGCAGGTCTCGGAAAATCTAGCGTGGAGCGCAGGGAGGCGCGCAAGCAGATGGGAGGAGAGAAGATGAGCTTCGGCGGCGTGGCGGATGCCAAGCGGATTACCGAGGAAATGCCCTGGGAAGCCCGGGACGTTCCGACAACTGTCTACCAGATGGTGGCGCGTACGGCGGCCAGCTATCCCGACAGCAAGGCGGTCAGCTACCAGCTTGAATCCGGCCCGCGCGATCCGGCCCAGACCCTGACCTGGAAGCAGCTTCACGATCAGATCGGCCAGGCGGCGAACCTCTTCCGCTCGCTCGGTATCGGCGAAAGCGACGTGGTCGCGCTGGTCATGCCCAATGCGCTGGAAACGGTGGTGGCGACACTGGGCGGCATGACCGCCGGCATCGTCAACCCGATCAACCCGCTGCTCGAACCCGAGCAGATCGCGGCCATCCTGCGCGAGACCGGGGCCAGGGTCGTGGTCACCCTGCGGGCCTTCCCCAAGACCGACGTGGCGCAGAAGGTGGCCGAGGCGGTGCGCCATGCTCCGGGCGTGCATACCGTGCTGGAAGTCGACCTGAACCGCTATCTCGGCCCGCCGAAATCCTGGCTGGTGCCGCTGATCCGGCCGAAGATGCCGGGCAAGCACCACGCGGACGTGAAGAGCTTCACCCAGGAGATGGCGAAGCATCCCGCGAAGCTGACCTTTGCCGACAGCGAGACCGACCGCATCGGCGCCTATTTCCATACCGGCGGTACCACGGGCATGCCGAAGGTGGCCCGCCACCTGCATTCCGGGCTGGTCTACAACGGCTGGATCGGCGCCACGCTGCTGTTCAGCGAAGAGGACAGCATCATGTGCCCTCTGCCGCTGTTCCATGTCTTCGCAAGCCACGTCATGCTGATGGGGGCCTGCATGTCGGGCGCCCACGTGGTCTTCCCGACCCCGGCGGGCTATCGCGGCGACGGTGTCTTCGACAACTTCTGGAAACTCTGCGAACGCTGGAAGACCACCTTCATAGTCGCCGTGCCGACGGCGATCTCGGCGCTGATGCAGCGCCCGGTGAATGCCGATGTCTCGACGGTGAAGCTGTGCTTCTCGGGCTCGGCACCGCTGCCGGTGGAGCTGTTCAAGCGCTTCGAGGCCGCCGCCGGTCTGAAGGTGCTGGAAGGCTACGGGCTGACCGAGGCGACCTGCCTCGTCTCCTGCAACCCTGACCAGGGCGAGCGCAAGAACGGTTCGGTCGGGGTGCCTTTCCCCTATACGGATGTCCGCATCCTGGACAATTCGCACGGCGAGCCGCGGGAATGCGCCGTCGACGAGGTGGGCGAGATCTGCGTGGCCAATCCCGGTGTCTACGCCGGCTCGACCTATACCGAAGAGGCCAAGAACCGCGACCTGTTCCATTACGACCGCTACCTGCGGACGGGCGACCTTGGCCGGCTGGATGCCGATGGCTACCTGTTCATCACCGGGCGGGCCAAGGATCTGATCATCCGCGGCGGCCACAACATCGACCCGGCCGAGATCGAGGAAGCCCTGCTGGCCCATTCCGCCGTCGCCTTCGCAGGGGCCATCGGCCAGCCCGATCCGCGCGCCGGCGAACTGCCCTGCGCCTATGTCGAGCTGGTCGCCGGGGCAGAGGTCTCTCCTGAGGAGCTGCTGACCCATTGCAAGGTCCATGTGCACGAACGTGCCGCGATCCCGAAGTACATCGAAGTGCTGGACGAACTGCCCAAGACCGCCGTCGGCAAGGTCTTCAAGCCCGCCCTGCGCAAGACTGCCATCGCCCGGGTCTTCAATGAGGCCCTGTCCGAGGCCGCAATCCCCGCCGAGGTGACCTCGGTCGTGGATGACAAGAAGCGTGGCCTGACCGCCCTGATCACCCGGCGCGGCGATGTCGACGAGGTGGCGCTGAAAACCCTGCTGGGCAATTTCGCCACCCCCTGGGACTGGGCCGAGGTGGTCGAGCCGGCCTGAGCCCGCGACACTGAAGACACCTACTCGCCCCGGTCAGCCCGCGCTGGCCGGGGTCTTTCGTTCAGCGGTCCTCGCGCTGCGGTGCCAGGCCCATGCGGGTGGCGTGCCAGGCGGCCTCGGCGCGGGACGAGATGCCCAGCTTGCGGTAGATCGTCTTGATGTAGCCGGCCACCGTGGTCTCGGCGATCTCGAGGTTCTGCGCCACCTCGGCGTTGCGCAGGCCCCGCGCGATCAGCGCCAGCACGTCGCTTTCGCGGGGCGTCAGCCGGGCAGCGCTGTCCACCGGGCCGGTATTGCGGAAATGGGTCATGATGCGCCGGGCGATCACCGGCGAAAGCGCCGGGATGCCATGGCTGATCTGGCGCAGCTGACTGGCCAGCAGCTCGGCCGGGTGGTCTTTCAGCAGGTAGCCCTGCGCCCCGGCCGCCAGCGCGGCCACCACGTTGGCATCGTCGGCCGAGACGGTGGCGATCACGCAGGTTGCCTCGGGATGGCTCTGGCGCAGCTCGGCCAGCAGGTCCAGCCCGGTGCCATCGGGCAGCGAGAGGTCGATCAGCGCAAGGTCCGGGGCCTCTCGTCGCAGCGCCTCGCGACCGGCGCGCAGGCTTCCGGCCTCGGTCACCTCGATGCCGGGAAAGGCCTCGCGGGCGATGGCGCAAAGCCAGCTGCGGGTCTCGGGCACGTCTTCCAGCACTAGGGCACGTCGCATCTCGGCGGGCCTCCTTCCTACGTCGTTCATTCTGCGGCCCGGGTCCTGGGTGTCCGGTGCAGGGGCTGCGTCCCCGCAGGGTGGCCTGCGGCCTCGCAGGGCAGCGAGGCCTCGATCAGCACGCCGCCCTCGGGGCTGACGCCGATCTGCATCTCTCCGCCCAGCTTTTCAACCCGCGATCTCATGTTGCCCAGCCCGTGGCCCCAGCCTTCGGGGCCGGTTCCGGTGATGGCGAACTGGGTCGCGACCGCGGGTGGCAGGCCGCTGCCGTCATCGGCGACAGAGACCAGGATGCGGGCGTCATCGGTGCCGATCCGGACTCGCACGAGGTGGCAACCGGCATGGCGGCGGGCATTGTTGACCGCCTCGCGCAGCAACGAGCGCAGGGCATGGGCCAGAGGGTTCGGCAGCCGGATCGCCGGGCCGGGCGCGGCGGGCCAGTCCAGCGCGATGCCGTTCGCCGCCAGCAGTTCGGCCAGGTCGTGACGCAGCTCTGCAAGGATCTCGGCCAGGTCCTGCTCGGGCGTGTCGTCCCCATCCTCGATGATGCGGCGCAGATCGGCCAGGGTCTCACGGACCAGCTCGTTCTTGCGCTCGGGGCGGTCGCTGTGCAGCGCTCCCAGCAGGTGCACCGAGATATTGTCGTGGATGTCGCGCGCGATGCGGGCCCGCTCTTCCGTCGCTCCGGCGCGGTAGGCACGACGGCCCTCCAGCAGCTGGCCGAGGATGGTGCAGACCTCTTCCGCCCGCCCAAGGTCCGCGCCGGAGAACAGGCGGCGGCCATCGTCGCGCCAGCGCAGCCGATAGGCGGGCAGGGGGGGCACGGCAGGCACCAGCAGCGCGATGCCCTCTTCGTCCAGCAGGGGCATTTCCGGGCCGGGAAAGGGCAGGGGATCAATGGCGAGGGGGCCGAACTCCCGGGCCAGAAGATTTTCCCAGCGGCGGCGGCGGCAGGAGTCATCCCGGGCGAAGGCGACCTCGTCGGCGGCGCGCACCAGGGCCGAGATCGGCTGGCTGCGGCGGCGCCGGCTGCGCAGCGCCTGGCCCGCGGCATCGCGCAGCGGCAGGTAGATCACCGCCACGAGGAACAGCGACAGCCCGAGCGCGGGCAGGCGATCAAGCGAGAGCAGCAGGATCAACGTGGCATCCACTGCCAGCAGAAGTACCGCGCCCGAAATGTAGAACAGCGTATGGTAGGCGAAGCGCTCGACGTCGAAGAGACGGAACCGCAGCACCGACAGCGCCAGCCCGAGGTAGAGCACGCCGAGCAGGGCGAAGGCATAGCCCTGGGACATCGCCTCGGGCAGGCCCAGAAGTCCGGGCAGGCTGCGGGTCAGGACGAAGCCGCCGGCGCCGATCCCGGTCGAGATCCCCACGATCCAGAGCGCGGCGCGGGCCGGCAGGTCGTCCCGGGTGGCACGGATCTGGAGCAGGGCACAGAGCAGGGTCGCGGCGGCGATCGTCACCGTCGGCAACTGGTAGCCGATGGCGTTCGACGGCATCAGCCCGGCGTGGTTGGCAAGGGTCCAGAAGGGGATCGCGCCGAGCAGCACGAGGGTCATCCAGCGCGGGGCGATGCGGCGCGGGTAGCACAGGAACAGGCCGAGGATCCCGGCTCCGAGGATCAGCGCGCCGAGCTGGTTGGCGCCGCTCAGCCAGACCCAGGCGGTTTCGGGCAGCGCCAGCTCGCGGGTGCTGTAGATGGCGGCGGAGGTGGCTGCCATTTGCAGCCCGATGCCCATGGTCAGCAGCATGAGCTGCGGCATGCGGGTCGGATGCAGGGCCCAGACCCATCCGCCCAGCCCCAGCCCAAGCAGTCCGCTGAGGATCTGGACCCAGAACACCGGCGGCAGGGTCGCGAGATCGCGACCGGGCTCGGGGCGCAGGCTGCGGCGCAGCTCGTGGCCATCCGGCAGGACGAGGTGCAGGACGACCCGCGGCGCATGCAGGATATGCCAGAGCGTCTGCTGCTCTTCGCGAAACAGCGAGATGGCGGCGAAGTCGGCAAGGGTGTCGGGCTCTTCGACAAGGGTCTGCGGTCCCAGGGCGACGGTGCCGCGGTCGGTGGCGCTGATCGCCCTGAGGCGGCTGCCTTCGAACAGGGCGCCCTCGGTGAGCCAGTCGCGTTCGATCAGCAGTCCGGGGGCCTGCGCCGCGCGCTGTTCGGGGATCGCAAGCCGCAGGCCAAGCTGTGGCGTCTGCAGCGCCGCGAGGATGGCGGCGACCGCTATGAAGAGGCTGAGAAGACCGACTGCGAGGGTCAGCAGAACCGGCGTGGCGTACCTGTACATGAAAACTCCCGGCCCGGACCCCGGGCGCCGAACCACGAAAGCGCAACTGCCGCGGCTTGTCACCCCCCGGAGCGGTCGGGCGGGGGCCGGGCTGTGGTCGCAGTGCGTCATCCCCCGTTCGGGGGGCTGACCGGGGCGGGCTTCGGGGGAATGATCGGGGCAGGTACGGAATCGCCCGTCATTTCACGGACCGGACCTGAACACGTCTTTGGGGAAGCAGCTTCATGCAGTTGGTGACGAACCCTGCGACGCCTTGCGCCGCACGTCCGCCAGGGCCTGTCCGCAGGCCGATGCCGCCGACCCTTTCGCAATCCGGTGCCAGAGTGGCGATACGGCCAGTTCCATCCCGACAGTAGGCAAACGGCCGTCGCGGCCCGGATTTTTCAGCACCAAGACATTTTTATAGAAGTGCCGGGAGCCGTTCCCCAAAACGGCTCCCGGTAATATTTTGCGCCCCCGGGTTGGGGAGGCCCGGCCCCTCATCGGGGCCGGAGCGGGATCAGGCCAGGTCGAAGCGGTCGGCGTTCATCACCTTGACCCAGGCCGCGACGAAATCGCGGGCGAACTTCTCGGTCGCATCGTCCTGGGCATAGACCTCGGCGTAGGCACGCAGCACCGAGTTCGAGCCGAAGACCAGGTCGACGCGGGTGGCGGTCCATTTTACGGCGCCGGTCTTGCGGTCGCGGATCTCGTAGACACCCTTGCCGCTGGGAACCCAGGAGTTGGCCATGTCGGTCAGGTTGACGAAGAAGTCCGTGGTCAGGGCACCTTCGCGGTCGGTGAAGATACCATGCTTGGTGCCACCGTGGTTGGTGCCGATTGCCCGCATGCCGCCGATCAGGACAGTCATCTCGGCTGCGGTCAGGCCCAGAAGCTGGGCCCGGTCCAGCAGCATCTCTTCGGAAGAGACCACGTAGTCCGCCTTCTGGTAGTTGCGGAAGCCATCTGCCAGCGGCTCGAGCGCGTCGAAGCTGTCGGCATCGGTCTGCTCGGCGGTGGCATCGCCACGGCCCGGCGCGAAGGGCACCGAGAGATCCATGCCGGCCTCTTTTGCGGCCAGTTCGACACCGACATTGCCGGCCAGAACGATGGTGTCGGCCAGCGAGGCCCCGGCTGCTGCGGCCAGCGGTTCGAGAACCGACAGCACCTTTGCCAGGCGCTCGGGCTCGTTGCCGTCCCAGTCCTTCTGCGGGGCCAGGCGGATGCGGGCACCATTGGCACCGCCGCGCTTGTCCGAACCACGGAAGGTGCGGGCGCTGTCCCAGGCGGTCGAGACCATCTCGGAGACGCTCAGGCCCGAGGCCGCGATCTTCGCCTTCAGGTGGCCGATGTCGTACTGGGTCTCACCGGCGGGGATCGGGTCCTGCCAGATCAGGTCCTCGGCGGGCACATCCGGGCCGAGATAGCAGGCCTTGGGGCCCATGTCGCGGTGGGTCAGCTTGAACCAGGCGCGGGCGAAGGTTTCCGAGAAGTACTCGGGATCGGCCATGAACTTCTGGCAGATCGCGTTGTAGGTCGGGTCGACCTTCATCGCCATGTCCGCATCGGTCATCATCGGCATGCACTTGATCGACGGGTCTTCCACGTCGACGGGCATGTCTTCTTCCTTGATGTCGATGGGGGCCCACTGCCAGGCGCCTGCGGGCGACTTCACCAGTTCCCACTCGTAGCCGAAGAGCAGCTCGAACCAGCCCATGTCCCACTGGGTGGGGTTCTTGGTCCAGGCGCCCTCGATGCCCGACACCACGGTGTCACGGCCGATGCCGCGGCCTTTGGTGTTCATCCAGCCCATGCCCTGGGCTTCCAGGTCGGCGGCTTCGGGATCTGCCGAGAGGTCATCCGCGTTGCCGTTGCCGTGCGACTTGCCGATGGTGTGGCCACCGGCGGTCAGGGCCGCGGTTTCCTCGTCGTTCATGGCCATGCGGGCGAAGGTCTCGCGCACCTGGGCGGCGGTCTTCATCGGATCGGGCTGGCCGTTGACGCCTTCCGGGTTGACGTAGATCAGCCCCATCTGGACGGCGGCCAGCGGGTTTTCCATCGTGTCGGGCTTGGTCACGTCTTCGTAGCGATTGTCCGACGGCGCCAGCCATTCCTTCTCGGCGCCCCAGTAGACGTCCTTTTCCGGGTGCCAGATGTCTTCACGACCGAAGGCGAAGCCGAAGGTCTTCAGGCCGGCCTTTTCATAGGCGATGGTGCCGGCGAGGATCATCAGGTCGGCCCAGGAGATCTTGTTGCCGTACTTCTTCTTGATCGGCCAGAGCAGGCGACGGCCCTTGTCGGTGTTGACGTTGTCCGGCCAGGAGTTCAGCGGTGCGAACCGCTGGTTGCCCGTGCCCGCACCACCCCGGCCATCGGCCAGGCGGTAGGAGCCGGCGGCATGCCAAGCCACACGCGCGAACATGCCGACGTAGGAACCCCAGTCGGCGGGCCACCAGTCCTGGCTGTCGGTCATAAGGGCGCGCAGGTCGTCCTTCAGCGCCTTCACGTCCAGCTTCTTCAGCTCTTCGCGGTAGTTGAAATCAGGCCCCAGAGGGTTCGTCTTGGTGTCGTGCTGGTGCAGGATGTCCAGGTTCAGCGCGTTCGGCCACCAGTCGGTCACCGTCGTGCCGAGCTTGGTTTGTCCACCGTGCATCACCGGGCATTTGCCGGCAGAGCTCACGTCATTTCCATCCATTGGTCTTCTCCGGGTTAGGCTGCGAATCTCGTTGCTGGGTCGGGCCTGCGGCCTGCCGCCCTTCGCAAGAAGGGCGCAGGCGAGAGGGCGTGGCCCGATCCCTCCTCCTCATCTGAGCCAACCGATACCAGCGGCCAGCAATAACTTACAATTGAATTTATAAAAGTTCTAAATAGGATTTGATTATAGCTTGAGGGGTCTGTGCCTCTGCTGCCTCTATCGCACGCCTGTCGCGACAGGCCGGGCAGCCGGGCCGAGAGCCCGCGACCCGGCCAGCCGTTGGCAGCGAGGAGACCCCTGCCGGGGCGACTCACCTGCCCGGGGATCTGAGGGGCAGGGCGGCGCCAGCACGCGTCATGAAGATTGGTTATGGACGCCGATAACCCAGGGTTATCCGGCACGTCCTTCTGTGGCGCGGGGGACACGCCGCGGTCAGTTGTCAGAGTTAACTGACAAATTTTATCGGGATTGCTTGTCCTCCCCCTGGTCGCGTGCAAGCAAGCGCGCAATCCATCCCGCGGCTATGTTCAGGGGCAGCCGCATACGGGCTCGCGCGCCGCAAGGCGCTCGGCCGGACCACCGGGATGGGGACCACACGCGGCCACTCCGGCCGCCTTGCCGCCAGCAGGCCCCAGCCTTGCCAGCCGAAAATCAGTCCATGGAGATAATCGGCTATGAATGGCGTAAAGCGTCTTATGATGACGTCTGCCCTGCTGGTCGCGACAAGCGGCGCAGCCTGGGCACAGAGCGAAGCGGAGACCGGGCTTGCGCTCTATCTGAGCGGCGACGAAGAGATCCTGATCGTGGACGGGGACGAGACCTACACGCTCGATACGATCCAGGTGCGCAGCTACGAGGATGAGGTGCTGCAGGGGCTTGGCACCTCGACCATAGGCGCGCAGGAGATCTCGGAGCAGCCGGTCACCAACGACATCAGCGAGATCGTCCGCAAGATGCCGGGCGTCAACCTTACCGGCGCCTCGGCCTCGGGCCAACGCGGCAACCAGCGCCAGATCGACATCCGCGGCATGGGCCCGGAAAACACCCTGATCCTGATCGACGGCAAGCCGGTGCTGTCGCGCAACTCGGTCAAGATGGGCCGCGCCGGCGAGCGCGACACCCGCGGCGATTCCAACTGGGTTCCCGCCGAGATGATCGAGCGCATCGAGGTCATTCGCGGCCCGGCGGCTGCGCGCTACGGCTCGGGCGCGGCGGGCGGCGTGGTGAACATCATCACCAAGGCCCCGCAGGAAGATACCTTCACCGTCTCGGCCCAGTACGACACCCCCGAGAGCGACCTGGAAGGGGATACCCGGCGGCTGAACGTCCTCTGGGCGAAGCCCCTGTCCGAGACCCTGACCTTCCAGCTGACCGGCAACTACAACAAGACCGACGGCGACAGCGCGGACCGCAACGCCGAGGCCGCGGCCGATGAAACCTGCTACAGCAACGGCGCCGAAACCCCCTGCCGCGTCTACGCAGGCAGCGAGGGCGTGGTCAACAAGGACGTCAAGATGCAGCTCCGGTGGGAGCCGGATGACTTCAACCGCATCGATTTCGACTTCGGCTATTCGCGTCAGGGCAACATCTTCGCCAACGACTCCCAGCTGGGCGGATCCAACGACTACACGACCTCGCTGGTCGGCACGGAAACCAACGTGATGCAGCGCAGCACCGCGGCGCTGACCCACTATGGCAGCTACGGCTGGGGCGAGAGCTTCAGCTACATCCAGTACGAGCACACCGACAACTGGCGTCTTGGCGAGGGTGCCTCGGGGGGCGGCGAAGGCCAGATCAACGAGAACATGGAGCCGACCACGACGCTGCTCGACAACGTCACGGCCAAGACCGAGTTCGACATCTGGGGAGAGCTTCTGGGGCGTCCGGTGACCTATACCCTCGGCGGAGAGCTGCGCTACGAGCGGATCGACGATCAGGGCAGCATCGATGCGCGCGGCGACATCGACTTCGACTATGGCGATACGGTCAGCGATGCATCTCAGCGTGATCCGATCTTGACCCAGACCAATCTGGCCTATTACGGCGAAGCGAACTGGATGGCGACGGACCGTCTCGACATCGCGGCCAGTGCCCGCCTGGACTGGGCGGATACCTTCGGCAGCAATATCTCGGGCGGGATCAATGCCTCGTACCAGATCAATGATGCCTGGACTGCCAAGTTCGGTGCCGCGCGTGCCTTCAAGGCACCCAACGTCTACCAGCTGAGCCCGAACTACATCTACACTACGCGCGGCAACGGCTGCCCCGAGGGCGTGACCGGGCCCTGCTACGTACTGGGCAATTCTGATCTCGAAGCCGAAACCTCGATGAACTACGAGCTGGGTCTTGCCTATTCCGGTGCCAATGGCTTCGAAGCGGCGATCACGGCCTTCTACAACAACTACCGCAACAAGATTCAGGCAGGCACTGAGGTGGCAGGCGTGATCCCAGGCGCTTGCGAGGTTAACGGCAATATCCGTGATTGCCAGATCTTCCAGTGGGAGAACATCCCCGAAGCCGTGGTCGGCGGCGTGGAGGGCAGCTTCACCGCGCCGCTCTCCGAGACCCTCGCGCTCAGCACCAATTTCACCTGGATGCCGATCTCGGAAAACAAGTCGACCGGCAACCGTCTCAGCCTGGTGCCCGACTACACGATCAACGCTTCGCTGGAATGGCAGGTGAATGACCGCTGGACCGTCATCCCGGCGCTGACCCACTACGGGCGTACCCAGGCGGCGGAATACTCGGTCACCACCGGCGATCCGGTCGATGCCAAGGACCTGCGCGATGTCGATCCCTACACCATCGTCAACGTCTCGACCCGCTACGAGACCCAAAGCGGGCTGGTGATCACCGGTGGCGTGACCAACCTCTTCGACACTTCGGTCGACCGCACCGGCTTCGGTGCCGAGACCTACAACGAGCCGGGCCGGGCCTACTACGTCGGCCTCAGCAAGACCTTCTGAGCCTGTGGCGGGCCGCGTCCCGGCGGCCCGTCCCCTGGCGAGGGGTTTCCCCCGCCTGTTCCCAGTGTCCCCTCGAGGACCGAACTATCGGAGTTTTTCCATGGCTTCTCTTTCCCGCGCTGCTGTGACGGCGCTGATCCTGTCCTTGCCGGGGGCCGCGATGGCTCAGGTTTTCGATACGCCCGCACCCTTCGACGCCAATGTCAGCCTCTCCGGGCCTGACCGTGGTGCGGTCGTGCCCGGCGCCACCGTTTCGGTTTCTGGCCAGGGCTTCGTTGCCGGCCAGGACGTCCGCCTGCTGCGCGGCGCCGAGGTGCTGACCACCCTGACCGCCGATGGCGAGGGCGCGATTGCCTGGTCCTTCGAGCTGCCCGCCGATGCGGCGCTTGGCCTGCATCCCATCGTGGTGCAGACCGAGGGCCCCGACAGCGCCTCGGTGGTCGAGCTGAAGGTCTCGCCCGATCTCGCGCTGACCGGCGCCGAGGCCTACGACGAGAAGACGGCCCAGTTCGCCCGCGGCCTCTACCAGGTGGCGCATAGCGCGGCCAATGGCACGATCTTCACCGCGTCGGCCGTCGGCCGCCCGCCGGTCGAGGTCAGCCAGATCACCAAGCTGGACGCCGACACCCTCGAGGTGCTGGCCGAGGTGACCCCCGATGATGCCTCGCGCGGTGTCTTCGCCGTCTACGGCATCGCGGTCGACGACGCCCATGGCAACGTCTGGACCACCAACACCCGGCAAAACACCGTCGCGGTCTATGCCCAGGACGACCTGTCGCTGGTCAAGCAGTTCCCGGAAGACACCGTCGGCCATCCGCGCGACGTGGTGATCGACAGCGCCAACAACCGCGCCTATGTCTCGACCTCCTTCACCGGCGAGATCGTCGTCTTCGACACCGAGACCCTCGACGCGGTCGAGCCGCTGAACGTCGGCTCTGACGTGCGCCGCGGCACCTTCGGTGCCATGGCGCTGGAGCTGGACGCACAGAACGGCCAGCTTTACACCGTGTCCCGCTCGACCCCCGAGGTGGCCCGCATCGACCTCGCCACGGGCGAGATCACCCTGCTGGCCGCGCCGATCATCAGCGGCACCGGCGTCACCGTCGACCCCGCCACCGGCACGATCTACGTCGCCGGCGGCCAGAGCGACAATGTCGTCGGCCTCAGCGCCGAGGGCGAGGTGCTCTTCGACTCCAAGGTGGGCAGCTTCCCGCTGAACCTCGCCTTCGATGCGCTCAACGGCCAGGTCTTCTCGTCCAACCGCATGTCGGGCACGCTGACCGCGCTCAATGGCCAGACCGGCGAGGTTGAAGCGGTGCTGAACGGCGGCACCTTCCCGAACTACCTCGACGTGCTGGAAGACGGCACGGTGCTGGCGGTGAACAAGTCGCGCGGCGAGGAAGATCCCGAGGGCGACATCCTGCGCGCCATCACGCCGAAGCAATAGGCCGCGGCCCGTTGCCGAAAGACGGGCAGGGGGCCCGTGACAGCCCCCTGCCCGTGACCAGATGAGCTGAACTGATGAGTGACCTCGGGATGCCCCCGCCGGATCGGTCCCTTCCGGACCGGATCGACCGCTTCGTCTTCAGGACGGAGCTCTGCGTCGCGACATGCCTTGTCGCGGCGCTGCTCTGCGTCGTGGCGCTCGGCGCGCTGGCGCGGGGCCTCGGCATGCCGCTGATCTGGACGGACGAGGCGGCCGCACTGCTGATGGCTTCGGCGACCTTCCCCGCCGCCTCGGCGCTGATCGCCAGCCGCGAGCATGTCGAGATCCCGCTGCTGGCAGGGATGCTGCCGCCCCGGGCTGCCCGCGTCGCGGCCATCCTCTCGGACCTCGCCCTGCTGGCGGTGCTGCTGGCGCTGTCGGTGCTGGTCTGGCGCTGGTTCGCGCCGCTTGATCTGCTGACGCCGATGCTTGGGGCCGAGCCGCCGATGTTCCCCAACTTCCTCTACTCCGAGCCGACGGCGACCCTGGGCCTGCGCCGGCTCTGGTTCTGGCTGGCGCTGCCGCTCTTCTGCCTCGGCGCCTGCCTGCATGTGCTGACCCGGCTGATCCGGCTGGCGCAGGGGGCGCGCTGATGCTCAGCCTGCTGCTCTTTGTCCTGCTGCTGCTGCTCGGCGTGCCGGTGGCCTTCGCCATCCTCGGTGGCGCCTTCGTGCAGATCGCCTCCAGCGGCGAGCTGGCGCTGCTTGGTGACGCCCCGGCGCAGATCTTCGCCGGAGTGGACAGCTACGGGCTGCTGGCGCTGCCGGTCTTCCTCGTCCTCGGCGAGCTGATGAGCGTCAGCGGCGCCGCCGACAGGCTGCTGGCGCTGATGGTGTTGTGGTTCGGGCGGCTGCGTGGCGGGCTGGCGCAGGTCACCCTGCTGGCCAATGCCGGGCTGGCGGCGGTCATGGGCTCTTCGGTGGCACAGATCACCCTGATGGCCCGGCTGGCGGTGCCCGCGCTGAGCCGCGCGGGCTACCCGGCCGAGCGCGCCACCGCCCTCGTCGCGGCAGGGGGGATGCTGGCGCCGGTGATCCCACCCTCGATGATGCTGATCGTCTTCGGCGTGCTGGCGCAGGTGCCGGTCGGCCATCTGTTCGTCGCCGGGGTGGTGCCGGGCCTGTTGATGCTGGGCGCGATGATGGTGCTGACCGCCCGCAGCGCGCCCCCCGCCACCGCGCCCGATCAGCTGGCCGCGCTGGTGCCCCATGGGCCCGTGCGCACCCTGGCCGAGGCTTTGCCCGCCGCGCTGATCCCCGCCGCGATGATCGGCGCCATCGCCACCGGCCTTGCGACTGCGGTCGAGGCCGGGATCTTCGGCATCCTTGCCGTGCTGGTGGTCGGCGGACTGGTCTATCGCAGCCTCTCGCCGCGCCAGTTGCCCGGCGTGCTGCTGGCGGCGACGAAATCCGCCGCCATGGTGCTGATGCTGATCGCCGCCGCCTCGCTCTGGGGCTGGATCGCCGCATGGGAGAACCTGCCGGGCCGCATGGCCGAAACGCTGCTGGCGCTGACCTCGGATCCGCTGGTCTTCCTGCTGCTGCTGAACCTCGGCCTGCTGCTGGCGGGCATGGTGCTGGATCCGATGCCGGCGCTGATCCTGGTGGTGCCGGTGTTCCTGCCCGTCGCTCAGCAGAGCTACGGCATCGACCCGGTGCAGTTCGGCATCGTCACCTGCGTCAACCTGACCATGGGCCTGCTGACGCCTCCCGTCGGCACCGGGCTGTTCACCGCCGCCCGCCTCGGAGGCGTGGCTCCGGGTCGGCTGGTGCGCTGCCTTGCCCCCTATCTCGCCTGCACCCTCGCGGTGCTGGTGCTTCTCATCCTCGTGCCGGAGCTGACCACCGGCGCGGTCTCGCTGATCTTCTGAAAGGATACGACATGACGTGCTCTTCCGGGTTCCGGGCGCTTGCCCTTCCTGCCGGCCTGCTGGCCCTGCTGGCCGGCACCGATCCCGCCCAGGCGCGGGACTACCGGCTGGGGCTGATCACCCCGCCGTCGCACCAGTGGACCCTGACCGCCGAAGAGATCGCCGCCACCCTGGCCGAGCGCACCGAGGGGCGGGTCAACATCCTGGTCATGGCCGGCGGCCAGCTGGGCAACGAAGCGCGGATGCTGCAACAGCTCCAGTCCGGTTCGCTGGATTTCGGCATGTTCACCGTCGGCGAATTCGCCAACCGCAATCCCGATTACGGCATCTTCCTCGCGCCCTTCATCGCGCCCGACGCCAAGGCGGCGCGGGAGCTGCTGTCGGGCGAGGTGGCCGGTCAGCTTCTGGACGGCTTCACCGACTTCGGCCTGCACGGGCTGGCCTGGGGCATGGCCGGCCTGCGCCAGATCGCCCTGGCCGAGCCCGCCGCGACGGTCGCCGACCTGGCCGGGCAGAAGATCCGCACCGTGCCGCTGGCGCCCGAGCTGGACTTCTGGCGCCTGCTGGGCGCGGCGCCGACACCGATGCCGCTGCCCGAGCTCTACAGCGCCTTCGCCAATGGCCAGGTCAGCGGCATGCAGATCGACTTTGAAGGCACCTGGAATGCGGGCTACTACAGGCATGCCGGGCAGGTGATCCGGTCCGATCACATGATGTTCCCGATGGCCGCCGTGGCCTCGGGACGCAGCTGGCTGGGCATCGACGCCGCCGACCGTGCGGTGATCGACGAGGTCTTCGCCGAGGCCGTGGATGCCATGGTGGTGCGCTACGGCGAGATCGACGCCACCTACCTGGCCGAGATCGAGGCCGCCGGCGTCCCGGTGCAGCAGGTCGACGAGGCCTGGTTCGGTGCGGCGGGCCCGCAGTGGTACGAAAGCTGGCGCGACAAGGCGCCCATGCTCTCGGCGCTGGAAGCCGAGGCAGGCCGGTGAGGCGGCGAACCGTCGTCTCGGGCTTGGCAGCATCGCTGGGGATGGCGGGGCTGCCACTGCGGCTGCAGGCCAAGCCGAAACAGCAGATGGAGGTGTCGACGGTGCTGGAGACAGGATCGCAGTTCTACCACAGCGCCGAGCTGCGCCTGCCCTTCGCGCTCTCCGGTGCAGGCGGTGCGGGGGGCACAGGCGGAGGTGAAGGCGCAGGCGGGGGGGCTGGCGCCGATGGCATGGCCGATCACCTGATCCGCATCGCCTGGCCGCGCGGGCCGGTGCCCAAGGGCGGCTTTGCCGCGCTGCACCTGATGGATGGCCATGCCGTCGCCGCCCAGCTGGACGAGGCGCTGCTGGAACGGCTTGCGGCCGCAGGCGGCCCGGCGATCATCGCCCATGGTCACGACCGGGACGAGCGTTTCGCCACCCGCGAGCGCGCCCTTGCCTACACGCCCCCCGGTCCCGACGGAGAGCCGGTCACCGATCCGCGTGGCCGTGCCGGTGGTGGCGCGGCGCAGTACCTCGACCGGCTCGCGGCCGAGATCCTGCCGCAGGTCGAGGCCATCGCGCCGCTCGACCCGGCGCGGCGACTGCTCTGGGGGCATTCCTTCGGCGGGCTGCTGGTGCTCGAGGCGGCGCTGTTCCGCGGGGCGCCCTTTGCCCGTTTCGTCGCCGCCAGCCCCTCGCTCTGGTGGCAGGAGGGGGCCTATTTCCACCGCTGCCTCGCGCGGATCGCGGCGGGTGGCCCGGCGCTCTTGCCTCGGCTCGACCTGCATTCCGGCAGTGCCGAGCGCCAGCGCGCCAGCCGCCCCGCCGCCGAGGATGCGCAACGGCTGGTGCGGATGCGCGACGCGCTGCCCGAAGATGCGCTGGATCAGCTCGCGGCCGCGTTGCGTGGTGTCGGCATCCCCGGCGAGCGGCGTCTCTATGACGGTGCCAGCCATGGTGAAACCTTTGTCCGCTCGCTTCAGGATGTGCTGACGGGCGACCTGCTGGCAGGAGGGCTGCAATGAACCCCGTGACCCAGACCTGGCCCGATGACTTCGCCGCACGCTACCGTGCCGAGGGTCTCTGGACCGGTGAGACCTTTCCCGCGATGCTGCGCGACCGCGCCGCCCGCTTTGCCGGCCGTACCGCCGTCAGCGGCCCCGGCGCGCGCTGGAACTACGCCGAGCTGCTGGAGCGCGCCGAGGCCCTGGCCCGTGGCCTGCTGGCCCGCGGCCTCACGCCGGGCGACCGGGTGCTGGTGCAGATGTCCAATGTGCCCGAGTACCTCTCGGCCACCTTCGGCCTGTTCCTTGCCGGGCTGCTGCCGGTCTTCGCGCTGCCGGCGCACCGCCGTGTCGAGCTGGAACACCTTGCCCGCGGCGCACAGGTCCGCGCCATCCTGACCGAGCGGCGCATCGCCGGACATGATCATGCCGCCATGGCCGAGGCGCTGGCCGCCGATCTGCCCGACCTTGCCCATGTGCTGATCTGCGAGACCGGCGGTGGCGAGGGGCTGGCCGCGCTGTCCTCCGGTGCGGCAGAGCTGCCCGCCGATCCCGATCCGCAGGCGGTGGCCTTCCTGCAGATCTCGGGCGGCAGCACGGGGCTGTCCAAGCTGATCCCGCGCACCCATGATGACTATCTCTACTCGGTGCGCGAAAGCGCCGTGATCTCGGGCCTCTCGCCGGCCTCTGTCTACCTGACGGTGCTGCCGGTCTCGCATAACTTCACCATGAGTTCACCGGGGGTTCTGGGCGTGCTGCACGCGGGCGGACATGTGGTCATGGCCCCCGATCCGCGCCCCGAGACCGGTTTCCGGCTGATCGCCGAAGAGGGGGTGACCATCACCGCCCTCGTGCCGCCGCTGGCGCTGAAGTGGATCGAGACCGCCGAGAGGCTGCGCCCCGAGATCGGATCGCTCGAGGTGTTGCTGGTCGGCGGGGCGAAGTTCCTGCCCGAGGCCGCGCGCCGTGTCCGCCCGGTGCTGGGCTGCACCCTGCAGCAGGTCTTCGGCATGGCCGAGGGGCTGGTCAACTACACCCGGCTGGATGACCCCGAAGAGGTGATCGTGACCACCCAGGGTCGGCCGATCTCGGCGCTGGACGAGGTGCGGGTGGTCGATGACCTCGACGGCGACGTGCCCGAGGGCGCGCCGGGCAACCTGCTGACCCGTGGCCCCTACACGATCCGCGCCTATCATGACGCGCCCGAGGCCAATGCCCGCAGCTTCACCGAGGACGGCTTCTATCGCACCGGCGACGTGGTGCGGCGGCTGCCTTCGGGCCACCTAGAGGTGCAGGGGCGCGCCACCGACCACATCAACCGCGCCGGAGAGAAGATCTCGGCCGAAGAGGTCGAGGACCATCTGCTGGCCCACCCCGAGGTGCTGGACGCCGTCGTGGTCTCGATCCCCGACAGCCAGCTTGGCGAGCGGATCTGCGCCTTCGTCCTGCCGGGCGAAGGGCAGGCACCGCGCCCGGCCGAGCTGCGCCGGTTCATCCGGGGGCGGCAGATCGCGGCCTTCAAGATCCCCGACGAGATCCGGCTGGTCGAAAGCCTTGGCACCACTGCCGTCGGCAAGATCAACCGCCGCGCCCTGCGGGCCGCGCTGCGCAAGAGCTACATGGACGAAGAGGAACAGGCATGACCCTGACCAAGGACAGGATGCGCGCCGATATCGCGCAGATCGCGGGGCTTCAGCTGGACGAGGTCACCGATCGCGACGACCTGCGCGATCTCGGCGTGGACTCCATGCAGACCATGGACCTTGCCTCGCTGTGGGAAGAACAGGTCGCCGGGTTGGACTATACCGAGCTGTTCGACGGCACGACGCTGGATGACTGGTGGGCGGTGGTCGACCGCCTGCAGGGCGCCTGAGCCATGTCGGCGCTCGAGGCCGTCGCGGTGCCGCAACCGCTGACCCTGGCGCAGGAGGGCGTCTGGTACGCAGAGGCCCGCAGCCCGGATCCGGCGACCTTCACCACCGGGCAGGTGCTCTGGCTCGAGGGGCCCGCGGATCGCGAGGCGCTCTGGCAGGCGGTGCGGCGCGCGGTTGACGAGGCCGGGGCGCTGCGGCTGCGCTTCACCGCTGACGCCGAGGGCCGCCCGGTGGCGCTTGCAGGCCCCGCGCCCGAGGTGTCGCGCCGCGAGGTGAGCCGCGCCGAGGCCGAGGCCGGCATCGCCGCCGAGCGCGCGGCGGGGTTCGATCTGGGCGAGGGGCCGCTGGCGCGGGTGACGCTCTGGCAGATCTCTCCCCGGTGTCACGCGGTCAGCCAGCACCTGCATCACATCGTCGCCGACGGCTATGCCAATACCCTTCTCACCCGGCGCATCGCGGCCCATTATGCCCATGCCGTCGGGCAGGGGCCCGAGCCGCGCGCCGTCGCCGGCTATGACGCGGCCCTGAAGGCCGATGCCGCCTACCGTGGCGCCCCGCAGGAGGCCGCCGACCGTGCCTTCTGGGCCGAGCAGCTGCGCGACCATCCCGGCGCCAACGGTTTTCGCCCCGGCGCGGCGGTGGCGCAGGGCGACTTCCTGCGCGCCGAGGTGATCTCGGATGCGGCGCTGCCCGAGGGGTTGCGCGCACTGGCGCAGGCGGCGGGCACCAACTGGGCCGATTGCGTCACCGCCCTGACCGCCGCCTTCTGCGCCCGGATGACCGAGGGGGTCTCGGCCCCTGGCATCCCGCTGATGAACCGCGGCGGCGGGGGGCTGGGCACGCTGGTCTCGACGCAGGTCAACGTGGTGCCCCTTCTCGCCGGGGTGGACGAGGACGCCCCGCTGGTCGACTGGATCGGCGGTGTCGCCGCGCAACTGGCGCAGATGCGGCGGCATGGGCTCTACCGGGGCGAGGCGATGCGCCGCGACCTCGGGCTGATCGGCGCGGGCCGGCGGCTGCATGGCCCGCTGATCAACGTGCTGCCCTTCGATCCGACGCCTCGCGCACCTGGCCTTGCCGCGCGGCTCGAGATCACCGGCGCGGGCTCGGTCGATGACCTGACCTTCGCCTTCCGGGGGGATGGGCGCGGACCGCTGCGCCTGCAACTGGATGCCAATCCGGCGCTCTATGCGCCCGACGAGGTGCGCGCCTGCCTCGACCGGCTGCATGCCTTCCTGCGCCGCGCACTTGGGGCCGGGACGCTGGCCGAGGTGCCGACCCTGACCGGTGCCGAGACGCGGCTGCATGTCGAGACGCGCAACGCCACCGGCCATCCGGTGCCCGAGACGACCCTGACCGCGCTGATCGAAGAGGGGCTGCGCCGCGACCCGGCCGCCCCGGCGCTGATCTTCGGCGGGCAGTCGATGGATCACGCCACGCTGGAGAGGCGCAGTGCCGCTCTTGCCGCCGCGCTGGCGGCGCGTGGGGTGGGGCCCGGCAGCCGGGTGGCCGTCGCCCTGCCGCGCTCGTTCGAGCTGCTGGTGGCGCTCTTTGCGGTGCTGCGCGCCGGGGCGGCCTATGTGCCGCTGGATCCCGAGGACGACAGCGCCCGCCGCGCCGACATGCTGGCACGCGCCGCGCCGGTGCTGGTGCTGGCCGGGGCGGACTTCCCCCATGACAGCGTGCTGTCCCCCGAAGACTGGCCCGAAAGCGGCACCGCCCCGGCGGTCCGCATCGCGCCGCAGGACCTGGCCTATGTGCTCTTCACCTCTGGATCGACGGGGCGGCCCAAGGGGGTTGCCGTTTCGCACCGGGCCATCGTCAACCGTCTGCTCTGGATGCGCGAGACCTATGCCATCGGCCCCGGCGACCGCATCCTGCAGAAGACCCCGGCGACCTTCGACGTCTCTGTCTGGGAGTTCTTCCTGCCGGTACTCTCGGGGGCGCCGCTGGTCATCGCCGCGCCCGGCGCGCATCGCGACCCGGTCGAGCTGGCCCGGCTGATCCGCGCCGAGGAGGTCAGCGTGGCGCATTTCGTGCCCTCGATGCTGGCGCTCTTCCTGGCCTGTCCTGACAGCGCGGGCCTGCGCCTGCGCCATCTCTTCGCCAGTGGCGAGGCGCTGCCCGCCGACCTCGCCCGCCTCTGCCTGACGCGCCTCAGCACCCGGTTGCACAATCTCTATGGCCCGACCGAGGCCGCCGTCGATGTCACCGCGCAAGAGGCGACGGGCCGCGAGGCCGGTGCCTCGGTGCCGATCGGGCGCCCGGTGTGGAACACCCGCTGCTACGTGTTGGACGCCCGGATGCGGCCGGTGCCCGACGGGGCGCCGGGGCAGCTCTGGCTGGGCGGGAGGCAGCTGGCCGAGGGCTACCTGGGCCAGCCCGATCTGACGGCCGAGCGCTTCCTGCCCGATCCCTTCCACCCCGGCGAACGCATCTATGCCACCGGCGACATCGTGCGCCAGTCCGCCGCGGGGGAACTGACCTACGAGGGGCGCGCCGACGGCCAGGTGAAGATCCGTGGCGTAAGGATCGAGACCGGAGAGGTCGCCGCGGCGATCCTGGCGACGGGCCTCGTTGCGCAGGCCGAGGTGCAGGCCGAAGCGGCGCCGGGGCAGGGGGCGCGGCTGCTGGCCTGGGTCACCCCCGAGGTCGACACCGACCGGCTGGCCGAGGCCCTGGCCGCGCGGCTGCCCTCGGCGCTGCAGCCCGCCGCGATCCTCGCGCTGACCGAGTTCCCCCTGGGCGCCACCGGCAAGCTTGACCGCAAGGCGCTGCCGCGTCCCGGCTTCACGGCCCGGGGCCGGGCCGCCGCGCCGGGGCTGGAAGCCGAGCTGGCCGCGCTCTATGCCGAGATCCTGGCCCTGCCGGAGATCCCCGGCGCGGGGGCCGACTTCTTCCGCATGGGCGGGGACAGCCTGCGCGCGGTGCAGTTCTCGCTCTCGGTTGAGGAGCGCACGGGGCGGCCCTGCGGCCTGGCCGACATCTTCGAGGCCCCGGTGCTGTCGGACCTCGCCCGGCGCATCGCGGCGGCCAGCGAGGCCTCGGATGCGCTTGGCCCGGTGCTGCACCTCTCCAGCGGAGAGGGCGCGCCGCTCTTCGTCATCCACCCCGCGGGCGGGATCGGCTGGTGCTATCGCAGCCTCGCCGAAAGTCTTCCCGGACGCCCGGTGATCGCCCTGCAATCGCCGCTGCTGGATCCCGGGGCCGGGGTGCCCGACAGCCTCTCGGCGCTGGCCCGGGACTATGCGGCCCGGATCACGGCGCTGTGCGGCGATGGCCCGGCCCATCTGGCGGGGTGGTCACTGGGCGGGCTGATCGCGCAGGAGGTGGCCGTGCAGCTGCAGGCGGCCGGAACGGCGGGACCGGCGACCGGACTGGTCGCCCTGCTGGACGCCTATCCGGCCGAATGCTGGCGCAACCAGCCCGACCCCGGCCCCGAGGCGGCGCTGCGCGCCCTTCTGGCGATGTCGGGTGTCGATCCCCGAGGCCCCAGCCCGAGGTGCGCTCGCGCGCAGAGATCATGGCCTTCCTGAAGCGGCGCGGCGCCACCCTGGCGCAACTGCCCGAGGCGGCGCTTGAGGGGGTCATCCGCTCGGTCCAGCAGGTCAACCGGCTGGTGCACGGCCATCACGAGCAGCGCCTCGAGGGACGTCTGCTGCATGTGCGGGCCGAGCTGGATCACGGCGAAAGCGGGGTACGGCCCGAGCTGTGGCAACCCTTGTGCGCCGAGCTGGAACTGGCGGGGCTGCCCTGCCTGCACGGGCAGATGGTGAGCGCCGCGATGGTGGGGCGCCTGGCGCCGCTGCTGCAGGCGCGAATGCGCGCGGCAGAGGGCTGACCCCGCAGCTGACCCCGGGCGGGGATGCCTGCCGGGGGAGGCGTAGGGGCGGGGATTGCCTGCCGTTCGCTGCGTCCCGGTCGTCGCCGGGGCCGGCAGGGACGCCGGACCAGAGACGGACCACGGGCAGGGCAGGAGGATGCGCGAATGGGATCTTGAGGGGTGGGGGGCTGCGCGTCAGCCCCGGAAGCGGCGGGCCGATCTGCGCGGTTTCGTCTGATGGTCCTGACCCGTGCCGCCTTGCTTGGCCGGATCCGGTGCCGTTCACCCCGATCGACGGAAAGTCGGGGTCGGCGGTCTTCGGTAGCCCGGGATCAGGCCAGGTAGTGGACCACGGCGAGGAAGATGGCGGCACCGGCGAGCAGTTCGAGCGCCTGAGCGCGGACCCAGCGGCGGTTCTTCTGCTGGCTGGCGAGTTCGATTTCGTGCTTGCTCATGTCGCTGTTTCCTCTGTGAAAGTGTGAGTTAACCATACCGTCGTTAACCCTGAGGGGGGAGGGCTGCGGGGGGGTAATCCGGGGCGCTTTGGGGGACGCGGGATATCTCTTCCGGCGCGGATTGGGACAGGCGGTTGGGCGGCCCTATCCCTTGGGATAGGGGCATCTTTAAGGGGCCATGAGAGTGCCGCAATTGCGCCTCATTTCCGCCGGGCGGGGGCCTGAAACGACGATCCCCCGCGCTGTGCAGGGCGCGGGGGACAGAAAGGGCAGTCGTGATTCGCCGGGCCCGAAGCCTATTGCAGCGCGTCCGACAGGGCCCGACGCGACGCCGTGGTGGCCATCTGGTCATGCAGGCGCTGGAACTCGGCCTTGGCCCGTTCCTTCTTGCCCGAGTTCAGGTAGGCATATCCGCGCAACATCGCCAGATCGCGGCGCACGACGCCGGTGATCCGCTCCAGCTCGTCGAAATAGGCGATGGCGCGGGCATAGTCGCCGCGGTCGTAGGCGGCGACGCCGCGCTTGTCGAGGATCAGGCTCTCGACTTCAAGGCGCTGTTCAGCGGTGAACGGGGTGGCTGCGGCGATGGCCGAGGCCTGATCGACCATGTCGAGCTGCAGCATGGTGATCGCCTGCCCGTAGCGGGCATCCCGGCGGGCCGCGGCCGAACCGCCGCGGTTGGCCGCATCGTTGAAATCGGACAGCGCCTGCATCGGACGGTCGGCGTTCAGGGCGCACCAGCCGCGTTGCGCAACCGTGGCCGCGTCACGGGCCGAGGCGCTGGCGGCAAGGCAGCCTGCCCAGTCTCCGCGCTGTGCCGCAGCGGTGCTGCGCGACGAGGCCGCGGGGGCGGCGCTGCCTCCGCCGGTGCCGGAGCCGCCGCTGGCTGCACGTGCCGGCGGTGCGGGTGTCTCGCCCCGGCTGAGCGGGCGCAGGCTGACCTTGGGGCTGATCCCCTCGGGCCATTCCGCCCCCTCGGGCGGCGGGGTGCCGTTGCCGGTGGCTGTCGTCGTGACCGCGTCGGGATCCTGGGCCAGGATGCCGGCCCGCAGGCGGCTTTCGACCGCGCTCAGGCGCTCGGCGCTGCCGGGCGCCTGGCCCCGGGCCTGCTCGGCCACCTCGGCAAGCTGGTCGAGGCTGCTGATCGCGGCGGATTTCTCAAGCGTGGCGACGAGGATGTCGGGATCGGTACAGCTGCGCGCGATGCCCAGGTAGACGCCATAGGCCGAGGCCACGTCGCCGGTGGCCTGGTATTGCTCGGCCAGAAGCCAGGCGTTGTTGACCCGTTCGCAGCGCAGCAACGCGGGGTTGCCCCGGGCAATACGGATGGCCACCTCGGCGTTACCGGCATCGACCGCGGTATTGAAGTTCTCCTGGGCCTCGGAGCTGGCCAGGGTCTCCAGCAGTTCGGACGAGGGCGACCAGCTTGGATAGGTGCGGCTGATCTCGTCGATGGTGGCGCGGGCGGCGTCGAAATCGCGCGCCTCGATCTGACGATAGATGCTGTCGATCCTCTCGCCCGGAACGCCCTGTTCCATCTGGCCGAGGTCCTCGGGCACCACCCAGTCGGGATACTGCAGCTGCAGGCGGCGCAGCTCCGAGTTGACGGCCTGCTGGTTGTCTTCCGACAGGTAGAACCGCAGGGCCTGCAGGTCGGCATCGCTCGGCGCCTGGGACAGCGCGGGAGAGGCGAGAAGGCTGCACGCCACCAAAAGCGCGAGCCGGGAAGAGTGCAGCAGAGGTTTCATATCGGAATACACATCGGAGAGGCTTCGATCTGCGCCACCATGGCGAAGAGCTGAAGCGTGGCAGGATAGTAGGGCGAACTTGCCGAGAACGGCGGGATATCGGAGCCGACGCTGCGCCTTGCGGTGCAGGTGGCCAGGGCCGAGATCGCCTTGTAGCCGGGGTCGTCGCTGGTCGACAGGGCGGCGCCCGTGTCGCGGTCGATGACCGTGGCGACGAGGCCGGCGCTGACCCTTTCCTGCGCCTCGGCATAGCGCAGGATGGCAGGGTGATCCGTGAGGCCGGACCAGATCAGGTAGAGCGGAATCCGCATCGCTTCATAGCCGGCGTCAAACGAGAAGCCTTCCGCCGCGCGCAGCCCGGCCGGGGTGACTTCGACCCAGTCGGGCACGACGCCGGTCTGGGCGAGACTGCGCGAGACCTCGACAGCGCCGCGGGCCGCCTGTGCCAGCACCGGGGCGTCGAACTCGGTTGCCAGCTCGGTCATTGCCAGCGGCATGGCGTAGCAGGGATTGTAGATGAAGCCCTCGGCGGTACCGAAGCCCTCGGCGCCGGGGAGCAGCAGTGGGTCGAAGCCCTCGCCGCCGGGATGGCGGGCAATGCAGGTGGCAATCAGGTCGGTGACGATCTGGCGGGCGGTCTCGCGGTAGCTGGGCACGTTGAAGCGCTGCGAGGCGCGCAGCAGGGCCCAGGCGCGGAACAGGTCGCCGTCGCTGGCATTGTTGAGGTCGGGCACCCGGATCGGTTCATCCGGGAACCAGCGCCAGGCCATCAGGTTGTCGGGACGGATCGCCAGGTTGAGGCGGGTCCAGGTCTCCATCCGGTCGAAGCTGCGCTGATCGCCCATGGTGGCGGCCAGCAGCATGCCGTAGCCCTGGCCCTCCGAGTGGCTGGCGTTGCTCTGGAACTGGTCGATGACCCGGCCCGTGGCATCCAGGTTGGCGTCGCGCCAGGCCTGCCACACGTCCTGAAGCTTGGCTTCCAGGCCCGGGTTCTGCGCCAGCGAGGCTGGGGCGCTGCCGATCAGCCCGGCCAGGGCTGCCATTCCCGAAAGTACGCTGCGCCGGTTCATTTCTTTCTCCGTCGGCTCACGATCAGAAGTCCCATTGCCGAAAGTGCGCACACAAAGGCGAGCAGGAATAGTGGGGCAATGTAGCGACCGGGTGAGAGTGTTACATAGTTGCCGACGACCGCGCGGGCATTGGTGATGGTCAGCGGCTCATGCAGGGTGAGGGGGCGGTTGGCGGATCTCCAGACCTGCCACTTGCCGTCGTAGCCGAACAGCGAGACCTGGCCCTTCGGCCCTTCCGAGCGTCGGTGCATGTCGACCAGCGACGCCACCAGCCGTTCGGTATCGGTGTTGGGCCGTACCACCAGCCAGAGGTTTTCGGGGCTCTCCATCGTCGGCTGGATCAGCATCGCCTCGGCGGATCGGCCTAGCAGCCAGCTGTCCAGGTCGGATTCCGGGCCGCGCCCGAGGGCGGCGATCTTGCCCTTCAGCTCGCGAAGCCGGTCGGCGGCCTTGCGCCGGTCCAGCAGGATGGACAGCCAGCTTTCAGTCTCGAGGGTGGCCCAGGGGTCAACGCCGCCACCGTCGGGCGTAGGCGCCGACAGCAGCACCTCTTCCAGCTGCAGGACGTTCTTGCTGACGATGTCGCCCGGGATCTGCGACAGGTCGGCGGGAATGCCGATCCGGATGGAGCCGGTGCGGGGCGGCTGGCCGGGAACCTGCTGCGCCGTCTCGTCGGGGGCGTAGATCGAGGCGACCTGGGCCAGCAGGCCAAGGGGCAGGGTCCGGGCTGCGGCCTCGCTCATCGAGATCCGCGAGACATCGACCGCCGCGAGGGTGCGGTCGATGCGGGGCACGGTCATCCGCGGGCTTTCCGGAATGTTCAGGCTGGTGCTGTCGAAGACCTGGAAGGCGGGCGCCTGACGCGGAACGCAGGCGGCATCCGAGGGTTCGCCGGGAATCAGGGCCTCGAAGGAGATCTCGTTGGCCCCCGGTTGCAGCTGGTTGGCGGCAAAGGTGATCAGCAGCGGATCCAGACGGCGCCCGGCGTCCTCGACATCGTCGAGGGGCAGCAGGCGGATGGTCTGCTCATTGATCTTCACCAGCAGCAGCGAGCCCTTCGGAAGATCGGTGTCGAAGGCATAGTCCAGGCGCATCTGCGCCCGTTGCGAAGCCAGGACCAGCCAGTCCCAGGGCAGCCGGAAGGATACGGACTTGCGGATGTAGTGACCATGCCCCTCGACCGTGGGGATGCCGATTGAGGCCAGCGTGCGGCTGGCGCCCGGGCTGATCAGGGGCGGGGCGGTGCCGGTTTCGCCCGGGCCGAGGGCATCGGTCAGCAGGGTGGCGATCTTCTCGGCCTCGCCGCTGTTGGTCAGCAGCACGATTGCGCCGTCACCGCCGATGCGGAAGGCGGGCAGCTCTGGCATGGTCACCTGCTGGGGCAGGGCCGTGACCCGTGCCAGCTGGGGATTGGTCGCAGAGACGGTGTAGTAGTCCTCGACCAAGATTTCCGGGGGCAGGCCGCCGAAAAGCTTCTCTACCTTCGCGACGGAAGGCGATGCGCCGATGACATTGGCATTGTCCGCATTGGTCAGCGAGAAGGTGCTGCCCTGGCCAAGCTGGGCGGCGGCGGCTGCAATGAAGCTCAGCGGATCGCGGCCAAGCTCGGACCTGGGCACCGTGATGCCGCTCTGATGCGCGATGACGTCGGTCCACAGCCCGAAAGAGGCATCGGGCCCGCACATGACGCGGTGGACCTGTTCAAGCTTCAGCTCCACGAGGTTGCGACCGGCCTTCAGCAGCCCGGCGGGCAGATCGAGGCCATCGGTGCCGGCGGCCGAGAAGTTGTCCAGCTCCAGCGTGCCGACCTCGGTGCCATTGACCAGGACTGTCGCCCGGGACCGCCCCGGCAGCAGGTTGATCGAGCTGAGGGTCGTGAGGTCCAGCCGCGCTTCGCCGAGCGCCCGGGGCAGGAACATCCAGAAGCCCTCTTCAGGGTATTCGCCCTGCATCCGGTGGCCGGCGGTCTCGCCGCCCTGCGGACTGCGGGGGCGCAGCGGCAACAGGACATCGCGGGTACGGACCTCGGCATCGGCCTCCTCGGCCGCGGGGGCCGCCCATTGCCGCTCATTCGCGCGGGACGGTTCGGCGGGGGCCCGGGTGGCGGGGGACAGCTCGGGACGGCCGGACACGCCGGGGCTGTCGAAGAGGATCTGCTGCGCCGAGACCCCGCCCGCCTGAAGGCCGAGGACCGGAAGCAGGCAGAGAAGCAAGGCGGTGGTCTGTTTCATGGCCCTCGTCCTCTTCATGGTGCTAGTCCTCGATCCTGAGGTATTCGTCCTGCGGATTGGCCGCGGCGGCAACCGGTGCGCCGGGGGCGCCGGCGAGGGCCGGGGCCGCATCGGTCTCCCTGGCGGCGCCGGTGAAGGCGTCCTCGAAGGGGGTGTCGTCATCGGCCACGGGCACTGCCTCGTGCTTGGAGAACTCGCGCAGGAAGTCGTAGATCGTCTGCGGCACCGACAGGGCGCTCTTGGCCAGCACGTAGAGCAGCCCGGTGACCAGGGTGCTGCCCTGGGCGTGGAACTTGCGGAAGAACTGCCAGCGGCGGCTGTCGCCGTAGACCACATGCGCGGTCAGCCGCGCCGCGCCGATCATGCTGTCCGCGGGCACCGCGAGATCGACCCGGGTGCCTTCGACGCCGGGGCGCACCCCCGCGAGGGTCAGGGTCAGCGGAACCTCGAGATCTGCCGCCTTGGGCAGGATCGGCAGCAGCACGACTTCGGCGCCGACCTGCTCGGGCGTCCAGCTTTCCTGGCCGCTTTCCGTCAGTTGCAGCTGGATCCTCTCGGGGCTGGCCGAAAGGATCGTCGCCTCGCGCGGTTCGCCGGACGGCGCCGGTGACTGGTCCGACTCGGCTGGGACAAGCGTCAGCCGCGCCGGTGTCGAGACCGCCGTGCGGGGCCGCGTCAGACGGCGCGGCCGCTCGAAGACCGCGCGCAGCGAGAAGGCAGCGAGGATGAAGTTGTAGAGCGCCCAGGCCCCGACGATCTGAACGACATAGCGGTCGCCGGGGAAGGCATACCAGCGGTAGACCCCGGCCAGCAGCCCGGCCAGCAGCACCCCGACCAGAAGCGTGAGCGGACGGTAGATCGGCGACAGGAAGGCATGTTCAAGCGTGCCATCCTTGGCGGTCACCTTGAAGGTCGCGCCGCGTGGATTGCGCACGGTCTCGATCAGCGCCAGCAGGATGTAGGGGGTCTGCGCGATTTCGTAGACCTCGGATATCTGCGGCCACCTGACATCCGAGAACAGCGCGTTCTGCACGATGAAGCCGATCAGCAGATAGGGCAGGATGTAGACGAAGACCTCGCTGGAATCGACGACGAAGATCTCGAGCCCGAAGAAGAGGTAGAGAAGCGGGCTGAGCAGGAAGATCATGCGGATCAGCGGGAACAGCCAGAAGCTCATCGAGTTGAGGTAGCACAGGCGCTGCGTCAGCGAGAGCCCCGAGCGGAACATCGGGTTCTTCAGGATCAGCATCTGGATCATGCCGGTGGCCCAGCGTCCGCGCTGCTGGATGAACGAGGCGAAGGTTTCCGGCTGCAGCCCGGCGATCATCGCGTGATCGAGATACATGCTTTCCCATCCGCGCGAGTGGATATCCAGCGCGGTCTCGGCATCCTCGGTGATGGTCTCGCCCGAGATGCCGCCCACCTCGTCCAGCGCCCGGCGGCGCAGCAGGGCGGCCGAGCCGCAGAAGAAGGCACCGCCCATGCGGTCCAGACCCCGGTGGATCTCGGAATAGAACATCTCGTTCTCCGAGGGGCAGTCCTCGGGCAGGGCAAGGTTGCGCTCGATCGGGTCGCGGTTGGTGAAGAAGTGCGGCGTCTGTACCAGGAAGAGGCGCGGGTTCTCGGCGAAATAGCCGACGGTGCGGGCGAGGAACTCGGGCGTGGGGACGTGGTCGGCATCGAGGATCAGCACCAGCTCGCCGGTCAGGTTCTGCAGCGCCGCGTTCAGGTTGCCGGCCTTGGCATGCTCGTTCTTGGCACGGGTGGAGTAGACCACGTCCAGCTCGGCGCAGAGCGCCTGCAGGGTCTTGCGCCGCTCCTGCGAGCGGGCCGCCAGGGCGGGATCCTTGGAATTGCAGCGCTGGTCGGTGCCGCCGTCATCGCACAGGACGACGGTCTTCTTGCCTTCAGGGTAGGTGATCCGCTTGGCCGCCGACAGGGTCACGGCCAGCAGCTCCGGGCTTTCGTCGTAGCTTGGCACGAGGATGTCGACCGAGGGCACGTCGGTCAGCTTGATCGGCTCGGGGCGCGCGTGGGTCACCGGGTCAGAGGTGATCAACGCGGTCAGGAAGAACAGGACGACCGTGAAGGTCTCGGCGCCGAAAAGCACCAGCGCCGCCGCGAGCGAGATCGGATCGTCCAGCGACGGCAGGGTCTCGAGCAGGCGCCACAGCCAGTAGCGCAGAACGAAGACCCCGGCGATCGACATGACGATGATGCGGACCGAGATCTTCGAGCCGACCATCGGTTTCAGCCCGTAGATCATGGCACAGGTCAACAGCGCCAGCAGGCCCTGGGTGCCGACCGAGATCGGAATGGAGGCGAGGAACAGCAAGGGGATCGCCAGGACGATCCAGATCCCGAGCAGCAGCATCCTCGTGGCGGATTTCGGGGCGGAGGCGCCGCTCATGGCAGCGGCGCTGCCAGCGGCGACAGCATCTGCGGCGCCGCGCCACGCGGGGCGCGGGTCGCGGCGAAGGCGACCGCATCCGGGCCGATCGGCTCAAGCGCCTCGTCCTCACTGCCGATGACGCAGTTGCGCAGCATCATGTCCATGATGACGGCCCCGGACACCAGCGTGCGGTCGGTCTTGTCGATGCGGCGGAAGGCCAGCACGCAGTTCAGCCCGGCATGGTTGGTCCAGCGCGCCCAGTTCATCACGCCAAGCGAGTCTTCGCGGGTCTTGAAGGAGAGCTTGTCGAAGGCTTCGAACGGGTAGGGCGTGCCCTCGGTCTCATCCAGCATCTGGGTCGGCTGGAACCGCGTCTCGATGGCATGGGACGAGCGATCGGCCAGCAGCAGCACGACGTTCTCGCCCCGCAGCGAGGTCGGGTTGTTCAGCAGGATGCGCTGTTCAGTCACCGATCCGGCGGTGCGTTCCAGCACCAGCTGGATCTTCTCGGCGCGAATCCAGGCCGCGGAAAGCGGTTGCTGGGCGTAGGGCGTCTCGACCGGGCGGCGCTGGATATGGATCTGCGGGAAGGAGGCATCGTCGCAGGCCACAAGCGCAAAGGCCAGGGCGCCTGCCAGCAGGGCGCGCATCATGCGACCCCTGGTCGCGGCTTCTCTACTGCTGGAATACCTGCTCATCTACCACCATACCTTGCCTCGGTCCCGCGAAAGGCAAACCTCTTCTGAATGGAAGCCGTGCGCCTTCAGCAGACCCTCGCGTCACCCTATGCCCTGACCCGGGGTGACGCAATGCTCTGAACCCGCTCGATAACCAAGCGTGGACAACATGCTACGGTTTCGCGCGGCACTGTTGCAGCCGTGCATTCATCATGGCGATCTTGTGGCGAATTATGGTGCCGCAGGGGGGCGATGAATTCCTCAATATCTGGATTTCAGCGGCATTCATGCGCACTCAGGCATTCCCATATGCTCATAAAAACATGGATCAAATGAAATCAGGGGGTATCAAGGGCGCCTGGAGAATACTATATCTCGGGGTGGATAGAGAGGGGGATTGAAATGCTCTCTCGCGCATGGAGCCCCTGCAATGCCCGCCATGAACCGACTGAGTGCCCGAGCCATCCCGAGCCTGCCCGCTGGCAAGCACGCGGACGGCGCGGGCCTGTGGCTGGTGAAGCGCGAGGACGGCGGTGCGCAATGGGTGCTGCGCGTCACCGTTCACGGCAGGCGGCGTGAAATGGGGCTGGGAGCCTATCCGGCTGTTTCGCTGGCGGATGCCCGGCGCAAGGCCGATGAGGCCCGCGCCCAGGTGCGCGAGAACTTGGACCCGATCAAGGAGCGCGAACGTGCCCGGCGTGAGGCGTCCAGCAAGTTGTACATGCTGAGTGACGTGGCGGCGGATGCCTTCGAGAGCCGCAAAGCCGAACTGAAGGGCGACGGGAAGGCCGGGCGCTGGTTCAGCCCTCTGGAGCTTTACGTGCTGCCGAAGCTGGGCAAGGTGCCCGTGGCGGATCTGGACCAGAAGGATATTCGTGATTGCCTCGCCCCGATCTGGCACGAAAAGGCTGACACGGCGCGGAAGGCTATGAACCGGCTGGCAATCTGCATGAAACACGCCGCCGCGCTGGGGTTGGACGTGGACTTGCAGGCGACCGAAAAGGCCCGAGCCCTTCTCGGGCAACAGCGTCACGAGGTGCAGAACATCCCCGCTGTTCACTGGCAGGACGTGCCAGGCTTCTATGAGACACTGAGCGACGGGACCGTTACGCACCTTGCCATGCGTCTGCTCATCCTGACCGGCGTGCGGTCGCGTCCTCTGCGCTTCCTTCATGAAGACCATCTGGGCGGCGACATTTGGACTGTGCCGGGGGAGTACATGAAGGGCCGGAAGGGCATGACCAGCGATTTCCGGGTGCCCCTGCCGCCCGAGGCTATGGCGGTCATTGAGGAAGCCCGGCGCCACTCTCGAGATGGCTACCTGTTCCCGAGCACCCGAAAAGGGGTGATTTCGGACGCCACCATGTCCCGGATGATGGAGCGGCGCGGCATGGTGGAACGGCCGCATGGCTTCCGCTCCTCGCTCCGGGATTGGCTGGCTGAGGCGACGGACGCACCGCACGAGGTGGCAGAGGCCTGCCTGGGGCACCGGACTGACGGCGCCGTGGTTCGAGCCTACCGGCGAACAGACTTCCTAGAGCAAAGGCGCATTCTCATGGGGCGCTGGGCGAAACATGTGACCGGCCAGTCCGGAGTTCTACTAAAAGCGGTTGGGGCATGACGAATGACCGAGAGCATTGAGGATGCAGCAAGGAAATGTCTCGTAACAGGCATCCAGATTTTTGCGCCGGGCTCTCCGGTCGCAAGGCTCTATCGCGGCGACCTCGAGGGCCGCGACGATGAGACGGCCGCTCCATGGTACGTCAAAGTCGGCACCAGAACCGGCTACCTGCCGGAAACGAGCTTTGTTGCAGCTTTCTCAAATGAGCAGGAAGCCACTGCATTTGCCAACAGATATCCATTGGGATCTGAAGTGCCTGGAGAAGAAGGGGCTTTCTCACTCTTTGCCCGCGAGATGACGCGCCAAGAGTTTGTGCGGCAAGCGATGTGCGGTGACGTTTTGTTTTCACGCTTTCTCACTGTTGGCGATGAAGACTTGAGGCTTCCCTTTTCGATCTTGGCGGCATCCAGTGTGACGGACGAAGCTGGCCTTCGTCCTTCTCAACTGGTTCTCGACTCTCTTGGTAAGGAAAGAACCCAAGAGCTCCAACTACAGTTCGGCGCGAATTGGGCAGCTGCCGCGGAATATGAGTACTGCTGGGTGAACCTTCCTCAGACTTCTCCGGTCTACATCGCGGCAGCCTGTCGATACCACTACTTCATCACCGGTGAAGCTTTCTCTGCGGGCTACCTTCTCCGTGACCTGGAGGTTCTTGAGGCCGGGATTGAGGTCGAGGCAAGTAAAGCCATGGCAAGGCGCAGGAATGCTGGAGCAAAGGGCAGTGAAAGCTCCTCCCGGGCCAGAAGGAAACGGAGGGCTGCGCTGATGGACGCACTTGAAAAAGTTGCAGCCGAAAACCCGGCCATCGCGCCGATACTTGGCCCTAAAGATCTGCTCACCGTCGCTTTGCCAGAAGCAAAATCGGCCAACCCAACGCTTTGGGCGCAGGGAGAAGGGCAAGCAAGAGACTACCTAGACGAGATCCGCCGTGGTGAAGCGGGCAGCTCACTAAAGGAGCGCTATCATCAACTCTTCCCCGCGAAAACCGCATAGGCGGTTAAGGTAGCGGGCCTAAAGTCGCCTATGCGACCTCGTGGCAGACAAGCAACCGCTCAGCCACCTATGCGAAAACAGACGATCCGCATAAGGTATTGATTTTAAACATTAACAATTCGGAGAGGTATCTTCATGCTTCACCTCGTATCAACAAGTATACGAGCCGAGAGCCATGAACATCACCGACCCCCTTTTGACCGTCCGGGAATCTGCCTCGCTGCTGCAAGTCAGCGTGCCGACATTTCATCGTCGCGTTGCTGACGGCACGATCCCGAAGCCCCTCAAGCTCGGCGCACTGTCGCGCTGGCCTCAGTCGGAAATCCTTCAAGTCATCGAGAACGCAAAGGCGGCACGAGCTGCCGCCTAACAAAACCGCCACCCCGAGGGGCGGCGGCGGGACTTTGTTTTCGGCGCTTGGATGCTTGAGAACAATAGCCGAACGCCCTTCGTGTTTCAATATGCACGAGGCCGAGCATGGCACAGAAACGCTGGGGCAAGACCCCCTATGAATTCACTGATGAAAGTGGCACCACCAAGACCGTAGTCCTGCATGGCCGGGTTCGCTGGTGCATCGAAGAACTGCGGAAGGCTGGCCGCACGGGACGCACCGGGCGGGAGGCCCTGGGCCCCCGATGGGCTGCTTACGTTTTCACGGCGAAGCGCAAGTACGGCATTCCTATCCACGACACCTGGGAACCTCATGAAGGGGAACATCCAGGCCGCCACAAGCGCTGGTGGCTGGGCTGCGAGATCCGCCCCATCCCCCAGCAGGAGGCCGCAGAATGATGGCGCTCCGCATTGCCCGCCTTCGCCACCGCCATGGCTTGAGCAAATCCGCGGCGGGACTCTTGGCCGCTCTCATCTACGGGGATGCTGATTGATGGCGCCCCTCAGCCCTCCCTGCCCTTCGACCAGGCGGACCGTCACGCGGCCCGGCCTTTCATTGCCTCGCTGCTGCCCGTCGTGGGCGGCCCGAAACCCCAACGAAACCGGCGTGCATTGGAGGTCCATGCCGCTGAGGCGAAGCTGCCCTTACCACAGATCGAAGGGTATTCTCATGACCGAGCATGATGGAAAAACGGAGCCACGGCGCCCTAAAAAATGGGGCGCTGGCGATGGGGCGTGACAAGCGAAACGAGGAGAAGGTCGAGCACTTTACGAAGATGGTGCGCCCCCTGATGCAAACCGCTGCGTGGAAAGCACTGGGGACTGCCGCTCAGGCGCTCTACCCTTGGATCAGGCTTGAGTGGCGAGGGGTGAGCGCGAACAACAATGGCCGACTGAGGTTGTCGGTTCGCCAAGCCGCAGAGTGTCTTGGGGTGAGCAGGAACACTGCGTCCCACGCGTTTCAGGACCTCCAAAAGAAGGGCTTTCTTGTGCAGACCGAACCCGGTTGCCTCGGGGTTGGGGGGAAAGCCAAGTCCCCGTCCTATGAAATCACCGAGCTCGCAACGCCGGGGAACACAACCGGTCGTCGCCTGTATCGGGATTGGGTCGAAGGACATGACTTCCCAGTGAAGACCATTCCCTCGAACAACCCAGGTGGCCGTAATGGCCGGAAGTCCACCGCCAACGTGGTTCCAATCAAAGGCGGAAGCCGATGATGGCAAAAACAAAACCCCGTCATCATTTCGATGACGGTGCTGTCATCATTTTTGAGACGGAAACGGCCTCTCCTGTCATCGTTTTGATGACGCACTGTCATCGTTTTGATGACGGAAACGGCACTTTTTGCCCCCTCTCCTGTCTTCATTTTGATGACATCCTTAATCTACCAGGGGGTACAGGAACTTGCATCCAGACCTCTCCCAAGCCCGGAGGCCGTTCGGCGCCCGGAGAACGCTCGAGGAAGTGCCACCCGAACGCTGACCACCGCCACCTTTCCGCAAGCGGTCTGGCCTTCACCCGCATCTCCACCCAGCCGCGCTCGGCGCGAGTAGAAGAGCAGTGGCTCGCATGAAAGATAGTTCATCCATGTTGGACACCGAGAAGCTCCGTCGTCTCCAAACCCTAATGGCCAGGGGGGCCACCGAAGGAGAGAGAAGCGCAGCGCGGGGGCGGGCAGAGATGTTGGCCCAGCGCGCCGGGCTCTCACTAAGCGACGCCCTGTCCAAACTGGACGAACAACCCGCCGCGAAGCCCAAGGGAATGTTCGACGGCTTCGATGATTGGATGGAGGCGAAGGAGCCAGGCTGGAAGGCTCGCAGTGCAGCCGAGAGAGCCCAGCGCGAAGCCGCACGCCTGAAGCGGTGCGAGGAGCTTCTACGTGAATTCGGCTCAGAAGAGGCCGTGTTTGCCGAGACGGCTGAAGAGGCGGCGCTTCGGAAGGCCTTGGCGCCCCTCGCGGACAAGACGAAGGGTTTCTCTGGGTTCGATGGCTGGGTCAGCGGCCGGCCAACGGAGGCCATGTGGCAGGCTATGGGCGCCGCCCTGCCGTTCCCGGAGACCGCACAGGGGGCCCTCGATGAACTGAGGGGCCTGGAAGGGCTCACTGATGCCCGCTGTGCGTTCTTCCCGGACTATTCCGAGGGAGACCACGTCTACGCCCGCATATCGGCCCTCACTGCACTTCTGGACGGCATGTCGGATCCGACTGAGGCCGGCATAAGGGCGCGCTTGAAGTGGATTGCTGCTGTCGCCCACAGCGAGATTGCTCGCGACCCCGGTTTCGACCAGGAGCTTGCTGCGACGTTGCAGGCAGACTTCGAGCTGTTCACCCGATCGCGCGGGAAAAACACGCGGCGTGCCAGCAGAGCAGAGCGGCAAACGGAAATCGTGTCCATGTTGCGCGCTCACCCTGACCTCCCGGACCGCGAGATAGCGCGGCGCATCGGGTGCAGCCCTCAGACAGCAGGGAACTGGCGCCGGCGCCTTGCGAAGGGGCATTCGTGAGACGGCAAATCGCTCGAGTTGACCCGTGCCTCAATCTGATACGCGGACCGTTTCCCAAGTCGGTCAGGCTCAGTCGAGACGTTGCGCGACCAATACGCGCACGCGCGCGCGAGGCTGAGTTACCAATACGCGCGCGCGAGCCGACACCTTGGAGGCGGCAATCCGGGCCGGTTAGAGCGAAAGGACGGCCAGGGCGACGGGCGCCGAGAACCTGACAAAACCTGACATCGATTCAGCGATTACGGTGACGGAAGCCGTAGTCTCAGAGCAGACCGAAAGGACATTGAAATGACACCAGGACACGTTGAGATCGCCTCGGGCATCATCAGTTCGCAAGAGCATCACAGCGCCCAAGGCAAGCGAATGTTGTTCAAGCACATCGGGGAGCGTTGGTTCTTCGTGGATGCGGTGGAGGCAGATGGGGGGCGCGTGTCGCTCTGGGATGGGCCCACCTATGAAGCGGCAATCTTCGAGGCCGAGGTCTGCGCCCGCGAAGGTTGGGGGCCCGTGCTGGATCTGGTCCTCTGAGGCTTGGCAGCCAGCCGCAGCGGTCCTGGACCCTAAGATGACCCTAAGACCCTGAGGTGACCCTGAGACTTGCGCGAAGGCGAATGGGGTGGTGTCGGGCCCCATACCTAGGCGAGTTGGAGATGAAACAGCGCCTAAGCTCGCGGAACGCAGCTCACAAACACCACGATTAGCAGCCATCCCAAGACAGTCGATCCTGTGGTACTTATGGCTGTAGCGCCGCCGATCTCGAAGAACTCTCGAATACCTGGCTGAGATAGGACCCAATCACCGGGCCACGTCCATGCCCAAGAGATAGCCCCCCAGATATCCGAGATGGTGAAAGCGCTCGAGCAGTCGAACTCGTTGACACCATGTGGCGGCCAGCGGAGCCGCCAACCCGGAAAATCAGCTTCTACGAGTGCGGCGCAGTCTTTCCAGTTCATGACCTTCTCCCATGGGATCCGGTCAACACCATAAACTCGGTTTCACCGCGTCAGGCAAGAAATGCTGCACAGGGTTGTGCTAATCAGCTGCTTTGCCGAGCGCTACCCCTGGTCCAGTAGCAGGCTGCCCGGCTTCCAGAAGTTGGACCCCTCGGGCCTCAAGAGCAGAACGGATCGCTTGTGCGGTGCTCAAGTGAAGCCCACTCTTGCCGGTTTCGAAGCGGCTTATCGTTGTGAAAGAAACCCCGGCAGCCTCGCCCAACTCCCGGACGCCGAGGCCCAACGCTGCACGAGCCATTCTCACCTGTTCTGGGGTCATTCGACTATCCTGTATGCTAAAACGGTTACAGTGTTGTTGACATGGGGCTAACCATGTTCCATATGTATAACACGGTTAGCGTTTCGTCTATGGGATGTTCAGAGCGCGCCGTTGCTCGTTCTTCATGAGCCTAGGGAACCTCACTCCGAGACCAGGAAGGAAAGACTATGCCGACCAATACCCCGCCCATCGCGCGTGAACCGCTTGGCGAACTCCATGACTGTATCGCATTGGCTTTGGACGCGATCTGCGCGCCGAGCCCGCGCGAACAGAACCTGATCGAAGCCCGGGGCTACCTGCGGGCTGCCCTCAGCCGGATCGGGGGTGCAGTGTGAAACGTCGCGCCTTCATCGCTTCCGCAACGGCTCTCGCCATCGCACCGAGGCCCTCCAAGTCGGCCGAGCCGAGCGTCACCGACCAGATCCAGCACCATGCCGATGAGCTGGTGCGCCTCCTGTCCGAAAGCGCCCCGGATGGCGCGAAGGACGTGCAGCAGGTTGTCATCACCCCGGCGTTCCTGATCGCAACCGCCTTCCCCGGCGCCGCCGACATGCGCACCTGGCAGGAAGGCGACATGACCGCGAACTATCGCCATGGTCGTGGTTGGAAAGCCGAGGGGGGTGCAGCATGAAGCGCCGCGAGTTTTTCGCCGCCAGCGCGGCCCTTGCTCTGGCGCCCGTCGCTGCGCCGGCCGTTGAAGTCCAGAACATTCCCGAAGACTGGGCATGGGACGACCTGAACACGAAACTGGCCTACCACATCGAGGCGATCCGCGAGGTTCTTCTGGAACATGCGCCCGACGGCGTGACCCACATGCAGGGCATCCAGCTACGTTGGCTTGACGGGAAGCCGACCGGTGTCTGGGCGACGGGCCGTGAGGGCCTCGGGGCGCTGCAGAACTACCGCCCCGAGTTCGGCTGGCGCCGGAAGGGCGTGACTCTGGTCTGAGCGCGACAAGGCCGCAGACCATAATCGAAACAGCGAACGGGGCGGCCTGCATTTTGCGGGCCGCTTTCCTGGAAAGGATCAGTCGGCCAGCGCCCGCTTCACCGCGTCGGGCTCTTTGTCGAGGACCTTGAGTAGAATGGCTGCGGCACCACTGATGGAGCGTTCTCCGCGCTCGATCTTGCGGTAGCCGGAGAGGCTCATTCCCAAGAGAGGGGCCATCTCCTGCTGCGTGAAAGCGGCCTTCTGGCGGACTTCCTTCGGGCTGGGGACTTGATGCACGACGGCGCCGGTTTCCTCGCCGCGCATGAATGCTGCGGCTTCCTCGGCGGCTGCGATGAGGTCTTGGGCAAGGTCATTCATTCTCTGGCTCCTTTCTTGGCTGCCGTTGTGATGGCGTGAACGGCTTTCTTCAGGTCGTTCCTCTCGCCTTTCGAGAGGTTGTCCTTTTCATTCTTGGCGTAGACCGCGAAGAGAAACAGGGGCATCGTTTCGTCGTGGTAGTAGTAGATCACCCTGGCGCCGCCACTCTTGCCGCGCCCCTGCATCGCAATGCGGACCTTCCTGACGCCCCCGGTGCCCTGCATGACGTCCCCGGCCTCCGGGTTTGCGGCGAGAAAGTTCACAACCTCTGCTCTCTCGGCCTCCGTAAGAAGGTCTTTCGCGCGACCCAGGTAGGCAGCCAGTTCAATCACGGTTTGCATATGGATATGTAACCCATTGGGTCACATCGGTCAACCAAAAGTTGACCCATTGGGTCACACCTCGACAAGCTTGCAATTGCGCGAGCCTCGACGTGCGCTACGTGGCCCAACGCAATTAGCTCATCACTTGCCCGCTTCAGAACGGAATGGGGGCAGCCCCCCGGAATATCGGAAGCCCCTCAGCTGGCCGCACTTGGAAGGCGGGTCGCTCGTCGAAGCGGTGGCCATATCCCAAGACCTGAGTGACAAACAGGGCTTCTCCAAGCGGTGACGCCGAAACAGAGAAGCAATTGCTTGCTCGCAGCTCAGCGTCTCCAGCCCTGCTCACCGGAACACCAAAGCCATCGAGGAAAACCCATGACCACCCCTGTCACCTTCCGCCCTGCCGATTCTAAGGCTGTGGTCGGCATCTCGCGCGCCACGCTCTACCGCTGGGCTCAAGCCGGGCACATCAAGCTCTACCGCAGGGGCGCGATGACCTTCGCCAAAACCGCCGAGGTGGTCGATTTCATCACCGGCGATAGTGCGGATGCGAGCGCGACCTGAACGCAACCTTCGCTCGCGTGCAGACTCCCAGAAAATCTTCCCGCCTGGCGCGGTGGTCTAGGGAAGAGCCTGGCAAAGAGGGCCTCAAGGCAGGAACATTTGCGATCAAAAAGGGTCCATATAGACAACATACTGTGGGAAATCTGCTGGTTTTAGCTTACACTGCTGCTGACTTTCATCGTCAGACTTGGATTGCAGGCAATGTCCGAAAAACACCCAGATTGCGAACGCCGTTCCGGCGAAGAAGCCCGCCAATCAGGCGGCGCCTCCCCCTTGTTCCCCGAGCTCTTCCAGCGTGGCTGGCGGGAGTTCCTGCGGTGGGAACAGATGATGAAGGCGCCGTTTGATCCGCGCACTGACCGGATCCACTAAGGGAGGGCTCTACTGATGGCAGACATGAACCCGAGCATCATCCTCGCTGGCCAGCCGGTCAACGCGCTGAATGCGCTGTCGGGCGGCATCCAGGCGGCCAGCATGGCGAACGACACTCGCCACACCTCGAACTACCGCAACGCGCTTCAGCAATACGGAGCGGGCGCAATCGGAGGTGATCAGGGGTCGATCAACGCCTTGGCCGCCTATGACCCCGGCGCCGCCCTTGGCATCCAGCAGACCCGGCAGCAGATGGACATTCTCGACGCCCAGGAGCGCAGGACGGCGGCCAAGTATGCCGCCAGCCTTTCGGCAGCACGTCGCAGCGCCGCGGCGCAGGAGATCGAGGATGCGGTGAAGATGGGCCTCGGCCTTCCCGATGAGGCGACTTGGGACACCTTCATGGGCGAGAACCAGCCGGATCTTGTCGGGCAGTTCGGGAACCGTCAGGCGCTGGCGAACCGCTACATGACCTTCGCGGATATCCTGAAGAACAGCCGGGAGCCGGACCCCATCGTCATCAACGGCCAACTGGTCAACCCGCGCACCTCGGAAATCCTCGGAGACTACCGGGATGCGCCCGAGCCGCCCAAGCCGCAATCCAGCCCCGGCAAGGTCCAGGCAGATATCGCAGCGGGCTTCCTGCCTGAGGGGACGCCGCTGCGTGGAGAAGGCGTCACGGTCAACAATACCATGGGCGGATCGGAAGGAGAGAAATTCTACGAGACGCTCGACAAGGCGCAGGGCGATATGTTCGCAGGCCTTCTCCAGGAGGGGGTGAACATCCCGACGCGGATGGCGCAGATCGACCAGATGGAAGCCATCTTGGGCAACGAGAACACCCCGGAAGGCCTCGAAGCGGCCCTCAAAACGGTGGCCGGAAACTTCGGCATCAACACCGAGGGCCTGTCGGACTTGCAGGCGGCGCAAGCCATCATCAATCAGCTCGTACCGGGGCAGAGGGCGCCGGGCTCGGGCACGATGTCCGATGCCGACCTGGCACTCTTCAAGGCCTCCCTGCCGCGTCTCATCAACACGCGGGAGGGCAACCTTCAGATCATGCGCACGATGCGCGGCATCGCCAGCTACCAGGCCGCCCAAGCCCAGATCGCAGCAGCGGTGGCAAACCGGGAAATCTCCCCGGCAGATGCCCGTCGCGCGCTGTCGGAGCTGGAGAACCCGCTTCAGATCTATCGCCGAGCAGGCGCCACCACTGTCGGCGGGCAAGGCTTCTCCACGGACGTCCAGTCCCTCATCGACAGGTATGCTGACTGATGACCGATGTTGAACGAGCCGTATCGGCACTGAAGAACGCGCATGCGGCTGGCGATGCTGAGGCAGCGCGGGCAATCGCGAACGCACTGAAGGGCATGCAGGTGCCGGAGGCCAGAAAGGAAGTGGGCCACGCCGGAGGCATCTCAGGCTCCCTCACTCAGGGCTTCCTGCTCGGGGCCGGGGACGAATACCTGGCCAGGCTCTCCGCAGTTCTTGGAGTCCAGCCCGACGGCAACGGCAGCGCCGACTGGTGGCAGTATGACGAAGGCTTCCTCAAGGGCATGGGGGAGCGCTACAGCACCGCTCTGGAAGCAATCCGCTCGGAAATGGGCGAGTACGACGAGGAGCACCCCATCGCCTCGACAGCGGCGAAAATCGGCGGCGCTGTCGCCGGCACCGTCACGGGCGCCCGGGCGCTCAGCGCAACAGGTGCGACCAAGGCCTTGCCCAAAGCGCTGACGACCGTTGCCCCGACCGCGCGAGGCCGTGCCGCTCAGATGGTGGCAGGCGGCGCAGTTGGCGGCGCGGTCGAGGGCTTCAACTCTGGCGAGGCCGGGGTCTGGTCACGGGCGGAAACGGCAGGCGTGGGCGCGGGTGTCGGGGCTGTGTTCGCGCCTGTTGTCGGCTTCGGTGTGGGCAAGCTGGGGCAGGTGGCGCAACGGATGGGCGGCAAGGCCCTGCGCGCCGTCTTCACCAACCGCCGGATGTTCAACCGCAACACCGGGGCCCTGACCGAGGCGGGCAAGAAGCGCCTCGCCCAGCTCGGCTATGATGCTCAGACGCTCTCCGACGAGATGCAGCGGGCCTTCGGGATTGCAGCCGAGAAGGTGGATGACACGGGCAGCGTTGCGGATCAGGCCATTGCGGTCGGGCGGCTCGGCCAAGCGGAGCGGTTCGGCGTCCCTCTGACGAAGGGTCAGGCGACGGGCGAGGTATCCCAGATCGCTGCGGAAGAAGGCATGCGCGCGGGTGTTCGTGGCGGCATGGCCTCTCAGACCATCGGCGGCTTCGACCGGCTTCAAGGCAATGCTGTGGAGGCGGCCCGGGGCGGCATCGGCGCAGGCCTGGGCAATCCGTCCGGGAAGATCGACGCAGCCGAGGGAGTGATTTCCGGGGTCCGCCGTGAGGCCGAGGCGGCAAGACAGGCTGGCAGCGCCGCATACCAGGCCGTTGAGGACGCTGGCGCCGCTATCAGCGGTCGAAGCGCCGGCGGCCTGATGGACAGGATCACCACAGCCGTGCGAGGCGAGGGCCTCCCCATCGACGGAGGCACCCCCAACACGCTTGCCGCCATGAACGTGCTGGAGAACGTCTTCGACGGCTCCAGACGCGGCGCCATCCCGTTCACTGATATCGAGCGCGCTCGGCAGCGCCTCGTGTTCCTCCAGCGCGCCGCGGCGCGGGGCTCGAATGGTGCGGACCAGGTGTCGATGGACGCCACCGTGCGCGAGTTCGATGGGTGGCTTGACGATACGATCAGCGAGGCGCTCATGTCCGGTGACGACACGGTCCTGGACCAGGTGAAGCAGGCCCGGACCCTCTGGGGGCAGTATCGCTCCACCTTCCTCGGCAAGGACGGCCCCGCCAACTTCATCCGCAAGATCGTGGAGGATGATCTGGCGCCGGATCAGGTTGCAAGCTGGATGTTCGGGGCAAGCGACAAGATCGGCGGCGGCTCGACGTCTGTGCTTGCGCGACGGGTGAAGGATATCCTCGGCCCCGACAGCCCCGAGTGGGGCGCGGTCCGCCGGGCCGCCTGGGACCATGTGACCACCGCGACCGAGGGCCGGCAGCCCTACGGCCCGCAGCGCATCGTGTCGAACATCTCCGAGCTTCTGGACGGCAAGGGCAAGACGCTGGGCAGAGAGCTCTTCACGCCTGACGAGCTGCGCGTCATGGCGGAGTTCCGGGACATGATGAAGGTGCTGATCCCGCCCGCAAAGGCCACGAACCCGAGCGGGTCGGGGTACGAGATGCAGCGGTTCGCGCAGCAGATGATGCAGAGCATGGCAGGCCTCGCCGGAGGGGCCGCCGGAGGCCCATTCGCGGGCATGGCGACCTCTGGCGCGGTGAACGCTTCAGGGAACTTCTCCGGGGCTGTCGCAGCCCGTGCAGCAACCAAGGGCATCGTGCCCGGCCCCCCGAGCATTCCCGCCTCTGTCGGCGCTGGTGTTGGCGCCGCGGCGTCCGCACAGGATCAGGTGGGGCGTTAGTAGGGGCTGCCGACTCCAAACCCGCCGAGAATCAGGATTATCCCGAAGAACACAGCGAAGAAACCACAGAGAAATCCGGCAAGCTCGTTTCCCCGCCGATACAGGACCGGCGCACCCCGGGCGCAGGCAATGACGGCGGCCGCAATCAAGATTCCACTTGCGATTTGAAGAGGCAAGTGTGGGATTGCCACGAGCTGCAAGGAGTTTTCCATGCCCACAAGATAGCTGGCCTGATAGGGCCGCGCTAGAGCCTGCCGTCAACAATAGCTCTCTGGACTATCAAGCGCTCCTGGCCTCGCGCTGTGTGGTGACGATGGTCCACCTTCTGCGACCCAGGCTTGCACATTGCTTCTTGGCGGCGAGCTCGACTCTCGGAGCGGAAGCCGATTGACAGCAAATGAAAGCAATGGTGCCCGGGTTGATGAGCTTTCGGAGCCTGGGGCGGCCCATCTAATCATGCCGCATGGCGCGAGGTTCCTTCCTCGTGAAAGCTCGATTTGCCCGCAATAAAGCCTTGATCCCATATTATCGAGCTTGCCAGATGAGCAACCGGGTCTGGGACAGCAAGAAGACAGCCGCCCCAGCAGGGCAGCCGCATGTTGATAAATGTTGAGGTTGCGGAGGCCATATCGACCCTATCGACGGCCTATGCAACTTCCTCGATATCAGCCGCCCGACTTGGGACAATTACGCCAAGCTGGAAGATTTTTTCCCAGTCTGCACGCGAGTGGAGCAACCAACCGTCGATTGCGTCATCTTCACCACGCGCAACGCGCTCTAGCGTTACCCAGGAGAACCTCAGAAAACCTCAGATCGAAAAGGCAATTGCTGAAGCCCGGGCGGTGCGCTCTGAGCAAGCTGCCGATAAGCGCACAAGGCCCGTGAACCTGACAAAACCTGACATCGAAAATTCGATTGTCGCCTCTCCAAGTCTCTGCCGCAGAGCGCGGGCTGGGGCAGGGCCCGCCCTCAGAGCGAGACCTTTCCGGCCGCCTCAGCGAGCTTCCCGGATCTCAATGATGCAAACTGGCAAGCAGACGAAGCCGCGGTCATTTCGCTTCGGCGCTGGCAGGCCGAGTTCCTTGCAGCGGGCAATGACCCTGGCAGCCGCGCTACCAGCAAGGCCCTCAGTTGTTGAGCTGTTCTCGCAGCGCAGGCACATGGGGATCCGCCATTCCTCTGCGTAGGGCAGCGTCCCCTCCAGGGCTGGCCGGTCGCACAAAGGGCACAGCACAATATCACCGTCATTCATGTTCATGAGAATCTCCTTTTCTGCTCTCTCAGCTCAGCATGAAGGAGGAGGGAGGTTCCTCGAATGCAAGGAGATATCCGAAGAGGTTTCGGAACTAGAGTAACCGTGGCATCGAGCCTCTTGAAGTGTCCGGGAATAGCCGAACGCGCCCGCCGAAAGGTGGGTGAAAAGGGGGATTGAGACAGGACGGCGGCGGCTACTGTCTTGATTCGAATGAATTTTTCGGGATTTGATGGTGCCGCAGGGGAGGATTGAACTCCCGACCTCACCCTTACCAAGGGTGCGCTCTACCACTGAGCTACTGCGGCATCTCCGGGGTCTTTCGCTGGTTCCTGAACCGCTTCGACCCGCTGGCCCGGTGCCGTCTCCGGCGACCGTGGGCGGGTGATTAGACGCAAACCGCCGAGGGTGCAAGCACAAACTGGACGCTTTTTTCCCGCTGCTTTACAGAAGGCCTATGGCAAGGAAACGGGACGTCGCAAAAGACGCGCTGACGCGCGAAGAGAGGCTGAAATCCGCCCTGAAGGCGAATCTCGCCCGCAGGAAGGCACAGGCCCGCGCGCGGGCGGCCACGACGGACAATCAGGGCCCCGAAGGGTCCGACGAGCAGAAAGAGGACTAGAGGCATGGATTCGATCCTGGTGACGGGCAATGGCCCGCTGAGCGGCAGCATTCCGATCGCGGGGGCAAAGAACGCCTGCCTTGCTCTGATGCCGGCAACCCTTCTGTCGGATGAACCGCTGACGCTGACCAATGCGCCGCGGCTCTCCGACATCAAGACGATGACGGCGCTGCTGGAAAGCCTCGGGGGGGAAGTCTCGCGGATGCAGGACGGCAAGGTGCTGGCGCTGTCCAGCCACGACCTGACCTCAAGCTGGGCGGACTACGAGATCGTGCGCAAGATGCGCGCCTCGAACCTGGTGCTGGGGCCATTGCTCGCCCGTACCGGGCAGGCGCAGGTATCGCTGCCGGGGGGCTGTGCCATCGGCGCGCGGCCGATGGACCTGCATATCGAGGGGCTCGAGGCGCTCGGCGCCGAGATCGAGCTGAAGGACGGCTACCTGCACGCCAAGACGGCCGGCGGCCGCCTGAAGGGGGCGCAGTTCGAGATGCGCTTCGCCTCGGTCGGTGCCACCGAGAACATCGTCATGGCGGCGACGCTGGCCAAGGGCACCACGGTGCTGACCAATGCCGCGCGCGAGCCCGAGATCGTCGACCTGGTGAAATGCCTGCGCGCCATGGGCGCCCAGATCGAGGGCGAGGGCACCTCGCGCATCGAGATCCAGGGCGTCGACCGCCTGCACGGGGCGACCCACCAGGTCGTCGCCGACCGGATCGAGCTGGGCACCTACATGCTGGCGCCGGCCATCGCCGGTGGCGAAGTCGAATGCATCGGCGGCTCGCTGGACCTGCTGGGCGCCTTCGTCGAGAAGCTGGACGAGGCCGGGATCTCGGTCGAGGCGACCGAGAAGGGCGTCAAGGTCAGGCGTCGCGGCGACCGCATCAAGGCGGTGAACGTCAGGACAGAGGTCTTCCCCGGCTTCCCCACCGATCTGCAGGCGCAGATGATGGCGCTGCTCTGCACCGCCGAGGGTACCTCCATGCTGGAAGAGACGATCTTTGAGAACCGCTTCATGCATGCGCCCGAGCTGACCCGCATGGGCGCCCGCATCGAGGTGCACGGCGGCCAGGCGACGGTGCATGGTGTCGAACGGCTGAAAGGCGCGCCGGTGATGGCCACCGATCTGCGCGCCTCGGTCTCTCTTATCCTTGCCGGACTTGCGGCCGAGGGCGAAACCGTGGTCAGCAGGGTCTATCACCTCGACCGCGGCTACGAGAGCGTCGAGCAGAAGCTGTCGGCCTGCGGGGCCAAGATCGAACGGATCAAGGAATGACCGAAGACGCACGTTTCGAAGATGGCGGCGAAGCCCCGCTGAACCTCGGCGCCCTGACGGGGGAGGACCTGCAGGTCCTCTCTGCGCTGATCCAGGACGCGGTGCTGCCGGTGACCGAGATGCGCTTCATGCGCGACGAACGCCGCTTTGCCATGCTGCTGAACCGCTTCCGCTGGGAAGACGGCGCGCGGGATCGTCACGGGGCCGAGCGGGTGCGCTCGGTTCTCGTCTTCGAGAACGTGCAGACGGTGGCCAGCCAGGGCATCAGCCGGGCCGATCCCGAGATGATCCTGTCGACCCTCTCGCTGGAGTTCATCCCCGACGAGGAACCGCCCTCGGGGCAGCTGCTGATCACCCTGGCCGGGGATGGGGCAATCCGCCTGAGGGTGGAGGCGTTGGAGGCGGTGCTGAAGGATGTCACGCGCCCCTACCTTGCCCCCTCGGGCAAGGTGCCCGATCACGGCGCATAGCGGCCTCGTCTTGAACCCCCGGCGGGCTTCGGTCTAGAGAGTTCCGAACCCCGGAGGGACCCTGATGCCGCATTTCCTGTCGACCCGCGACGCCGATTTCGAAACCCGCTTCACCGCCCTGCTGGGCGCCAAGCGCGAGGACTCGCCGGATGTGGACGAGGCCGTCGCGGCGATCATCGCCGATGTCCGCGCCCGTGGCGATGCGGCGCTGATCGAGCTGACGGCCAAGTTCGACCGGCTGGAGCTTGAGCCCGAAACGCTCTGCTTCACCCGCGAAGAGATCGATGCTCATTGCGCCCGGGTTCCCCCGGCCGAGAAGCAGGCGCTGGAAACCGCCGCGCAGCGTATCCGGGCCTACCACGTCCGCCAGATGCCCGAGGACGCCTTCTGGACCGATCCCGACGGCGCCTCGCTGGGCTGGCGCTGGAGCGCGGTTTCGGCGGCCGGGCTCTACGTGCCGGGCGGTCTGGCCTCTTATCCCTCTTCCGTGCTGATGAACGCGATCCCGGCCAAGGTGGCGGGGGTCGAGCGTCTGGCCATCGCCGTGCCAACGCCTGACGGCAAGGTTAACCCTCTGGTGCTGATGGCGGCGCGGCTGGCAGGCGTGGACGAGGTCTATCGCATCGGCGGCGCCCAGGCGATTGCCGCGCTGGCCTATGGCACCGCCAGTATCGCGCCGGTCGACAAGATCACCGGGCCGGGCAATGCCTATGTCGCCGCCGCCAAGCGCCGGGTCTTCGGCAAGGTGGGCATCGACATGATCGCGGGGCCGTCGGAAATTCTCGTCATCGCCGATGCCGACAATGATCCCGACTGGCTGGCGCTGGACCTGCTCAGCCAGGCCGAGCACGACGAAAGCGCCCAGTCCCTGCTGATCACCGACAGCCCCGAGCTGGCGCAGGCGGTCGCGGCGGCAGTCGAAAAGCGGCTGGAAACGCTGGAGCGCCGCACCATCGCCGGGGCCAGCTGGCGCGACTTCGGCGCGGTGATCACCGTGTCCGACATGGACGAGGCGGCCGCCCTGTCCAACCGTATTGCGCCCGAGCACCTCGAGATCTGCACCGCCGATCCGCTGGAGCTGTCGAAGAAATGCCAGCACGCGGGCGCGATCTTCCTCGGCGGCTGGACCCCCGAGGCGATCGGCGACTACGTCGGCGGCCCCAACCACGTGCTGCCGACTGCACGTTCGGCGCGATTCTCTTCCGGCCTCTCGGTCATGGACTTCCTCAAGCGTACCACGCTGGCCCAGATGACCCCGGCGGCGCTGAAGGCCATCGGCCCGGCGGCGGAACGGCTGGCGATCTCGGAAAGCCTTGAGGCGCACGGACTTTCCGTCCGCGCGCGCCTCGACAAGCTGAACGAGGGCTGACCGCATCGCGGGGGGCAACACGGGGATTGCGCCAGTCTGACGCTTCGTTAGATTAATCTTCTGTAAAGATTTTGTGGCGCATTTCTGCGATGCAGCATAGTCTCCGGGGGTGAGGGGAGCTCGGCCGGAGATCGAGGGAAACAATGACCATGTCCCGTATTGCGCATATCGAGCTGGACGACCGCAACCTGCCGCCGCCGACCCCCGAGATCGAGCAGGAGCGGCGCGTCGCGATCTTCGACCTGATGGAGGAGAACTCCTTCACGCTGCCCAAGCGCGAGGATCGCAGCGTGCCCGACGGCCCCTATCGGCTGGGGCTGTCGATCCGCGACAAGCGTCTGGTCTTCGACGTGCAGGACGAAAGCGGCGCGGCGGCGGCGCAGTTCCTGCTGTCGCTCGGGCCCTTCCGGCAGGTGGTGAAGGACTATTTCGCGATCTGCAAAAGCTACTTCGATGCGGTCAAGAATCTGCCTCCCGCGCAGATCGAGACCATCGACATGGCGCGCCGTGGCATCCATGATGAAGGCGCGCGCGTGCTGGTGGAGCGACTCGAAGGCAAGGCCATCGTCGACCACGACACGGCGCGACGGCTTTTCACGCTGATCTGCGTGCTGCACTTCGGGGGGTAAAGAGGTCTTGCCAGCGGAACGTCCGCAATCGGTTTTGTTCTGCTGCGACCACAACGCGGTGCGGTCCCCCATGGCCGAGGGCATCATGAAGAAGCTCTACGGCATGGACACCTACGTGCAATCCGTCGGCGTGAAGAACGACCTCGAGATCGACGGTTTCGCCATCTCGGTCTGCAAGGAGCTGGGGGTCGAGCTGGCCCGTCACCGCTCGCGCTCTTTCGAAGAGATGCAGCAATGGGGGGATGACCTGTCCTCCTTTGATCTGGTGGTGGCGCTGTCGCCCGCCAGCCAGCGCGCGGCACTGGAATTGACCCGTTTCTTTCACCTGACCGTCGAATACTGGCCGATCATGGATCCGACCGGCATCGGCGAGACCCGCGAGCAGAAGCTGAACGCCTACCGGCAGAGCCGCGACCAGATCATCACGAAACTGCAGGACCGGTTCGGTCCCCCATCCGAGGCCGCATGACCCATATCATCCAGCGCTACTTCGACGCCTTCAATGCCGACGACACCGATGCCATGCTCGAGTGCCTGTCCGAGGACGTGGCCCACCATGTGAACGAGGGCAAGATCCGCACCGGCAAGGCGCTGTTCGCCGCGTTCAACGACCATATGACCCGCTGCTACAGGGAACATCTCACCGACATGGTGATCTTCGTCTCCGACAGCGGGCGCCGTGCAGCGGCGGAATTCGTCGTCAACGGCACCTATCTCGCCACCGACGAGGGCCTGCCCGAGGCCCGGGGGCAGACCTACCGCCTGCCCGCAGGCAGTTTCTTCGACATCGACGAAGACGGTCTGATCTGCCGCGTGACGACTTATTACAACCTCGCCGACTGGGTGGCGCAGGTCTCGAAATGAAGGTCGAGGTCCTGACCGGCGCCGCGCTGGAAGCGGCGCTGGACGACGTGGCGCGGCTGCGCATCGCGGTCTTCCGCGACTGGCCCTATCTCTATGATGGCGACCTGGCCTACGAGCGGCAGTACCTGAATGACTACCTCGCTCCCTCGGCCATCGTGGTGGCCGCGCGGGACGGCGACCGTATTGTCGGCGTTGCCACCGGCATGGCCATGGAGGCCCATGCTGATGATTTCGCCGCCCCCTTCGCCGGGCGCCCCGAGGCGCTAGAAGAAATCTTCTATTGCGCCGAGTCGGTCCTGCTGCCCGGCTACCGGGGACAGGGGATCGGCCATGCCTTCTTCGACGCGCGCGAAGCCCATGCAAAGGCGCTCGGCCGTCGCCATTCGGCCTTCTGCAGCGTGGTTCGCCCCGAGGACCACCCGGCCCGGCCCGAGGGGTATCGCCCGCTGGATCCCTTCTGGCGCAAGCGGGGCTATGCACCGCTGCCGGGCGTTCTGGCCGAGTTCCGCTGGACCGATATCGGTGACAGCGAACAAAGTCCCCACAAGCTGCAATTCTGGATGAAGAGCCTATGAAACTTGCCGCCGCCGCCTATCCGCTGGATGTCTTCCCCGACTGGGCCGCCTACGAGGCGAAGCTGTCGGACTGGGTTGCCGAGGCGGCAGGGCAGGGGGCCGCGCTGCTGGTCTTTCCCGAATACGGCGCCATGGAGCTGGCCTCGCTTGGCGGAGAGGCGATCTGCGCGGATCTTCAGTCCGCCAGCCGGCATATCTCGGAGCTGATGGGCGATGTGAACGCGCTGCACCTGCGGCTGGCTGCGGCGCATGGGGTGCATATCCTCGGCGCCTCGGGCCCGGTGATCGAGGGCGTGCGGATCGTCAACCGCGCGTACCTCTACGCGCCGAACGGGCGGATGGGGTTCCAGGACAAGCAGGTGATGACCCTGTGGGAGCGGGATCCCTGGGGCGTCGAGGGGGCCGGGCCGCTGAAGGTCTTCGAGACCGAGATCGGCACCCTTGCGATCAACATCTGCTACGATAGCGAATTCCCCCTCCAGGCCCGGGCGCAGCGCGCCGCTGAACTGCTGCTGGTGCCCTCGGCCACCGACGCGCTGGAAGGGTACTGGCGGGTCCGTATCGGCGCCATGGCGCGGGCGTTGGAAAGCCAGTGCGTCTCGGTCATGTCCTCGATCGTGGGCGAGTATCCCCTGGTCGAGGCCGTCGACGTCAGCTGGGGCATGGGCGGCATCTTCGGCCCGCCCGACGAGGGCTTCCCGCCCACGGGCGTTCTGGCCGAGGGGGTGATGAACCAACCCGGCTGGACCTTCGCCGAAGTCGACCTTGCAGCCATCCGCCATGTGCGTCAGAAGGGCCGTGTGCGCAACCTCGCCCATTGGGACGAGCAGTCCGACGACCGCTCTCTTGAAACTTGTGACCTGCGCTAGAGAATTCCCTTGAATATTTGACGAAGAGCGACCATTTACGCGGCACGGCCGCGCCTGGACGCGGCTTTCACGGAAAACTGGAGACCACATGGCCAAGGAAGACATTCTCGAATTCCCCGGCGTCGTGAAGGAACTCCTGCCCAATGCGACATTCCGGGTCGAGCTCGAGAACGGCCATGAAATCATCGCACATACGGCAGGCAAGATGCGCAAGAACCGCATCCGTGTTCTGGCTGGCGACAAGGTGCAGGTCGAGATGACCCCCTACGATCTGACCAAGGGTCGGATCAACTACCGCTTCAAGTGACATCGCGCCCTGGCGCGGTGTCCCTGCTGACAAAGAGGGCCTGACTTGAAACTCGTCCTCGGATCGGGCAGCCCCCGGCGGCTGGAGCTTCTGGCCCAGCTGGGGGTCGTTCCCGCTGATATCCGTCCCCCAGACATCGACGAAACCCCCGCGCCGCGCGAGCTTCCGCGCGACTATTGCCGTCGCATCGCCCGCCAGAAGGCCGAGGCGGTTTCGGCGGGTGACGGGGAAATCGTGCTCTGTGCCGACACCACCGTGGCCCTCGGGCGCCGCATCATGGGCAAGCCTGCCGATGCGGGCGAGGCGGCGCAGTTCCTCTACGCGCTGTCCGGGCGCCGTCACCGGGTGATCACCGCGGTTGCGGTCAAGACCGGCGACCGGGTCTGGGAACGCGACGTGGTCACAGACGTGCGCATGAAGCGCCTCTCGGATGACGAGGTGAACGGCTACCTTGCGACCGGCGACTGGCAGGGCAAGGCAGGTGGCTACGGCATCCAGGGGCCCGCGGGTGCCTTCATCCCCTGGATTTCCGGCTCTTTCTCTGCCGTCATGGGCCTGCCCGTGGCCGAGACGGCGCATTTGCTGAGGGCGGCAGGATGGCCGCTCTGGAGGGACGCATGAAGGGTCTGCAGATCGTTCTGGATCAACTGGCCGATCCCGCCGGCGGCGCGCCGGTCGAGGCCGCGCTGCTGCTGGAAGACGGCCGCCCGTCGGACCTGCTGCTGGACGACCCCGAGACGGTGCGCCCCGGCACGATCTACCGCGCCGTGGTCGACCGGCCGGTGAAGGGGCAGGGCGGCGTCTTCGTCAAGACCCCCGAGGGCATGGGCTTTCTGCGCCAGGTGCGCGGCCTTGCGCCGGGTCAGTCCCTGCTGGTGCAGGTCACCGGCTACCCCGAGCCGGGCAAGGCCCTGCCGCTGACCGCCAAGGTGCTGTTCAAGAGCCGCTATTGCATCGTCACCCCCGGCGCCCCCGGTCTCAACGCCTCGCGCGCGATCCGCGAGGACGAGGCCCGCGAGGCGGCGCTGGAAGTGGCCCACGAGGTGCTGGACGACCATCCCCTGATGCAGGGCGAGGACCCCGCCGGGCTGATCCTGCGGTCTGCCTGCGAAGGGGCCGACCCCGAGGCCATCGCCGAGGATATCGCCGCCACCGCCGAGCTTGCCGCACAGGTGCTGGCGGATTCGGGGTCTGGCCCCGAGAAGCTGCTGGACGGCCCCGGCCCGCATGAGCTGGCCTGGCGCGACTGGCCCGAGGCCCCCGTGCTGGACGGCGAGGGGCGCTTTGCCGAGATGGGCCTGGACGGCGACCTTGAGGCGCTGTCGCGCGCCGAGGTGGCCCTGCCGGGCGGCGCCTCGCTGTTCATCGAGGTGACCCGCGCCTGTGTCGCGGTCGACGTTAACACCGGCGCCGACGGCAGCCCTGCGGCGGGCCTGCGCGCCAACCTGGCCACCGCCAAGGAGCTGCCCCGGCAACTGCGTCTGCGCGGTCTCGGCGGCCAGATCTTCCTGGACCTCGCCCCCATGGGCAAGAAGGACCGCCGCCAGTTCGAAAGCGCCCTGCGCGCCGCATTCCGCAGCGACGCCGCGGAAACCGTTCTGGCCGGCTGGACCCCGCTCGGCAATTTCGAGCTGCAGCGCAAGCGGGCCCGTTTGCCTTTGGGCGCGCTTCTTGGCAGGCTGCTGGGATGAGCTGTCCGATCTGCAACCGCAAGTCCGATCCCGCGATCCGTCCCTTCTGCTCGGCCCGCTGCGCCGACGTGGACCTGGCGCGCTGGCTGAGCGGCACCTACGCCATGCCCTCGACCGATCCCGATGACGTCGAAGCAGCTCTTGACGCAACTGAGCAGGCCCTGGCGTCGCAACCGCGACCGGACCGTCTTTCCTGAGGTTTTCCAGCCGCTTGCGGGACATGCCTGTGGCGGGTGACGGGCCTTGGGGGTGCAGCGAACTTTTTGTGAAAAACCCTCTGGACACTCCCGCGCCTGTCGCCTAGAACGCCTCCACCCAACGGCAGATGCCGTGCCCGTGCCCGGGTAGCTCAGGGGTAGAGCAGTGGATTGAAAATCCTCGTGTCGGTGGTTCAATTCCGCCCCCGGGCACCACTTTTCCAGAAAATCGAATGGACATCGTGGCCTGCACCAAGGCCTTGGACGCTTGCAGGATATGCGGGACATCCGCCTGATGAGCGGCGGCAGGCGCGCGACATGGATCTTGCGGTGTGCGATGTGGAAGGGGGGCGCGGAGACTGGTCCGTGAGGCGCAGGCCGTTTTATGAGGCCTCGCAAGCAAACTGACCGTCGATGCAGCCGTCGTGGACCGCGACCGCTTCGAACTTGCGCGCGACACCCCGAAAGCCGTCGGTACAGCCCTTCAGATATCTGGTCCGCAATGTCGTGCCGGGCTGCCCGCCCTGTGTGGTTGTGCTCAGGCGAGCCCAGATGCAATGGCCCAACGGGGCTGGGGGCCTGTCGGGACGTCTTGCCCTTAAAGGGAGGTGCGTCGTCCGCGCGTCCTTTA